>NZ_CP012184.1:5526512-5837925 GCF_001420995.1 Pseudonocardia sp. EC080619-01 | reverse complement strand
GAGCGGCTCGCCGCCGAGCACCCGCGGGAGACGATCGCGGTGATGACCCGCGCCCGTCGCCGGGGAAAGGTGTTCGTCGACTGGAGCCAGAACAACACGGCCAAGACGACGATCGCCTCGTACTCGCTGCGCGGGCGCGAGCGGCCGACCGTGGCCACCCCCGTCACCTGGGACGAGGTGGACGCCTGCCGCGAGGCCGGGGACCTGGTGTTCACCTGCGACGACCTGCCCGGCCGGCTGGACACCCACGGTGACCTGATGCGTCCCCTGCTGGACACCGAGGGTTTCCGGCTCCCCCGTGGTGGGGCGATCTTCGAGGTGCCAGGCTGACCGCCGTGCCGCACCCGTACCTGGACGGTCCGTACCCGCGCGCCTACGCCCACCGGGGCTGGCACCTCGGCGAGCTCGACGGCTGCGAGAACACGGTCGCCGCGTTCGTCGCGGCCGCCGACCACGGACTGCGCTACGTCGAGATGGACGTCCACGCCAGCGCCGACGGCGTGCCGTTCGTGCACCACGACCCGACCCTGGACCGCACCACCGGCACGACCGGGCGGATCGACGCACTGCCCGCCGCGGAGCTGGACACGGTCCGGGTGCGGGACCGGGAGCCGCTCCCGCGGCTCGCCGACGTCCTCGCCGCGCTGCCCGGCGTGCGGATCACGATCGAGCTGAAGTCCGACCACGTCGTCGGCCCCGCGCTGGCGGTGCTCGACGCGGCGGACGCCTGGGACCGGGTCTGCCTCGGCTCGTTCGACGACCGCCGCCTCGCACGCGCCCGGTCGCAGGCCGGCCCGAGGCTCTGCACCTCGATGGGGCAGCGGGCGGTGACCGGGCTGCGCGCCCGCGCCTGGGGTGTCCCGGGCCTGCTGCTCCCGGGGATCGGCGGAGAGTTCGCGCAGGTGCCGACCCACTTCGGGCCGATCCCGGTCGCGTCCGACCGCCGGTTCGTCGCGGCGGCCCACCGCAGCGGCCACGAGGTGCACGTGTGGACGGTCGACGAGCCGGCGGAGATGCACCGGCTGCTCGACCTCGGTGTCGACGGGCTGCTGTCCGACCGCCCGGACCTGCTGCTGCAGGTGCTCGGCGAGCGCGCCGGGTCTGCGTGATCGCACGGAGGCCGGCCCCGGTGTCCGCCGATACCCTCGCCCGGTGACCGCAGCAGTACTGCCCGAGACCGGGCCCCGCCGATCCCGCGTGTGGGCCTGGGGGCTCTGGGACTGGGGCTCGTCGGGCTTCCAGCACATCGCCCTGACCTTCGTGTTCTCGGTCTACCTGACCGACGCCGTCGGTGCCGGCCTGCCGGGCCCGGTCTCCGCGAACAGCTGGCTCGCCTGGTCCACCGCCGCAGCCGGCGTCCTCATCGCGCTGATGGCGCCGGTGATCGGGCAGAGCGCCGACCGCGCCGGGCACCGGCTGCGGTCCACCGGGATCTGGACGGCGCTCGTCGTGCTGTCGATGGCCGCGATGTTCGCCGTCCGCGACGACTGGTCGTACCTGTGGCTGGGCCTGCTGCTGCTCGGCCTGGCGTCGATCTTCGCGGAGCTGGCGTACGTCTCGTACTACGCGCTGATGGCCCAGGTCTCGACCCCGGCGACGGTCGGGCGGGTGTCGGGGTTCGGCTGGGCGCTCGGCTACGTCGGCGGGATCGTCCTGCTGCTCCTGGTCTACGTGTGCTTCCTGTCCGGCGACGGCGGCCTGCTCGGCGTGCCCACCGACGGCGGGTTCGACGTCCGGATCTCGGTAGTGGTCGCCGCGGTCTGGTTCGCGGTCTTCGCGGTCCCGATGTTCCTGCTGCTCCCCGAGACGCGGCCCGCGTCGCCCGGGTCACCACGGCTGGGCGTGGTGGGCTCCTACCGCCGGCTCGTCACCGACCTGGTCGCCCTCTACCGGTCGAGCCCGCACACCGTGTACTTCCTGGGCGCCAGCGCGCTCTACCGCGACGGGCTCAACGCGATCTTCGCCTTCGGCGGGGTGCTCGCCGTGACCGTGTACGGGCTCGACCCGGGCCAGGTGCTGATCTTCGGTGTCGCGATCAACGTGGTGGCCGCGCTCGGCGCGCTCGCCGGTGGCCGGCTCGACGACCGGTTCGGTCCGAAGGCGGTCGTCGCGGGCTCGCTCGCGGGTCTCACCGTGGTCGGCGTCGTGCTGCTGTTCGTGTCCGGCCCGACCATGTTCTGGATCTTCGGGCTGGTGCTGGGGGTGTTCGTCGGACCGGCCCAGGCGTCGTCCCGGTCGTACCTGCTGCGGATGTGCCCGGAGGGCCGGGAGGGGCAGCTGTTCGGGCTCTACGCGACCACCGGGCGGGCCGTCTCGTTCCTCGCCCCGGCGCTGATCGGTCTGTTCACCTACCTGTTCGGCTCCGACCGGGCCGGCACGATCGGCATCGTCGTCGTGCTCCTGGCCGGGTTCCTCGCGCTGCTGCCGGTCCGCTCCCCGGCCCGTGCACAGGCACGATCGGGCACGTGAACACTCGTCGACCCTGGTGTGAGTGCCATCACACATGGCTGACACGTCACATCAGCGTGTGTAACGGGCTCCGGTAGGGAACACTGGCCCATCGGGCGCAGAGAGGGTTACCCCCGGGTAAGAACCGGGGTGATCCGCCTGCCCCGCCGCCGGAATAGCGTAGCGCCACGAACGTTACACCCGGTGGCGGCGACGTAACCGTCGAGGTGCCGCCGCCTCGACAGATCGCAAGGAGGGTGACGACGCATGGCCGACCGCGTTCTGCGTGGCAGCCGGCTCGGGGCTGTCAGCTACGAGACCGACCGCAACCACGACCTGGCGCCGCGGCAGATGGTCCGGTATGTGTCCGAGTCCGGTCACGAGTTCGAGGTGCCGTTCGCGAACGACGCCGAGGCTCCGGCGACCTGGGAGTCGCCCCAGGGCGGCGTCGGGCGCCGGGTCGACGGTGTCGAGCCCGAGCAGAAGAAGCAGAAGCCCCCGCGTACCCACTGGGACATGCTTCTCGAGCGGCGTTCCATCGCCGAGCTGGAGGAGCTGCTCAACGAGCGGCTGGAGCTTCTGCACGAGCGGCGCGCCGAGATCGCCTGAGCTCGGAGCACAGTCGTACGGAGCCCGGACCCCCGCGCGGGTCCGGGCTCCGTCGTGTCCGGGGCATGATGGCGGCGATGAGCGATCACAGCAGCAGCGCCTCCCGCCCCGGCGGAGCCGACCGGGCCGTCCGGGACCTGGCCGACGACCACGTCCGCCGCCTCGCCCGCCTCGACCCGATCCTCGCCGGGGACCTGGGGTACACCGAGCGGCAGGACGAGCTGCCCGACCTCTCCCCCGACGGGACCGCCGCCGTCGTCGCCGCCTGCCGGGACACCCTGGACCGGCTCGCCGCGCTCCCCGACCCGGCCGATCCCGACGAGCGGCGCTGCGCCCGGCTGCTGACCGAGCGGCTCGGCGCCCAGATCGACCACGCCGCGTCCGGCGAGCCGCTGCGCGCGGTCCAGGAGCTGTTCGGGCCGCTCGCCACGATCCGGACCGCCTTCACGCTCATGCCCGTCGACGACGAGGCCGGCTGGGCCACCGTCGCCGCCCGCATGGCGGCGGTGCCCGCCGCGATGGAGCAGTACCGGGCCTCGCTGGCCGAGGGCCGCCGTCAGGGACTGCTGGCGGCGCCCCGGCAGGTCGCCCGGGTCGCGGAGCAGATCGAGTCCTGGAACGCCGACGCCGGCGGGCGGGGCTGGTTCGCGGGGTTCGCCGGGCAGGCCGAGGTCGGCCCGGGGGTGCGCGCCGACCTGGACCGGGGCGCGGCGCAGGCGTCGGAGGCGCTCGCCGGCCTGCGGGACTGGCTGCGGGAGGAGTACCTGCCCGCGGCGGAGGGCACCCCGGACGGCGTCGGCGCCGACCGGTACCGGATCGCGTCCCGCTTCTGGAACGGCGCCGACATCGACCCCGGCGAGGTGTACGCCTGGGGCTGGTCGGAGTTCCGCAGGCTGCGCGACGAGATGGCCGCCGAGGCGGACCGGATCGTCCCGGGCGGCACCACCCGCGAGGCGATGGCCTTCCTCGACTCCGACGGCGGCGCCAGCGGCGTCGTCGAGGGTGGCGAGGCCGCCCGGGCACACCTGCAGAAGATCATGGACGACACGATCGCGGAGCTCGACGGCACGCACTTCGACCTGTCGGGCCGGATCCGCGACGTCGAGTCCCGCCTCGCACCGGCGGGCAGCGCCGCGGCGCCGTACTACACGCCGCCGTCGCTGGACTTCTCCCGGCCGGGCCGGACCTGGCTCCCCGCCACGCCCGACGACCGCTACCCGATGTGGGACCTGATCAGCACCTGGTACCACGAGGGCGTCCCGGGGCACCACCTCCAGCTGGCGTCCTGGGCGCTGCGGTCCTCCGAGCTGTCGACGTTCCAGACGTCGCTGGTGGGCGCGGTCAGCGCGGACGTCGAGGGGTGGGCGCTCTACGCCGAGCTGCTGATGGACGAGCTGGGCCACCACACCGACCCGGGCTCACGGCTCGGCTACCTCAACGGCCAGATGCTGCGCGCGGTCCGCGTGGTGATCGACCTCGGGATGCACCTGTCGCTGCCGGTCCCGGACGACTCCCCGGTCGGCGCGGGCCTGACCTGGACCCCGGAGCTGGGACGGGAGTTCTTCGGGATGCACGTCGGCGGCGGCGACGCGCTGGCCGACTCTGAGCTGCTGCGCTACCTGGGCGGGCCGGGCCAGGCGATCGGCTACAAGCTGGGCGAGCGTGCCTGGCTGACCGGCCGCGAGCGTGCCCGCGAGGCGCACCGGGCCCGTGGCGAGACCTTCGACCTGGCCGCCTGGCACGCCGCCGCGCTGGCGCAGGGCACCCTCGGCCTCGACGACCTGGTCCCCGAGCTGGCGGAGCTCCCCGCGCGGTCGTGAGCCCCGGTGCCCCGGGGGCGTCCGCTCAGGAGCGGGCGCCCTCGGCGACCGGGCCGGCCGGTTCCTGCGGGAGGTCGCGGCCCAGGCGGTGCGACAGACCCCAGCAGGTCACCCGCCAGAGCGCCTCGGCGACGATCGCGCCGTTCATCTTCGACGCGCCGCGCTGCCGCTCGGTGAACGTGATCGGCACCTCCTGGACGCGGAAGCCGGCCCGGACGGCGCGCCAGGCCATGTCGACCTGGAAGCAGTAGCCCTGGGACGCCACCGAGTCGAGGTGCAGCTGCTCCAGAACGGAGCGCCGGTAGACGCGGTAGCCGCCGGTGATGTCGCGGATCGGGACGCCGAGGGCGAGCCGCGAGTAGAGGTTACCGCCGCGGGACAGCGCCGCGCGGTGCCACGGCCAGTTCACGACGCGGCCACCGGTCACGTACCGGGAGCCGAGGACGACGTCGGCGTCGCCCAGCGCGGCCAGCAGGGCGGGCAGGTCCTCGGGGGCGTGCGAGCCGTCGGCGTCCATCTCCACGACGACCTGGTGCTCGCCGGTCAGGGCGTGCCGGAACCCGTCGAGGTAGGCGGCACCGAGGCCGTCCTTGCCGGCCCGGTGCAGGACACGCACCCGCTCGTCGGCCGAGGCGAGCTCGTCGGCCAGCTCACCGGTGCCGTCCGGGCTGGCGTCGTCGACGACGAGGACGTCGGCCGCCGGGACCGCCGCGTGCAGCCGCGCGACCGCGGGACCGAGGTTCTCCCGCTCCTCGTAGGTCGGCACGACGACCAGCACCGGGCCCGGTGGTTCAGCCATCCTCGTCCTTCCCCGCCCGCGCGCGCCGATCCGACGGCTCCGCCGACCCTACTGCCTCGCCCCGTTCCCGCCGCACCGCCACGCATGCGGCACCGGCGGCGAGGAGGCCGATCACGGTCAGCGTCCACTCCGGTCCGGAGCGCAGCCGTGCGGACAGCGTAGTCGTCGTGCGCAGCTCGATGCGATCGACCAGGACTCCGGGGACGAACTGGCCCGTCCGGGCCGTGACGGCACCCTGCGGTGTGATCATCCCGGACACCCCGCTGGTGGTCGCCACGACGACCGGCCGGTCGAACTCCACGGCGCGGACCCGGGACATCGCCATCTGCTGGTAGGTCATCTCGGAGAAGCCGAAGGTCGCGTTGTTGCTGGGGACGGCGAGCAGCTGCGCGCCGGCGTCGACGGCGTCGCCGAACGCGTCGTCGAAGGCGATCTCCCAGCAGATCGCGACCGCGGTGGGGACCCCGGCCAGGTCCACCAGGCCGTCGCCGCCGCCCGGGACGAAGTAGCCCGCCCGGTCCACGTAGGACGAGAAGAGGCGGAAGAAGGACCGCCACGGCATGTACTCGCCGAACGGCTGGATGCGCCGCTTGTCCTGCCGGTCGACGACGCCGGTGCCCGCCTCCCACACGAGCGCGGCGTTGCTCGTGGTCCGGCCCGGGTTGACCAGCACGGCCCCGACCATGATCGGGGCCCGGACCGCGCGGGCGGCCGCGTCGATCCGGGCGGCGGCGTCCGGGTTGCGCAGCGGGTCGATGTCGGAGGAGTTCTCCGGCCAGATCACCAGGTCCGGCTGCGGCTGCCGGCCGGCGGCGATCTCGGCGGCGAGGTTCTCGGTCTCGCGTGCATGGTTGTCGAGCACGGCCCGGCGCTGGGCGTTGAAGTCCAGGCCGAGCCGGGGGACGTTCCCCTGGATCGCGGCGACGGTGACGGTGCGGGCGGGGGGCCCCGGCGAGGGCGGCACCAGCGCCGCGAGCGGTCCGGCCACCCCGACGAGCAGCAGCAGGACGACCGGCACGGCGACCGCCCGCAGCGCGCCCGCGCGGCCGTCACCGGCGGGACGGGGTGCCGGCAGGCCGGCGACCCGGCCCGCGACCGCGCGCCGGAGCAGCTCGGTGAGCGCGAGCCCGGCGAGCACGGTGGCGAACGACAGCAGCGGCACACCGCCGATCGCGGCCACCGGGAGCAGCGGGGACTCCGGCTGGGAGAACCCGACCCGGCCCCACGGGAACCCGCCGAACGGCACGCTGCCGCGCAGCAGCTCGCCCCCGACCCACACGGCCGCGGCCCACACCGGCCACAGCACGCCGAGCCGCCCGGGTACCCGCGACACCAGCGCCATCACCGCGCCGGTCAGGCCGAGGAAC
Source organism: Pseudonocardia sp. EC080619-01 (assembly GCF_001420995.1). Classification (NCBI taxonomy): domain Bacteria; kingdom Bacillati; phylum Actinomycetota; class Actinomycetes; order Pseudonocardiales; family Pseudonocardiaceae; genus Pseudonocardia; species Pseudonocardia sp. EC080619-01. The sequence continues at coordinate 5,830,882 of NZ_CP012184.1, read as the reverse complement.
AGCGACTCGAACGCCGACAGCGCCAGCCACGGTGGGGTCTGCACCAGGGCGCCGACCCAGACGAGCAGCGGGACCAGGAACCCGAGCCCGAACGCGAACCCGGCCAGGAACCCGCGGCCGGGGCGGGCGTCCCGCAGCAGCAGGCCGAGCACGGCGAACGCCGGCACCGCCAGCCACCACAGGCCGTCGCGCGGGGGGAAGGACAGGTAGAGCAGCACCCCGGCGGCGGCCGCGACGGCGGCGACGGCACCGGAGGCGAGCCACCGCCGGCGGCGGCTCACTGCGGGGTCACCGGCCACCGGGCCGGGAGCTGGGGGCACGCGCACGGACGCCACACCGAGGAGGGTACGACCGCGACCGTGAGCCCCCGGTGACCGGATCGATCACCGGGGTCCGCTCAGCGGGCGCCGGCGAGCAGGTGGGCGTTGCCGAGGGCGTCGAGGACGCCCGGTGCGGCGGGGGCACCGTCGCGTTCCCCGCGCAGGAACCACTCGTAGCCGTAGGCGGCGGCGAAGCCGTCCCCCGGGACACCGGCCGGGTCGATCTGGCTGGCGTGCGCCAGCATCGCGTCCCGCTTGACGGCGAGCTCGGCGGCGGTCCCGGCGACCGCGACCGCGATCTCGGCGGTGACCCGGCCGAACGGCACGCCCGCGGCCCGGGCGGCGCCGTGGACGAGGTGCCCGTCGCGGGCCGAGACGGCGAGGTGCTCCCGGTCCACGGTCATCCGGTAGCCGGTCGCGCCGGTGAGCGCGACGGCCACGGCGCCGGCGGCGTGCGCGGCGCGGTGGTCGGGGTGGCCGTAGATGCCGGCGTCGTCGTCGTGCACGACGGTGCCGGCGCCCTCGGCGTCGACGAGCTCGGCCACGGTGCGTCCGAGGACGACCGGGTCGGCGCCGGCGAGGGCGTGCGGGTGCGCGGTGCCGGGCCCGCCGGGCAGGCCCGAGTCGCGGTGCCCGAGCAGGACGAGCCGGGACACGCCCAGCAGCGCGGCGGCGTCCTCCAGCTCGCGGCGGCGCCGCGCGGTGACGGTCTCCCCGTCGGCCAGCGGCAGCCGGGAGCCGCCCAGGTCGCCGCCGGTCGCCATGACCAGCACGATCCGGGCGCCGGCGTCGGCGAGGCGGCGCAGGGTGAGCCCGGTGAAGATCGACTCGTCGTCGGGGTGGGCGTGCAGCGCCACGACGGTCTCGCCGGAGAGGTCGGGGGTGTGCGCACCGTTCAGGGGTGCGGGGTGGTGCAGGGGCACGGTGTGATCGCTTCGCGTGCGGGGCCGGTGACGGCCGGGCGGGACGGGACCGGGACGGGTCCGGTGCCGGACGCGGAGGCGGGGGGCGTCAGCGTCGCGGGCACGGACCCGGACGACAGCAGCACGCGACGACGCGCACGGAGGTGCGCGCGGCGGCGGTCGTCGGGTCGATCACGCGGCCATCATGGCAGCACGGTGCCGCGGAGGCGACGGCGGGGCGTGCGAGAGCGCCCACAGGCACCCCGGCGGCGACGGGCGGCACACGCCCGTCCACCGCCGGGGGCGGACCGGTCGGTCAGTACTGCGCCTTCGGCATGATGATCCACAGGATGATGTAGATCACGAACTGCGGGCCGGGCAGCAGGCAGGACAGGACGAACAGCAGCCGGACCGTGCCGCGGCCCAGGCCGAACCGGTCGGCGAGGCCCGCGCAGACCCCGGCGATCACCGTGCCGTTGCGCGGCCGGACGAGACTGCGGGACTGCGGCATGTTCAACGGACGCTCCTTCGGATGTGGGTGCGTGTACCCCTCACAGGGTGGCAGTTCCGGGGCCGGCCGCGCTCGGGGATCACCCGGGGACCACCCCGGGGACTACCCCGGGGATCACCCCCGGAGGACGACGAGGTCGCGCGGGTTGTTGTTGAGCCGCTCCGCGCCGCCCGCGGTGACGACGACGATGTCCTCGATCCGCGCACCCCACTGCCCGGCCTGGTAGATGCCGGGCTCGATCGAGAACGCCATGCCCTCCTGCAGGACCAGGTCGTTCCCGTCGACGATGTAGGGCTCCTCGTGCACGTCGAGCCCGATCCCGTGCCCGGTGCGGTGGATGAAGTGCTCACCGTGGCCGGCGGCGGCGATGTGCTCGCGCGCGGCCCGGTCGATGTCGGCGGCGGTCGCGCCCGGCTTCACCGCGGCAACGGCGCGCTCCTGCGCCTCCTGCAGCACCGCGTAGGTCCTCGCGACCTCCGGGGCGGGCTCGCCGCCCACCGCGTAGGTGCGGGTGCAGTCGGAGTTGTAGCCACCGGGCAGCGGGCCGCCGATGTCGATGACGACGACGTCGCCCGGCTCGATCACCCGGTCCGAGACGTCGTGGTGCGGGCTGGCGCCGTTGGGACCGGACCCGACGATGACGAACGCGGCCTCGGTGTGTCCCTCGGCGAGGATCGCCGCGGTGACGTCGGCGCCCACCTCGGCCTCGGTGCGGCCGGGACGCAGCCACTCGCCCATCCGGGCGTGCACCCGGTCGATCGCGGCGCCGGCGTCGCGCAGCCGCGCGATCTCCCCGGTGTCCTTGCACATCCGGAGCTCGCGCAGCACCGAGCCGGCGAGCACCTGGGGGACGTCGGGGAAGGCGTTGCGCAGGCCGAGGACGTGGCGGGCGGCCATGTCGTCGTCGACCGACATCCGGGTCGGGCCCCCGGCGAGGTCGCTGACCAGCAGGTAGGGGTCCTCGCCGTCGGTCCAGGTGACGAGGTCGATGCCCAGCGCCTCGAGCGGCACACCGGCGAAGCCGGGCGCCTCCAGCGCGGGGACGACGAGCGCGGGCGGCGCACGGTGCCCGGCGGCCGGGACGACGAGGCAGGTCAGTCGCTCGTGCGAGGACCCGTCGAACCCGGTCAGGTACCGCAGGTCGGTGCCGGGGGTCAGGAAGAGCACGTCGGTGCCCTGGTCGGCGGCGTGCTCACCCGCCCGGCGCAGCCGGTCGGCGAGCAGCTCGGTGGGGACGGCGTCGGTCATGGGCGTGAGCGTATGCGGGTACGCGGGGTGTGCGACCGCCGCCCGGCTCAGCGCGCGTCCCCCGGCCGGACCAGCGCCGACGGCTGTTCGCGGGCGGTCCCGCGGTCACTCCGCGTCGAGCGCGTCCGGGTGGGCGGTCACGGTCCCCGCCAGCTCGACGAGCTTCACGTTCAGGTCCTGGGAGGTGCGGCGGAGCACGTCGAAGGCCTCGTCGGCGGTCAGACCGCGGCGGGCCATGAGGATGCCCTTGGCCTGCCCGATGAGGTCCCGCGACTCGATCGCACGCCGCATCTGGGCCTCCTGCAGGCCTGCGGCGGAGACCGCCGCGCAGGTGGCGAGCGCCAGGGACGCGTGCGTGGACAGCAGCAGCATCCGGTCCTGGTCGGCGGGGGTGAAGGCGCCGGGGAGGGCGGCGTAGACGTTGAGGGCGCCGGGCAGCCGGGGCGGGGCGATGTCCGGGATCAGCGAGGTCGCCAGGACCGAGAGGTAGCCGTGCTCGACCGCGGCCGCGGAGAACTCGGGCCAGCGGTCGTCGGTGCGCAGGTCCGCGGCGACGGCGAGCGCCGGGCCCTCGGCGCGGGCGGACTCCACGCAGGGGCCGCGGCCGCTGCGGTACTGGGCCTGGTCGATCGCGGACGCGGCCGGGCCGGTCTCGACCGGGGTGTGGAAGTGACCGTCGTCCTCGCGGAGCGTGACGCTCACGAGGTCGGCGCCCGGGACCACCCGGTGGACCGACTCGACGACCCGGGCGAGCACGTCGCCGACGGTGCCGGACACGAGCAGTGCGCGGGTCAGCTCGGCGAACTCGCGGGCCAGCGGGCCGGTCGCGGCGAGGCCGTCCTCCGCGTGCCCGTCGCGGCCCTGGGCGACGACGAACCGGGCGCGGTCCTCCGTCCACTCCTGCTCGCCCTCGCCGACCGGGACCCCGTGCGTGTGCTCCACCGGCACCATGATGCACCGGTCGGGCGGTGTCGCGTCGCGGCACCGGCCGTGAGTGACAGACTCGACGCCCATGAGCGACCGCCCGCTGTTGTTGCTGGACTCCGCGAGCATGTACTTCCGCGCGTACTTCGGGGTCCCGGAGAGCATCACCGCCCCGGACGGGACGCCGGTCAACGCGGTCCGCGGGTTCACCGACATGATCTCGCGCCTGGTCACGGAGCAGCGGCCGTCCCGGCTGGTGGCGTGCCTGGACCTGGACTGGCGGCCGGCGTTCCGGGTCGCGGCACTGCCCTCGTACAAGGCGCACCGGGTGGTGGCGGCGCGGGCGGCCGACGAGGTCCCGGCCGGCGTCCCGGAGGAGGTTCCCGACACCCTCGGCCCCCAGGTGCCGGTGATCATGGAGGTGCTGGCGGCGGCGGGGATCTGCACCGCCGGCGCCGACGGGCACGAGGCCGACGACGTCATCGGCACCCTCGCCGACCGGGAGACCGCCGACCCGGTGCTGGCCGTGTCCGGGGACCGGGACCTCATGCAGATCGTCCGCGACCCGGGCGACGGCCGCCCGCGGGTCCGGCTGCTCTACATCGGCCGGGGCCTGAACAAGGCCGAGGACCTGGGGCCGGACGAGGTCGCCGCCAAGTACGACCTGCCCCGGAACCGGGCCGGCGCCGCGTACGCCGAGATGGCGATGCTGCGCGGCGACCCCTCCGACGGGCTACCCGGTGTCCCCGGTGTCGGCGCGAAGACGGCGGCGACCCTGGTCGGGCGGTTCGGGTCGTGGGCGGAGCTGCTGGCGGCCGTCACCGACGGCGACCCCCGGCTCGCGGCCGGGCCCCGGGCGAAGATGACGGCGGCGCGGGACTACCTCGACGTCGTCGAACCGGTGGTGCGGGTGGTCACCGACGCCCCGGTGCGGATGAGCATCGACGACACCGCGCTGCCTGCCGAGCCGGTGGACCCGGCGCGGCTCGACGAGCTCGCGGAGCGGTGGGGGCTCGAGTCGTCGGTGGCGCGCCTGCGGAAGGCGCTGGCGGCCGCCGCGTCCTGACCGGTGCGAGGATCGGGGCCGTGACGTGCCCCGACCACCAGCCACCACAGCAGCCGAGCCGGGCCCACGACGACGCCGTGGCCCGCGAGACCGCGCGGCGGGCCGCGGCCGCCGAGCCGATCACCTCCCCGCACGACGGGGCGCCCGCCCCGGCCCGCGCCCGGGTCACGGCGGCGGTCGACGAGCTCGCCGGGGACCTGCGGGACCTCTCGCACGACCTGCACGCGCACCCGGAGACCGCGTTCGCCGAGCACCGCTCGGCGGCCGCGCTCGCCGGCCTGCTCGCGCGGCACGGGATCACCGCCGAGGTCGGCGTGCACGGGCTGGAGACCGCGCTCCGCGCCCGCGCCGGGAACGGCCGCGGCCCGACCGTCGCCGTCCTCGCCGAGTACGACGCCCTGCCCGGCATCGGGCACGCCTGCGGGCACAACGTGATCGGCACGGCCGCGACCGGCGCGTTCCTCGCACTGGCCCGGCTGCTCGCGGGCCCGGACGCCCCGGACGGCACGGTGCTGCTGCTCGGGACACCCGCCGAGGAGGGTGGCGGCGGCAAGGAGACGATGGCCCGCGACGGCGCGTTCGACGGCGTCGACGCGGCGGTCATGCTGCACCCGTTCGCCCACGACATCGCCGACCCCCCGTTCCTCGGCCGCCGCCAGCTCGAGGTGACCTACCACGGTGTCGCCGCGCACGCCGCCGCCCAGCCCCACATGGGGCGCAACGCGCTCGACGCCGTCGTCATGGGCTACCAGGGCGTCGCGATGCTGCGCCAGCACCTCCCCGGCACCGACCGGGTGCACGGGATCGTCGTCGACGGCGGGCAGGCGCCGAACGTCGTCCCGGAGCGGGCGGCGGCGCGCTACTACCTGCGCTCCCCCGACCCGGAGACGCTGCGGGACCTGACCGACCGGGTACAGGCGATCGCGGTCGCCGCGGCCGCGATGACCGGCTGCGGCTACACGCTCCAGTGGGACCCGAAGGCCGCCTACCTGCCGATCCGGCACAACCGGACGCTGGCCGCGCGCTGGGCGGTGCACCAGGAGGGGCGGGGACGGCGGGTGCTCCCCCGCGGGGTCGTCCCGGAGACCGAGACCGGCTCGACCGACCTCGGGAACGTGTCGCTGCGGGTGCCGTCGATCCATCCGATGATCGGGATCGCGGAGCCGGGGACGGCACTGCACACCACCGGGTTCGCCGAGGCCGCGGGCGGGCCCGCCGGGGACCGGGCCGTGCTCGACGGCGCGGCCGGGCTGGCGCTCGTCGTCGCCGACCTGCTCCACGACGACGGGTTGCGCGCCGCCGTCGCCGCCGAGTTCGCCGAGGCGGGCGGCCCGGTCGACGTGCGGTCGTACTTCGACGGCCCCTGAGCCCCGGGGCCTCGCGGCTCAGTCCGGGCGGCGGTTCCGTGGCGCTGCCCGGGTGTGGATCTTCTCCCCCTGCGGGCCGAACAGGCTCAGCAGCTCCACCGGGTGGTCGCGCTCGGCGGAGCCGAACCAGTGCGGGACGTGGGTGTCGAACTCGGCGGCCTCCCCGGGCCCCAGGACGACGTCGTGCCCGCCGAGGACCAGCCGCAGCCGGCCGTCGAGCACGTAGAGCCACTCGTAGCCCTCGTGCACCTGCGGTGCCGGCTCGTCGCCCCGCCACGGCACGATCATCTTGAACGCCTGCAGCCCGCCCGGCCGCTCGGTGAGCGGGACGACGGTGCTGCCGTGCACCCGGCGGGGCCGCAGCCGCACCCGAGGGTCCCCGACGGGCGGTGCGGCGACCAGCTCGTCGAGCGGGACCTGGTGGGCGGTGGCCAGCGGCAACAGGAGCTCCAGGGTCGGGCGGCGGCCACCGGACTCCAGCCTCGACAGCGTGCTCACCGAGATGCCGGTGGCCTCCGACAGGTCGGCCAGTGTCATGCCGCGCTCGCTGCGCAGGCCCGCCAGCCGGGGGCCCACACCGGCCAGGGTGTCCGCGATCGCCTCGTCCATGCGGTCAGTTTGCCACTCCGGCAACGATAGTTGCCAGTTTTCGCCGCGGGCGCGCACGCTCGACGACATGAGCGACTACGACGTGATCGTCATCGGCGGCGGTGCCGCCGGCCTGTCCGCCGCGCTGATGCTGTCCCGGTCCCGCTGGCGGACCCTCGTCCTCGACGACGGGACCCCGCGCAACGCCCCGGCCGAGGGGGTGCACAACTGGCTCACCCGCGACGGCCTGCCGCCCGCGGAGATCGCCCGCATCGGGCGCGCCGAGGTCACCGGCTACGGCGGGGAGGTGCGCGACGCCCGCGCCGTCTCCGCGCGGGCCGTGCCCGATGGCGGGTTCGCCGTCGGCACCGCGGACGGACGCGAGGTCACCGGCCGCCGGCTGCTCGTCACGACCGGCCTCGCCGACGAGCTCCCGGCTGTCGACGGCCTGGCCGGCCACTGGGGCGGCCCGGTGTTCGCCTGCCCCTTCTGCCACGCCTGGGAGCACCGCGACACCCGGATCGGCGTGCTGTCCACCGGGCCGCACGACCTGATGAAGGCGCACATCGCGACCCGCTGGAGCAGCGACGTGACACTGTTCCTGCACACCGGCCCCGAACCCGGCGACGACCAGTGGGAGGCGTTCGCCGCCTGCGGGATCTCCGTCGTCGACGGGGAGGTGACGGCCGTCGAGGCCCCGGACGGCCGGCTCGCCGGGCTGCGGCTGACCTCGGGCGTCGTCGTGCCGGTCGACGCGCTGGCCGTCTCGCCGAGGGCGCGGGCCCGGGCCGGGTTCCTCGACGGGCTCGGCCTGACCGTGACCGAGCACCCGTCCGGGCTGGGCGACCACCTGCCCGCGGACCCGATGGGCGCCACCGCGGTCCCCGGGGTCTTCGCGGCGGGCAACGTCACCGACCCGATGGCGACCGTCCCCGCGGCGGTCGCCGCCGGGGCCGCCGCGGCCGCGGGGATCACCCGGGACCTGCTGACCGCCGACATCGCCACGGCGGTGGAGGCGGCCCGGGAGCCCGCGTTCTCCGCGAGGGCCGAGCGGGAGTGCGCCGGCCGGGTGGCCGGTGACCGGGTGCACGGTCTCGCGCCCTGACGCTCAGGGCCGGGTCACCGCGTCGCCCCGCGCGGTGGCGACGGACGGCGGGGTGTGCGCCTCCGCGCGGGCGCGTTCGACCAGGTGCGGGTAGTGCAGGTCGAACGCCGGGCGCTCGGAACGGATCCGGGGCAGCTCGGTGAAGTTGTGGCGCGGCGGCGGGCAGGAGGTGGCCCACTCCAGGGAGTTGCCGAAGCCCCACGGGTCGTCGACGGTCACCACACGGCCGTGCCGGTAGCTCCGGAAGACGTTGTAGACGAACGGCAGCGTCGAGGCACCGAGCACGAACGCCCCGACCGAGGAGAGGGTGTTCAGAACGGTGAACCCGTCCGTCGGCAGGTAGTCCGCGTAGCGGCGCGGCATGCCCTCGTTCCCGAGCCAGTGCTGGACCAGGAACGTCAGGTGGAAGCCGATGAAGGTCAGCCAGAAGTGGATCCTGCCGAGGGTCTCGTCCATCATCCGGCCGGTCATCTTCGGGAACCAGAAGTAGATGCCGGCGTAGGTGGCGAAGACGATCGTCCCGAACAGCACGTAGTGGAAGTGGGCGACCACGAAGTAGGTGTCCGAGACCTGGAAGTCCACGGGCGGCATCGCGAGCAGGATGCCGGTCAGGCCGCCGAACAGGAACGTGATCAGGAAACCGGCGGCGAACAGCATCGGCGTCTCGAACGTCAGCTTCCCCCGCCACATGGTCCCGATCCAGTTGACGAACTTGATGCCGGTCGGGATCGCGATGAGGAACGTGGTGAAGGAGAAGAACGCCAGCAGCACCGCCCCGGTCGCGAACATGTGGTGGGCCCACACGACCACCGACAGGGCCGCGATCGCGACGTTGGCCATGACCATGCCCTTGTAGCCGAACAGCGGTTTGCGCGAGAACACCGGGACGACCTCGGAGATGATCCCGAAGAACGGCAGCGCGACGATGTAGACCTCGGGATGGCCGAAGAACCAGAACAGGTGCTGCCAGAGGACGACGCCGCCGTGGACCGGGTCGAACACGTGCGCCCCGAGGTGCCGGTCGGCCTCGAGCGCGAACAGCGCCGACGTCAGGATCGGGAACGCGATGAGGATCAGGATCGCGGTGACCAGGACGGCCCAGCACAGGATGGGCATCCGGAACATCGTCATGCCCGGACCGCGCATGGCCACGATCGTCGTGACGAAGTTGACCGCGCCGAGGATCGTGCCGAGCCCGGCCACGATCAGGCCGGTGGCCCACAGGTCCGCGCCGAGACCGGGCGAGTGGATCACGCCGGACAGCGGGGTGTAGGCGAACCAGCCGAAGTCGGCGGCGCCGCCGGGGCTCAGGAAACCGGCCACGACGATGATCCCGCCGAACAGGAACAGCCAGTAGGAGAACGCGTTCAGGCGCGGGAACGCGACGTCCGGGGCGCCGATCTGCAGCGGGACGATGTAGTTCGCGAAACCGAACAGGATCGGTGTCGCGTAGAGCAGCAGCATGATCGTGCCGTGCATGGTGAACAGCTGGTTGTACTGCTCGGTGGAGAGGAACTGCAGCTCGGGCCGCGCCAGCTCGGCGCGCATGAGCATCGCCATCGCCCCGCCCACCATGAAGAACGCGAACGACGTGACCAGGTACAGGATCGCGATGTCCTTGGGGTCGGTCGTGCTCAGCATCCTCGTCAGCGCCGATCCCTTGCCGGGGCGCCGCGGGGTCACCGTCGGGCTCGGCCTGCGCGGCACCGGGACGGGGACGATCGGGGCCATCGCGGACCTCCCGGCGATCCTGCGGGGCGCGGACGACGGGACCGGCAGCCGCGTCGTGCATCCGCCCTGGTGGGCGGGCGAGAGTACGCGCGTCCCGCCCGCCGCACACGTGCCGAGGGTCCCGGGGACCGGTCAGAAGAAGGTGCCGCTCCACGGTGCGGGCCCGGGCACCGCGAACAGCGCGTCCGCCCGGACCGCGGCACCCGGTACGTGCTCGGTCCAGCGCCCGGCGGCGGCCAGCGCCGACGGCGTCCGGTCCCCCAGGAACGCGGGGGCGAGCGACTCCAGGCCGCACTCCAGCTCCGGTAGCGCGTCCCCGGCCGGGCGGACACCGCCGGGGCCGATCCGCCAGGTGCCGGCGTCGTCGAGGACGGGGTCGTGCAGCCGGAGGACGACCGGGTCGCCGGATCCCCAGGCCCGCGCCGCCAGCGCCGCGCCGACGTCGACGATCCGCAGCCACAGGTCGTCGGACCGGCCGGTGACCCGGTGCGCGCGGCCGTCGGTCAGGAGCAGGTCGAGGTCCTCGTCCAGCGGGCGGGCCCAGGCGGTCACGGCGTCGCTGAGGTCGGCGCCGGTGAGGAACCGCCACAGCCCGGCGGTCGCCGCGGGCGACCCGGCCCACATCTGCTGGACGGAGATCGTGTCGTTCCCGCCGGGCTCGCCCTCGGAGATCCCCCAGATCGCGAACCCGTCGTCACCGTCCGGGCCGGTGTGCACCCCGATCTGCTTGTACTCCCCGGCGGACGGGCCGCCCGGGTCGATCGCGCGCCGCCACCAGCGCGGGTTGCGGGTCATCCCGCCGGGCCGGTCCGCGGCGAGGCGTTCCTGCAGGTCCGGCAGGATCTTGGCGGCCTCGGCGGTGCCGAGGAGCCGGACCCGGCCGCCGGCCGGGGCGTCGGCGCGCCAGGCCGGGCGGGCGGTGACCCGCACGTGCTGACCGCGGGAGGCGACGCCGTAGCCGTAGCGGCCGTAGATCGCCGCCTCGCTGGCGCGCAGGACCGTCACGGTGTCGCCGCGCTCCCGGGCCGCGGTCAGCTGGGCCCGCATCAGCGCCGTCAGCCGGCCGGCACGGGTGCGGTCGGCGCGGACACCGACGCCGCTCACCGCCGCGGCCGGGACCCGGGCACCGCCCGGGAGGGTCAGGCGGGACGGGAACGAGTTGGCGCTGCCGACGATCTCGCCGTCGGTGTCGACGACACCCAGCCAGTGCTCGTCGCCGGCGTGCCCGTGCGCCTCCCACGCCTCGTCACCGGCCGGGCCGCGGTGCAGCGTCGACAGGAACTGGTCGTAGGCGGCGCGCCGCTGCGCCGGATCGGTCAGGGTGCGGACGTAGTGCTCTGCGCTCACGTCCGCCGAGCCTGCCCGCGCGGCGGCGGCGCCGCCATCGCTTTCCGGGTCAGACCCGGTTCACCTGGTAGTCGCCCTCGTCGGAGGTCACGATGCCGGCCACCTCGACCTGCTCGCCGTCGACCACGGCCTGACAGGCGAACTGCGTGCCGGCCGAGACCTCGACGTCGTCGGGGCACTGCACGGCACCGACCTGGAGGCCGTAGTCCTCGGTCAGGACCTGGTTGACCCCGGTCTGCAGCGCGGTCTGGTCGAGGTGGCTCGTCAGGAGCCACGCCGGCCACACCAGCGCCGAGACGGCCAGGACCGCGACCAGCAGCACGCCGGCGCCGGCCAGGGCCCACTTCTTCCCGTTGCCGGCCGGCGCACGCACGGCCTCGCTCGGGGCCCACGGCTCCGCACCCGGCCCGGCGCCGGACCAGCCACCGCCGTCGCCGGGCTGCTGCGCGACGGTCGGCTCCTCGGTGTACCCGGCCGGGGGTGCGCCCGCGGGCACGGCGTCGGTCGGTCCCTCCGGTGCACGACGACGGCCGCCGCGCCGGCCGGTGGGCACCGCCCAGGTGTCGCCCTGGTCCGGTGAGGCCTCGTCGCCCCACAGCGGCGCGGAGTGTGCACCGCCGCGGGTGTCCTGCCCGGCGCCCCGGTCGTCCCGGCCGCCGGTGTCCCAGCCCCCGGTGTCCCAGCTCCCGGTGTCCTGCGGCGACCAGGCCCCCGTCGCGGCGGGGTCGGCGCCGGGTCCGGCGTCACGGGACGCGTCGTGCCGCGCGGTGCGCGGGTCCCAGCCCGCGTCGCCCGCGCCGCGGTCGGCCCAGCCGGGCGCACCGCCCGCGCCGCCCCAGCCGTCGCGCCCGTCCTGCTCCGGGGACCAGGCCCCCGTCGACTCCGGATCGGCGCCCCACCCGCCCGGCGGAGGGCCGCCCCACACGGGCAGCTCCCCCGTCCGCTCGGAGGCATCCTCGGGATGCCTGTCCGGACCCTGCGGGTTGCTCATCGCCGACCTCTCGCCGTCCTGCTTGTCGTCTCGCACGTCATTCCATCCCGGCCGCGACCACGCCGCGCCGGACCGCACCGGAGGCCCGGTGCGCGGCCTTCCCCACCGCGCTCGACCGGCCGGCGACACCGGCCACCTGGTCGAGCAGGTCGAGGACCTGCCGGGCCCAGCGTACGAAGTCGCCGGCGGACAGCTCGTGCCCGTTGCGCTCGGCGGCCTCCAGAACCTGTGCGAGGGACTCCCCGCGCGCCCAGCGGTGCATCGGCCAGGCGAAGGCCAGGTCGGGTGCGCGGGTGCGTTCGGCCTTGTGCCGCCGCTGGTCGGCCTCGAGCTCCTCCCAGATCCGCACCGTCCGCTCGCAGGCGTCGGAGACCGGGCCCTGCGGCAGTCGCGGCATCGGGGCGTCGTCCCGGCGCGACTCGTAGACCAGCGCGGACGCCACCGCGGCGAGCTCGTCGGGCTCCAGCCCCTCCCAGGCGCCGTGGCGCAGGCACTCGGCGGCGAGCAGGTCCGACTCCCCCCACAGCCGGGCGAGGACGCGGCCGTGGTCGGTGACCTCGTCGTCACCGGGGCCGACCTCGGCGACCGGCATGAGGTAGCCGCGCTCGGTGAGCAACGCCCGGATCCGGTCGAACGACCGCGCCAGCGAGTGGGTCGTGGCGCGGACCTTCTGCCGCAGCGTCTCCGTCTCGCGTTCGAGGCGGGCGTGACGCTCGCCCCAGCGGGCGTGCGCCTCACGGTCGTCGCAACCGTGGCAGGGGTGCGCGCGCAGTGCCCGGCGCAGGGTCACGAGCTCCGGGTCGTCCTGCACGCCGTGCCTGCGGCGGCGGCCGGGGTCCGGTGGGACGATCCGGGAGTTGCGCAGCGACGACGCCAGGTCCCGGCGGACCTGCGGCGACCGGTGGTCCACCCGCTTCGGGATCCTGATCCGCCCCAGTACCTCGACGGCCGCCGGGAAGTCCGCCGCGGACAACCGCCCGGCCCACCGGTCCTCGGTGCAGACGAGCGGGCGCGGCTCGGGGTCCCGGCCGTTCGCCGAGTACGCCCCCACGCCCGCGTCGAGCACCACGGCGATCCCGGCCCGCTTGCCCGCCGGGATGCCGATGACGTCACCGGGGCGCAGCTCGCGCAGCGACTCGGTGGTCTCGTCGCGGGCGGCGGAGGTGTTCTGCCTGCGCAGCGACTTCTCGCGTTCGGTGATCCGCCGGCGCAGGTCCGCGTACTCGGCGAAGTCGCCGAGGTGGCAGGTCATCGACTCGCGGTAGCCCGCCAGCGCCTCGGCGTTGCGGTCGATGCGCCGGGCGAGCCCGACGACCGAGCGGTCGGCCTGGAACTGCCCGAACGAGCGTTCCAGGAGTTCGCGGGCGGCGTCGGTGCCGAGCCGGCCGACCAGGTTGACCGACATGTTGTAGACCGGCCGGAACGAGCTGCGCAGCGGGTAAGTGCGGGTGGAGGCGAGCCCGGCGACCTGCTCCGGGTCCATGCCGGGCGTCCAGAGGACGACGGCGTGCCCCTCCACGTCGATCCCGCGCCGCCCGGCGCGGCCGGTGAGCTGGGTGTACTCCCCCGGGGTCAGGTCGACGTGCGCCTCGCCGTTGTACTTGACCAGCCGCTCCAGCACGACGGTGCGAGCCGGCATGTTGATGCCCAGTGCCAGGGTCTCGGTGGCGAACACGCATCGGACGAGCCCGGCGACGAACAGCTCCTCGACGGTCTCCTTGAAGGCGGGCAGCATGCCGGCGTGGTGCGCCGCGACACCGCGTTCGAGGGCCTCGCGCCACTCCCAGTAGCCGAGCACCCCGAGGTCGGCCTGCGGCAGGTCGCCGGTGTGCTTCTCGACGATCCGGCGGATCTCCTCGACGTCGTCCGGGTCGGTGAGCCGGACGCCGGCCCGCACGCACTGGCCGACGGCGGCGTCGCACCCGGCGCGGGAGAACACGAAGGTGATCGCCGGCAGCAGGCCCTCGCGGTCCAGCCGGTCGATGACCTGCACCCGCGACGGCGGTCGGAACCCGCCGCGGGACGGCCCGCCGGGGCGTGGCCCCCGCCCGACGACGGCCGTGGCGTCCTGCTTCCCGCCGCGCGTCCGGCCGCGGTCCCGCGGCCCGCCACGCCCGCGGCCGCGCGGGCCCCGGTCGCCCGCCCGGTCGGCGGCCCGGGAGCCGGCGGAGTCCCGGCGCTGCATCTCCCGGGTGTGCCGCACCAGGTCGGGATCGACGACGAGCTGCGACGGCGCGTCCCGGTCCTCCGGGCGGATCTCGCCGAACAGGTCGAACAGCCGGTTGCCGACCATCATGTGCTGCCACAGCGGCACCGGGCGGTGCTCGTCGACGACGCCCCGGGTGTCCCCGCGGACCTCGATCAGCCAGTCGCCGAACTCCTCGGCATTGCTGACCGTCGCCGACAGCCCGACGAGGGCGACGTGCTCGGGCAGCTGGAGGATGACCTCCTCCCACACCGCGCCGCGGAACCGGTCGGCGAGGTAGTGCACCTCGTCCATCACGACGTACCCGAGGTGGTCGAGCCGCCGGTTCGCCGCCTTGTCGCTGTCGGCGTAGATCATGTTGCGGAGGACCTCGGTGGTCATCACGACCACCTGGGCATCACCGTTCACGGCGGTGTCCCCGGTGAGCAGGCCGACGGCGTCCGGGCCGTAGCGGTCGACGAGGTCGGCGTGCTTCTGGTTGGAGAGCGCCTTGATCGGCGTCGTGTAGAAGCACTTGCGGCCCTCGGACAGCGCGAGGTGCACCGCGAACTCGCCGGCGACCGTCTTGCCCGCGCCGGTGGGGGCGCACAGCAGGACGCCGTGGCCCTCCTCCAGCGCCTCGCACGACTCCCGCTGGAAGCCGTCGAGGTCGAACGGCAGCAGGCCGGTGAACTCGGCCAGCCGGGGGTGTGCGGAGCGGGCCTTGGCCGCCGCGTAGGCGGCGGCCGGATCGGGAGCCTGATCGCTCACGCCTGACCGGGTACTCACCGCCCCAGGCTGTCACACACCCGCCGTGACCCGCCTCGCAGACGTGTGACGCGTCTCCTCCCGGCACGTCCCGCCGCGGTACGGGCCAGGTCACACCCCGTCGGCTGCGGAGTCGCCTCGACGGCCGGGGCGTCGGCGGGACAGACTGATCGACGACGTCCGAACGTCCGACCACGCGTCTCCCACCACGGATCGCATGTCCACTCCGCGCGAGCAGAAGGTCCGCACATGTCCAAGGAGATCGCCCACCGGATCGTCGACGTGCACGCCGTCGACCGCCTGTCCCCCAGCCTCGTCCGCGTGACGGTGGGCGGGCCGGGCCTCGACGGCTTCGAGCCGCTCGGCGTCCCCGACGAGGGGTGTGTGTTCAACTTCCCGGTCCCCGGCACCGGCGGGGACCCCGTCGCGGACGTCGGACGCTGGTACACCGTGCGCCGCTTCGACGCGGCGGCCCGGGAGATGGACGTCGAGATCGTCCTGCACGCCGGTGGCGTCGGCGGCGAGTGGGCGGCCGGCGCGCGGGTCGGTGACCGCCTGCGGATCACCCACCACAACAGCTGGTTCCGGCGCCCGGAGGACGCGGCCTGGCAGCTGCTGGTCGGCGACGTCACCGCGCTGCCGGCGATCACCCGGATCGCGGCCGAGTCGCCGGACCGGGTCACGACGACGGCGATCGTCGAGATCCCCGACCCCGCGGACCGGCGGGACCTGGGCGTCGAGACGCGCTGGATCGACAATCCCGCGCTGGCCGGTGCCGGGAGCGTGCTGCACGAGGTCGTGACCGCCCTCTCCTTCCCGGAGGGGCCCGGCTACGTCTACGTCGCCGGCGAGGTCGCCGCGACCCGCGGGGTCCGCAAGTACCTGCGCCACGAGCTCGGGATGCCGGCCACCGGCTACGGCGTCATCGGGTACTGGCGGGTCGACGCCGACACGTGGCGGCGGCGTGAGGCCGACTCCGGTGTGGACACCGCCCAGCTCTACGCGGAGGCGCAGCGCCTCGGCTCCGACGAGGAGGAGATCCGCGACCTGTTCGAGGAGCGGCTCGCGCGGGTCGGGCTCCTGTGAGCCCGGCCCGCGGGGCCGGTACCCGGCTCAGCGGGCGAACTCGGCCTCGACGATGTCGGCGTTGATCTCCGTGCCGTGGTGCTCACCACGGCAGATCGCGGCCATCAGGCCGTCCCGCTCGATGTCGAACACGTGCAGCGGCAGGCCGTGGTCGCGGGCCAGGATGAAGGCCGTCTGGTCCATCACCGCGAGCCGCCGGGACAGCACCTCGTCGTAGGGCAGCCGCTCGTAGCGGTGCGCGTCGGGGTTCTTGCGGGGATCGGTGTCGTAGACGCCGTCGACGCCGTGCTTGGCGACGAGCAGCGCGTCGGCGCCGATCTCCAGCGCCCGCTGGACGCTCGGGTAGTCGGTGGTGATGAACGGTTGGCCGTTGCCACCGGAGAAGATCAGGATGGCGTCCTTGTCGAGGTGGCGCTTCGCGCGCAGCCGCAGGAACGGCTCGGCGACCGCGTTGATCGGGATCGCGGTCATCACCCGGACGTTGTCCTCGCCGCTCGCGGAGAGCTTGCCGCGCAGCAGCAGGCTGTTGATCACCGTGCCGAGCATGCCGATGTTGTCGGCCTCGACCCGGTCGATGCCCCACGAGTCGGAGCGGTTCCCGCGGAAGACGTTCCCGCCCCCGACCACGACGGCGATCTGCACCCCGAGCTCACGCACCTGACGGATCTGCGCGGCCAGGTGGGCGAGGGCCTTCGCGTCGAACCCGAAGCCGTCGTCACCGGCCATCGCCTGGCCGCTGAGCTTGATGACCACCCGGTTGTACTTCATGCGCCCCGACCCAACTCCTCGCCTGTACTGCCCGTTCCGGACCCGGGGAGAGAGCGTACGGCCGCACCCGGCGCCGTGGGGGGACAGGGTCTCCCGGGACCGGCCGGCGCCGCTCGGCGCCGGCCGGCACGCCGGTCAGGTGATGTCGTCGAAGGAGTCGCCCGCGGGGCGCTCCGGCGGTGTGGACGGCGCCGGCGGCGGCGGTGCGGACGGTGCCGGCGGCGGCGACGCGGGCGGCCCCGCCGACGTGGGACGCGCGGTCGCCCGGCCGATCACCGCGGGCGCAGCCGGACCGGCGCCGGCCCCGGCCGGCTCCCCGACCGCTGCGGGCTCCTCGATCCGCGACGGCCCGCCGAGGTCGGAGGGCCCGTCGATCCGGGACGGCGCGGTGTCGAGCGGCGACGGGCTGTCCGGGTCCCAGGACTCCCAGCCCTCGGCCGCGCGGCGCCGCTCCCGTCGCCGGTCGGAGATCCGGCAGACCTGGATCGCACCCTCGAACAGCAGGGTCAGCGCCATGGCCAGCGCGATCATGGAGATCGGGTCCTGGCCGGGCGTCGCGATCGCCGCGAAGACGAACAGCCCGAAGATCAGGCCGCGCCGCGACTTCTTCAGCATCTGGTAGCTGACGATCCCGGCCCCGTTGAGGGCCACCACCAGCAGCGGGATCAGGAAGCTGACCCCGAAGATCACGATCAGGTTGACGACGAGCGAGAAGTACGACGCGCCGGTCAGCGCGGTCGTCTGGATCTCGCTACCGATCGTCAGCAGGAAACCGAGGGCCTGCGGGATGATCAGGTAGGCGAGCACCGCGCCCGCGACGAACAGGATCGCGGCGACCGAGACGAAGCTCAGCGCGTAGCGCCGCTCCTTCTTCACCAGACCCGGCGTGATGAAGCCCCAGAACTGGTACAGCCAGATGGGGCAGGCCAGGATCACCCCGGCGGTCGCACCCACCTTCAGCCGCAGCATGAACTGGTCGAACGGCGTCGTGCCGAGGAGAGTGCACGAGTTCGGGTCGGCGTTGAACGAGGCACGCGACGACGCGGGCAACGAGCAGTACGGGTCCTTGAGCAGCTCGCCGAGGCTGGGCCAGCCGAAGAACGAGACCTCGAACCAGATGTAGCCGAACACCGTCGTCACCGCGATCGCGGCGAGCGAGATGCCGAGCCGGTTGCGCAGCTCGTAGAGATGCTCGACGAGGGTCATGGTCCCGTCGGGGTTGAGCCTGCGCTTCCGACGGAACGGGGACTTCACGGTGCCGGCGACCTCAGCCCGCGGTGCCGCGGTCCTGCGGCGACGGGGCCTGCTGACCCTGCTGCGCCTGCGGAGCGGGCTCGGTCGTGGCCTGCGGCGTGGCGGGCAGCTCCTGCGGAGCGGCCTTCTCCTGCGGCGCGGCCTTGTCGCCCTGCGCGGCCTTCGACGTGGCGTCGTCGTCCTTCAGGCCCTTCATCTCGCCCTTGAACACACGGGCGGACTGACCGACCGAACGCGCCATCTCGGGCAGCTTCTTCGCGCCGAACAGCAGCAGCAGCACGGCGATGATGATCAGCCATTCGTAGCCACCGGGCATGGGACAAACCCTCCGTCGATCCGCCGGGACGTGACCGAGTCTACGCACGGCCCCTGTGCGGTCCCTGTGCACCCGGTACGGGACGGCTGGGTGCTCACCCGCTGTTCACCGGGCCGTTCACCGCGCCGTCCGCCGCGTCACCCTGCCGCCGGTCCGCCCGGCGTCCGGTCGCCGAGGGTGGCCGAACGTGGCGGACCGGTCACGTTCCGTCGCTGACCTGCAGTGCCTCACGGGCCCGGGCCCGGACCGGCCAGCTCGGCCGGCTCGACGATCCGCGCGGCACCCCCGAGTCCCAGCACGAGCCGCACCAGCCAGTCCGGGTCGGCGAACCGCAGCAGCACCCGCAGCCGGCCGGCCGGGGCGGGGTCACCACCGTCGGCCTGCGGGACACCTCTGGGCGCGGTGCCGGGTGGCGGGTCGCCCTCGGTGTCACCGGCCCCGGGGACGCGGACGTCGTCGACCGGGTAGTACTCGGCGACCCAGTGCGCCTCGGGCTCCAGCTCGAGCACGGCGTGCCGCTGCCCCTCACGGCGCCCGAAGAGCCCGTGCGAGACGTCGGTGGGCTCCGCGTCGGGGTGCGGCCGGGACGGCTCGCCGAGCTCCTCGGCCTGTTCGACCCGGTCCAGCCGGAACATCCGCACTCCCCCGGCCCGGCGGCACCACGCCTCGAGGTAGCTCCGCCCCTCGGCGACCACCAGACGCATCGGGTCCACGTCGCGCCGCGACACCGCGTCCCGGCCCGCCGTGAAGTACACGATCCGCAGCGCGCGCCCGCGGTCCAGCGCCCGCCGGACGACGGCCGTGGACTCCCGCTCCCCCGGGCCCGACTCCACGGCGACCAATCCGTCGAGGCCCCCGGTCCCGGCCTGTTCCCCGGCCGTGCCGACCGCGGCCTCGATCTTGCCGATGGCGCGCGCGACGGCGTCGGAGTCGACGACGCCTGGCGACTGGTGCAGCATCCGCAGCGCCACCAGCAGCGCGGTCGCCTCGCTGGTGGTCAGCCGCAGCGGACGGGTGAGGCCGGCGTCGAACACGACGTCGACGGTGTCCCCGGCGAACGACAGGTCCACCAGGTCGCCGGGCCCGTAGCCGGGCAGCCCGCACATCCACAGCAGCTCGAGGTCCTTGCGCAGCTGCTTCTCGTCGACGCCGAAGTCGGCGGCCGCCTCCGCGACCGGCACGCCCGGGTGCGCCCGCAGGTACGGCACCAGCGACAGCAGCCGGGGCAGCCGCTGCGCGACCCCCTGGCGGCTCACCGGGCCCGGTCCACGGCGAGGTCGGCGGCGCCCGCCCACAGCTCCCGCACGGCGACGGCGAGCTCCGGCGGGTCGAGGACGGCGACGTCCGGGCCGTGCCCGGCCAGCCACCGGGCGACGACCGAACGGTCACGGAGGTCGATCTCGATCAGCACCCCCGGCCGTCCTCGGTGCTCGTGCGGGCCCCGCTCGCGCCCGATGCGGCGCAGCCCGGCCGCCCGGCCCTCGGCGACCCAGACCCGCGCCGTGCCGGTCACCGGCCCGGGGCCCGCGGAGGAGCGCACGATGCCGCGCAGGTCGACGCCGTCGGGGACCCGGACCGCGCCCTCGGGCCCGGTCCCGCGGACCGCACCGGTGATGCGGGACAGCCGGAAGCAGCGGACCGCGTCGCGGTCGCGGTCGTGGCCGACGAGGTACCAGCGGCCGCGGTAGGACACCACGCCCCACGGCTCGACGGTCCGTCGCGACGGCGGGTCGGCCGGGCCGCCGCGCCGGTGGTCGAAGACCACGACCTGCCCGGCGCGGGTCGCGGCCAGCAGCGGGGCCAGCGCCGGTTCCCCGGCGTGCGGGCCGGGCCGGACGGTGGCGGCGGGGGTCTCGGCGACCTCCACACCGGCCGCGCGCAGCTTCACCAGGGCCCCGTGCGCCGCGCCGGCGAGGTCCGGTGAGTCCCACAGGTTCCCGGCGAGGGCGACGGCGGTCGCCTCGTCGGGCTCCAGCTCGATCTCGCCCAGCTCGTAGTCGGCGCGGGCGATCCGGTAGCCCTCGACGGTGTCGAACACCGAGTTGTGGCCGGTCTCCAGCGGGACGCCCAGTTCGCGCAGCTCGGCCTTGTCCCGTTCGAACATCCGGAAGAACGCCTCGTCACCCGCGGCCTCGGCGTAACCGGGCACGGTCGCGCGGATCCGCTCGGCGGTCAGGTACTGCCGCGTCGACATCAGGCAGAGGACCAGGTTCACCAGTCGCTCGGCGCGGGCGGAGGACACGAGAGGCATCGTAGCCAGGGGCCCGGCGCCCGGCCGTGCGCCCCGCGCGGACCGGCACCGGCCACTGCGCCCGTCTCATCCTGCGACACCCCCGTTGACGCCCGGCGCAGCCGGGGAAAGGCTCACCGGACGGCGTGGCACCGCGGCCGCGCGGGTGTGCGTGGAGGTGGGCGAGATGACGGCAGAGCAGGAGACCTTCAACCCGTGGACCGTGGTGAACCTCGTGTTCCACCATCTCGCCGACGAGGGACTGCACCCGGTGCTGGGCGAGGCGGGCGACCCGGCGGCCGCGGCCACCGGGCTGCTGCGCTCGATGGGCATCGCCCCGGCACCGGAGAAGGCGGGCCCCGCCGATCCGGACGTCCAGGACGAGCTGGCCGAACTCCGGCGCCGGATCATGCCCGGGATCGAGTGACCCCGTCCCCGTGATCTAGGTTCCGCTGCGCACACCCGGGTCGCGGCGGTCCACCGGCCCCGCGCCGAGACGGCGGAGGGGGCGGGACATGGAGCAGACCGAGCGCGAGATCGTGCAGGAGCAGCTCGAGGAGCTGCACCAGGTCATCGGGCGTCCCGGCGGCATCCCGGACAACCGCGTCGTCGCCTACTACCCACCGTCCATGGCCGCACAGTCGAACCTGTTCGGGCTGGCCGCGACCGACGTCGACGGCACCCAGTGGCAGGTCGGCGACGCCGAGGCCCGTTTCCCGCTGCACTCCATCTCGAAGGTCTTCACCTACGGCCTCGCGCTCGAGGACAACGGCCGCGAGGACGTCCTGCTGCGGGTCGGGGTCGAGCCGTCCGGCGACCCGTTCAACTCGATCTCCTTCGACGACGTCAACAACCGCCCGTTCAACCCCATGATCAACGCGGGTGCGCTGGTGGCGGCGAACCTGGTGCACGGGGCGACGAAGGAGGAGAAGGTCGAGCGGCTGCTCACCCGGCTGCGGATCTACTCGGGCAACCCGGACCTCGCCGTCGACGAGAACGTCCTCGCCGAGCAGCTCGTGTCCAACGACCGCAACGTGTCGCTGAGCTACCTGATGCGCAGCCTGGGCATGCTGCACGGCAACATCGAGGACAACCTCTACGTCTACCTCGCGGCCTGCTCGGTCACGGTGACCGCCGTCGAGCTGTCCACGATGGCCGCGACGGTCGCGCGGGGCGGGGCGAACCCCTTCACCGGCGTCCCGGCGCTGCCCCGCACCTACACCCGCGACGTCCTCAGCGTGATGAGCATGTGCGGCATGTACGACGCCGCGGGCCAGTGGGCCTACGACGTCGGCATCCCGGCGAAGTCCAGCGTGTCCGGGGCGATCCTGGCGTCCATCCCGGACGCGATCGGCGTCGGCGTCTACTCCCCCGGCCTCGACCGGCACGGCAACTCGGCGCGCGGGGTCGCGGTGTGCCGGGCGTTGTCGGACCGGTTCGGGCTGCACGTGTTCGCGGACCCGTCGGAGTCGCGGCTGGGCCGGATCGTCCGGCCCGCCCGCCGCGACGACGCCACCGAGATGTACCCCTCGGGTGACGGTTGGCTCCCCGAGGGTCTGTGACGTCGTAGGTTCTCCAGCGGACATCGTCGACGAAAGGGACACCGATGGTCGCCCAGGCCGAACGGGAGCTGGTGCAGGAGCAGCTCGAGGACCTCCGCAACACGTGCTCGGCGGGTGGCGGGAGCCTGCTGCCCGGCGAGGAGATCGTCAGCTACTACCCGCCCGAGATGGAGAGCCGCGCCGACGAGTTCGGGCTCGCCGGGACGAACGTCGACGGCACCCGGTGGGAGGTCGGCGACTGCGGGATCCGCTTCCCGCTGCACTCGATCTCGAAGGTCTTCACCTACGGTCTCGCGCTCGAGGACAACGGGCTGGACGAGACGTTGCGCCGGGTCGGCGTCGAGCCCTCCGGCGACCCGTTCAACTCGATCACCTTCGACCAGGTCCACCACCGGCCGTTCAACCCGATGATCAACGCGGGTGCCCTGGTCGCGGCGAACCTCGTCAAGGGGGCCACCAAGGAGGAGAAGGTCGAGCGGCTGCTGGAGCGCAACCGCGACTACACGGGGAACCCGGACCTGGTCGTCGACCAGAAGGTCCTCGACGAGCAGCTGGTCTCCAACGACCGCAACCTCGGGCTGAGCTACCTGATGCGCAGCCTGGGCATGCTGCACGGCGACATCGACGACAACCTCTACGTCTACCTGGCCGCCTGCTCGATCGCGGTGACCGCCCCGGAGCTGTCCCTGATGGGGGCGACCCTCGCGAACGGCGGCCGCAACCCGGTGACCGGCCGCCGGGCGCTGCCGCGGGAGCACCTGCGCACGGTGGTGAGCGTGACGAGCATGTGCGGCATGTACGACGCCGCCGGCGAGTGGGCCCACGACGTCGGCATCCCGGCCAAGAGCGGCGTGTCCGGCGGCATCATGGGCATCCTGCCGCGCTGGTTCGGTCTCGGCGTCTACTCGCCGGGCCTCGACCGGCACGGCAACTCGGTCCGCGGCGTCGCGGTCTGCCGGGAGCTCTCGCGGCGGTTCGGGCTGCACGTGTTCGCCGATCCGGCGGAGTCGCGGTTCGGCCGGGTCGCGCAGCCGGAGGACTGACGGCTCGTGGGTGGTCGTCGCGGTTCCGGCCGCGACGACCACGCACGACCTAGAGCGAGGCGATCAGCCGGTCCACCCGCTCGTCGACGGCGCGGAACGGGTCCTTGCACAGCACGGTCCGCTGCGCCTGGTCGTTCAGCTTCAGGTGCACCCAGTCGACGGTGAAGTCCCGGCCGGCGGCCTGGGCGGCGGCGATGAAGTCGCCGCGCAGCTTCGCCCGGGTGGACTGCGGCGGGGTGTCCTTCGCGGCCTCGATCTCGCCGTCGTCGGTGACCCGGTCGACGAGGTCCTTGCGCTGCAGCATGTCGAACAGCCCGCGGCCGCGCCGGACGTCGTGGTAGGCCAGGTCGAGCTGGGCGATCCGGGCGCTGGACAGCTCCAGGTCGTGCTTCTCCCGGTACCGCTCGACGAGCCGGTGCTTGATCGCCCAGTCGATCTCGCGGTCGATGAGCGACAGGTTCTGGGACTCGACGGCGTCGAGGGTGCGCCCCCACAGCTCGACGACGCGCTCCATCACCTTGTCCTCGTGCCCGCGGCTCTGCAGGAACTCCACGGCCCGGGCGTGGTACTCGCGCTGGATGTCCAGCGCGCTCGCCTCGCGGCCGCCCGCCATGCGGACCGGGCGCCGCCCGGTGAGGTCGTGGCTGATCTCGCGGATCGCCCGGATCGGGTTGTCCAGGGTGAAGTCCCGGAACTGGACGCCGGCCTCGATCATCTCCAGCACGAGCGTGGCCGTCCCCACCTTCAGCAGGGTCGTCACCTCGGACATGTTCGAGTCGCCGACGATGACGTGCAGCCGTCGGTAGCGCTCGGCGTCGGCGTGCGGCTCGTCGCGGGTGTTGATGATCGGCCGGGACCGGGTGGTCGCCGAGGAGACGCCCTCCCAGATGTGCTCGGCCCGCTGGGACAGGCAGTACACCGCGCCGCGCGGGGTCTGCAGGACCTTGCCCGCGCCGCAGATCAGCTGGCGGGTGACCAGGAACGGGAGCAGCACGTCGGCGATCCGGGAGAACTCGCCCTGCCGCGCGACGAGGTAGTTCTCGTGGCAGCCGTAGGAGTTGCCCGCCGAGTCGGTGTTGTTCTTGAACAGGTAGATGTCCCCGCCGATGCCCTCGTCGACGAGCCGGCGCTCGGCGTCGACGAGCAGGTCCTCGAGGATGCGCTCGCCCGCCTTGTCGTGGGCGACGAGCTGGGTCAGCGAGTCGCACTCGGCGGTGGCGTACTCGGGGTGGGATCCGACGTCGAGGTAGAGGCGGGCACCGTTGCGGAGGAAGACGTTGGAGGACCGGCCCCACGACACCACCCGCCGGAAGAGGTAGC
Source organism: Pseudonocardia sp. EC080619-01 (assembly GCF_001420995.1). Lineage (NCBI taxonomy): Bacteria > Bacillati > Actinomycetota > Actinomycetes > Pseudonocardiales > Pseudonocardiaceae > Pseudonocardia > Pseudonocardia sp. EC080619-01. The sequence continues at coordinate 5,806,250 of NZ_CP012184.1, read as the reverse complement.
GCGCCACCTCGTCCGGGGACAGCCGGCGCTGCCCGTGGAAGGTGCACGTGACACCGAACTCCGTCTCGACCCCGAAGATCCGACGCTGCATGGGGTTCAGGGTAGGCGTTGGACCCCCTCTACTGTCACGGTTGTGAGCGGATGGTTCGAGCGCGTCGCACGGCGGTCCCGACGAGTGGACGGGGGGATCGACACCGTCTCGCAGGTGGACAGGTCCATCACCGACTTCGTGGCGGGCAGGCCACCCAGCCGGGTGGACCGGACGCTGCGGCGGCTCACCCGGACGGCCGACCACAGCGTGCTCTGGTTCGCGATCGCGGGGATCCTCGCCGTCCGGCGGGGTGCCGGGCGCCAGGCGGCCATGCGGGGTGTCGCGTCGATCGCGCTGACCAGCCTCACCGCGAACGCGCTGCTGAAGCCGCTGCTGCCGCGCCGGCGTCCGGCCGCGGCGGAGCTGCCCGCGTTCCGGACGGTGGCCGACCCGCCGTCCTCGTCGTCGTTCCCGTCCGGGCACGCCGCCTCCGCGGCCGCGTTCGCGACGGCCGTCGTTATGGAAAACCGGCGGGCGGCGCCGGTCGTCGTGCCGCTGGCCGCGATCGTCGGCTGGTCGCGGGTGCACGTCGGCGTGCACTGGACCTCCGACGTGGTGGCCGGGGCCGCCGTCGGGACCGCGGTGGCACAGCTGACCCGCCGCTGGTGGCCGGTCCGCCCCAGCGACGAGGCCAGGGCGCGGCCGATCGACACCGTGCCGGAGCTGCCGCAGGGCGAGGGCCTGGTGATCGTGTCCAACCCGTTCTCCGGGCCGCCGGACCACGACGTGTCCGACGAGGTCCGGGAGCGTCTCCCGGCCGCGCACCATCTCGTCGTCGGCGACGGGATCAAGGTCGAGGACATGCTGGAGGACGCGATCGCGCAGCGCGGGCAGTGGGTGCGCGCGGTCGGCGTCGCGGGCGGCGACGGCACGGTGGCGACCGCGGCGTCGGTCGCGGACCGGCACGGGCTGCCGCTGGTCGTCGTCCCGGGCGGGACGCTCAACCACTTCGCCCGTGACGTCGGCGTCTACGACACCCAGGAGGCCGTCGACGCCACGCAGGCCGGTGAGGCCGTCGCCGTGGACCTGGCCCTGGTCGAGGCCCACCCCGGGCGGCTGGACGACCCGGAGGACATCTCCGTCACCCGGACCCGCTACTTCATCAACACGGCCTCGATCGGTTCCTACCCGGAGCTGGTGCGGCTGCGCGAGCAGTGGCAGCCGCGCTACGGCAAGTGGCCCGCCTTCGCCGCGGCCCTGATCACCGTGCTGCGGCGGTCCGAGAAGATCTCGGTGAAGATCGAGGACCGCTGGTACAAGGTCTGGTTCCTGTTCGTCGGCAACGGCCCGTACTACCCGCGCGGCGCCGTGCCGGCGTGGCGGCCGACGCTGGACTCCGGCCTGCTCGACGTCCGCTGGCTGCGCGCCGACGTGCGGTTCTCCCGGCTGCGCGTGGTGATCGCGCTGATCCTCGGCGCGCTCGGCCACAGCCGCGTCTACCACCAGCGTGAGGTGCCGCGGGTCGACGTCGAGCTCCTGGAGCCGAGCATGCTCGCCACCGACGGCGAGGTCGTCGAGGAGGCCGGCCGGTACACGTTCCGGGTCGCCGAGCGCCCTATCCCGGTCTACCGCCGCGACGAGGAGCGCTGGACCGGCCGCGACCGGCCCTTCCAGGGATGAGCGCCGCCGGGGGCGGGCGCACCCTGCTGCGGTCGGTGCGCCCGCTCGCCGCGGACCGCACCGGGATCGGGGAGCCGGTCGACGTGCTCGTGTCCGGGCACCGCGTCGCCGCGATCGGGCCCGGGCTCGACCCCGGCGGGGCGGAGGTCGTCGACGGCGACGGGCGCGCACTGCTGCCCGGCCTGTGGGACCACCACGTGCACATGGCGCAGTGGGCGCTGGCCCGCCGCCGGCTCGACGTCTCCGGCGCCCGGTCGGCCGCGGAGTGCGCCGCGCTCGTCGCGGAGCGCCTCGCGCAGGCCCCGCCCGCGCCGGGCGAGGCCCTGGTCGGGTTCGGGTTCCGGGACTCGCTGTGGCCGGACGAGGCGCACCGCGACCTGCTGGACCCGCTCGCGGGCGACGTCCCGGTCGTCCTGGTGTCGGGTGACCTGCACCAGGGCTGGCTGAACGGGCCGGCACTGGACCGGTTCGGGCACCGCGGGCACCCGACCGGCCGGATCCGCGAGTCGGAGTTCTTCGCGGTCACGGTCGCACTGCAGGACGTCCCCGACGAGACACTCGACGGGTTCGTCGCCGACGCGGCGGCCGCCGCGTCGGCCCGGGGTGTCGTCGGGATCGTCGACTTCGAGGCACCGTGGTCGCTACCGGACTGGCGGCGCCGCATCGCCGCGGGCGCGACCGGACTGCGGGTCGAGGCGTCGGTGTGGCCGGACCGGCTCGACGACCTCGTCGCGACCGGGCTGCGCACCGGCGACGCCGTCGACGGGTGCGACGGCCTGCTCACCGCCGGCCCGCTCAAGGTGATCACCGACGGATCGCTGAACACCCGCACCGCGTACTGCTACGACCCGTACCCGGCGCCGCCGGGCGCACTGATCGACAACCCGTGCGGGCTGCTGCTCGTCCCGCCGGACGAGCTCCGCCCGCTGCTGGCCCGGGCGCACGACGCCGGCCTGGAGGCCGCGCTGCACGCCATCGGCGACCACGCGAACACCCTGGTGCTGGACGCGTTCGCCGCCACCGGGGCGCGCGGGCGGATCGAGCACGCCCAGCTGCTCACCGGCGACGACGTGCCCCGATTCGCCGCACTCGGCCTGGTGGCCAGCGTGCAGCCCGAGCACGCGCTGGACGACCGCGACGTCGCCGACCGGCTCTGGGCGGGCCGGACGGGGCGCGCGTTCGCGTTCGCGTCGCTGCACGGCACCGGGGCCCGGCTGGCGCTCGGCTCGGACGCCCCGGTGGCCCCGCTCGACCCGTGGGTCGCGCTCGCCGCGGCCGTGCACCGCTCCGCCGACGGCCGGGAGCGGTGGCACCCGGAGCAGGAGCTCGACCGGGCCGTCGCACTCGGCGCGTCGTTCGGCGTGGTCGGCGGCTCGACGGCCCGGGTCGCCGAGGGCGTCCGCGCCGACCTGGTGCTGACCGACGCCGATCCGGTCACCTGCGACCCGGCCGTCCTGCGCGCGATGCCGGTCGCGGGGACGCTCGTCGGCGGCCGGTGGACACACCGGGACGGCGTCTGAGGTGCGCCGTGGCGTGCGTGGCCCGACCGGCCCCGGCGTGCTGGAGGAGATCGCGCTGCCGGGCGGACCGCTGACCCTGCTGCGCCCGGCCGACCCGGACTGCGTCGAGCCCGACGCCGTCGAGGTCGCCGAGGGCGTGGAGGAGCTGCACCCGGCGCACTGGGCCCACCTGTGGCCGTCCGGGCGGGCGCTGGCGCACGCGGTCGCCGCGGCGGGCCCGGCGCGGCTGGCCGGGCGCCGGGTGCTGGAGCTGGGCTGCGGGCTCGGGCTGCCGTCGCTGGCCGCGGCCCGCGCCGGTGCGGTGCCGGTGGTGGCGACCGACCGGTCCCCCGCCGCCGTCGGCTGGGTGGCGGCGAACGCCCGCCGGTCGGGGCTGGCGGTGGAGGCCGTGGTGGCCGCGTTCGACGCCGGCGACCCGCGGCTCGGGCAGCAGCGGTGGGACCTCGTGCTGGCCTCGGACGTGCTCTACGGTGTCGCCGCGGCGGACGCGCTGACCGCGCTGCTGCCGCGGGTGACGAGCCGCCGGGCGGCGGTGTGGCTGGCCGATCCCGGGCGCCCGGAGACCCCGCGCTGGCTGGAGGCCGCCCGCGGGACCTGGACGGTCCGCACCCGACCACTGCCGCACGGGGTGGACCTGCACGTGCTGCGCCGCAGGCCCTGAGCGGGCGCGCGCCGCTCCCGTCCGTCCGGGCAGGTTCCGCGGCGGCCTCCCGCACCGGGTGGGATCATGATCGTTGCAACACGCACCGGGCGTACGGAAGGGGCTCGATCATCGCTCGCCTGCCACCGGCCGCGGCCTTCGCGGGGCTCGCCGTCACCTTCGCCGTGGTCATGCTCGGCGCCACGATGCCGACCCCGATGTACGCGCTCTACCAGCGCGAGCTCGGGTTCTCCCCGGTCGTCCAGACGGTGGTCTTCGCCGTGTACGCCCTCGGTGTGCTCGCCGCGCTGCTGCTCGCGGGCCGCTGGTCCGACCAGCTGGGGCGACGCCCGATGCTGCTCGCCGGCGTCGCGTTCTCCCTGGTCAGCAGCCTGGTCTTCCTGCTGGCCGGTCCGGTGTGGGTGCTCCTGGTGGGGCGGCTGCTGTCGGGCGTCTCGGCCGGGATCTTCGCCGGGGCCGCGACCGCAGCGGTGATCGAGGCCGCCCCGGAGTCGTGGCGGGACCGCGGGCCCGCGGTGGCGACCGCCGCGAACATCGGCGGGCTCGGCCTGGGCACGGCCCTCGCGGGCGTCGCCGTCGAGTACCTGCCGGCACCGCTGCACCTGTCCTTCGCGGTGCACGCGGTCGTGGTGGCGCTGTGCGGGCTGCTGGTGCTCGCCGCGCCGGAGACGGTCCGGGACCGGCCCGCGCACCCGTCGCTGCGCCCGCAGACGGTGGAGGTCCCGCCCGCCGTCCGGGCGGTGTTCGCCCTGGCGGCGACGGCCGGGTTCGCCGGCTTCGCGGTGCTCGGCCTGTTCACCGCGCTCTCCCCGCGGATCGTCTCCGAGATCATCGGCATCCCGAACCACGCCGTCGCGGGCGTGATGTCGTTCGTGCTGCTCGGGGCCTCGGTGGTCGCGCAGCTGCTCGTCCGCCACGCCGGCACCGACCGGGTGCTCGACGCGGGCTGCGTGCTCCTGGTGGCCGGCGTCGGGCTGGTCGCGCTGTCGGTGGCGCGGGCGTCGATGACGGAGCTGCTCGCCGGCGCGGTGATCGCCGGCGCGGGGCAGGGCATGACGTTCTCCAAGGGCCTGGCCGCGGTGAACAGCCGGGTGGACGTGGCACGGCGGGCCGGGACGACGTCGTCGTACTTCCTGGTGCTCTACGTCGCGATCTCGCTGCCGGTCGTCGGGCTCGGCGCGGCGAGCCAGGCCTGGGGGCTGCGGACGGCCGGGATCGCCTTCTGCGGGCTCGTCGCGCTGCTCGCGGTGATCGCGCTCAGTGCGCTGCTCGTGCTGCAGCGACGGGAGGCACGGCCTCCCGCCACACCCTGACCCGGCTCAGGTCGCCAGGGCCCGCACGAGCACGACGACGGCCGACGCCGCCGACACGACCAGCACCACCCGGCGCAGCGTCCGGGCGCCCACCCGGCGCCCCAGCAGGTGCCCGGCGACCCAGCCCAGCCCGATCCCGGGCAGCAGCCACAGGCCGGCGAGCAGCGCGTCGCCCGCGCCCGCCCGCAGCGGTCCCGCCAGCACGGCGGCCAGTGCGACCAGGGCGATGGCCGTGCCCGTCACCGCGACCGTCGCCCGGGCGCGGCGGGGGTCGGTCCCGGCGAGCAGCAACGCGACCGGCGGGCCGGTGACCGCAGCCGTCGTGCCCAGAACCGCGGAACCGGCCCCGGCCGCGGCGCTCGCCGAGGGGCCCGCGTGCCGGGCCGCCGGGCCGCGGGCGGTCATCAGCACCGCGGCGAGGATGCCGCAGGCCCCCGCGACGGCGAGCGCCCGCGGGCTCAGCACCGCCAGCAGCCAGGCACCCACGACGAGCCCCGGCACCGCCCCGGCCAGCACCCACCGGGTGACCCGCGGATCGGCCCACCGGCGCCACCGCACCGCGACCCCCGCCGACAGCAGCAGGTTCACGATCATGGCCGGGACCGGTACCAGTCCCGGCCAGAGCAGCAGCGCCGCCGGGACGAGCAGGAGGTTCACCCCGAACCCGAGCAGGACCTGCACCGCCGTCCCGGCCGCCACGACGGCGGTCAGGACGGCGAGCGCCGTGGGGTCCGGTGGCATCAGCGGTAGCCGGTGACGTCCGCCGGCTTCCCCGCGTCCTGCACCTCGACGATGTAGCGCCAGGCGTCCGGGCGCGAGCCGTCGACGTCGTCGAGGCCGTACTCCCGGGCGAGCTCCCCGGAGGAGGTGGAGCGGCCGTTCCAGCGGTGCCGGTCGGGGTCCGCGGCGAGTGCGGCGATCCCGCGCCCGACGAGCCGCGGCGACTCGGAGATGGCGAAGTGCGGCTCGGCGGTGAGCGCGTCGCGCCAGGTGTCCTCGGTGACGCCGAAGAGCTCCAGCATCATCTCCGAGCGCAGCCAGCCGGGCGTGACGGCGACCGCCGTGCCGCCGTGCCCGCGCAGCTCGTGCGCCCAGGACCGGGCGAGCCGGATCGGGGCGATCTTCGCGAGGTCGTAGAAGGCGTTGAGCCGGTAGTTCTCGGCGTTGTACCCGTCGGTGCCGTCGGTGACCTCGACGACGAGCCCGCCGGGCGTCCGCGACAGCAGCCGCAGCGCGTGGTGCGCGGTGACCAGGTGGGTGTCGATCGCCAGCCGCAGCGTGCGGAGCCCGTTGGCCAGGTCGTGCTCCCAGACCGGGGTCTCCCACTCGACCATGAGCTCGCCGCCCCAGATGTCGTTGACGAGCACGTCGAGCCGGCCGTGCTCGCGCCCGATCCGGTCGACGAGCGCGGCGACGGCCTCGGTGTCGAGGTGGTCGGTGGGCACCGCGATCCCGGTGCCGCCGGCCGCGGTGACCAGGTCGGCGGTGTCCTCGATCGTCTCCGCGCGGTCGTACTCGGACCGCTGCTCGCGCGTGGTGCGCCCGGTGCAGTACACGGTCGCCCCGGCCGCGCCCAGCTCGACGGCGATCCCGCGCCCGGCCCCGCGTGTCGCCCCGGCGACCAGCGCCACCCGTCCCGTCAGGTCCATGTGTCCTCCTCGTATGTGAACGTCTATTCGTTTATATACGATGGTGCCATGCCCCGCCGCAAGCAGGTCCCCGATTCCGACGTCCTCGACGTCGCCCTCGACGTGCTGCACGCCGGCGGCCCGCAGTCCCTGACGTTCGCCGCGCTCTCCGAGGCGAGCGGGCTCGCCCCGGCGACGCTCGTCCAGCGGTTCGGGAGCAAGCCCGACCTGCTCAGCCGGGTGCTGCTGCACGCGTGGGACCGGCTCGAACGGCGCACCGACGAGCTCGGGGCCACCGTGGAGCGCACCCCGCGGGGCGCGGTCGCGTTCCTCGTCGGGCTCTCCGAGCAGTACGGCGGCATCGACAGTTACGCCGACGCCCTGCTGGTGCTGCGCGAGGACCTCCGCGACCCGCAGGCGCGCCGGCGGGGCACGGCGTGGCGGGCGTCCCTCGCCGGGGTCCTCGACGCGTGCCTGGACGGGCCGCCCGGCCTGGGCGACGCCGTCGCGACCTACTGGCAGGGCACCCTGACGTGGTGGGGTTTCGACCCGCGCGAGCCGGTCACCACGCACGTCGAGCGGGAGCTGACCCGCTTCCTCACGACGGTCGGTCCTCCGGCAGGTTCTGCACGTGCCGGAACCCGAACCGGCCCTTGATGCACAGGTGGCCGTGGGTCACCGAGTGGTCGGCCGGACTCGTCACGTTCACGATCTCGCCGCGCTGGACGTGCAGCTCCAGGTTGCAGCCGACCCCGCAGAACGAGCAGATCGTCGTCGTGACGGACTCCTCGTCGGGATGCCAGTCGCCCGCCTCGCGCCGGTCGTGCTCGGCCACCGAGACCAGCGCGCCCGTCGGGCAGACGCCGATGCAGTTCCCGCAGTAGACGCAGGCGGAGTCGGGCAGCTCGACGTCGTGCTCGGTGGCGATGCGGGCGTCGAACCCGCGACCGGCGGCGGCGATCGCGAAGGTGAACTGGGCGTCGGTGCCGCAGGCGTTGACGCACTTGTAGCACATGATGCAGCGGGAGTAGTCCCGCACGTAGAGATCGTTGTCGATCTTGACGGGCTGCTCGACGGTCGCCCGGGTGCGCCCGTCCGGGGCGTGGTGGTGCCCGGGATGGCGGCGGTCGCGCTCCCCCGCCGCGGCGGGCGCGTCGGGCGGCCCGTACCGCTCGGCGTCGACGCCGTACTCGCGCATCCAGCGCTGCACGTCGTCGCTCGCACGGTCCATGTCCACCGACGACGCCAGCAGCTCCAGCACCATGCGACGGCTGTGCCGGACCTTCTCGGTGCCGGTCCGCACCTCCATGCCGTCCTCGCACCGCCGGGCGCACGACGGCACCAGGGTGCGGGAGCCCTCGACCTCGACGACACACACCCGGCAGGCGTTGATCGGGTCCATGTTGGGCGCCCAGCACAGCGTCGGGGTGTCGGCCTGCTCGGCCGTGCCCTCGGAGTGCAGCGCCTCCAGGATCGTCGAGCCCTCCGGGACCCGGACCTCCGTGCCGTCCAGCGAGAGCCCGACGGTGCGCCGGATCGGGCCGAGCATCACGGGGCCGCCGGACAGGCGCTCGGCCGGGCCCGGCGCGGCCCCGGCCGGGTCGGCGACGGTGACGCCGACCGCCCCGGCCCCGTTGGTCCGGCCCAGGGTGCCGACCCCCTCGCCCGCGCCCGGGCCGTCGCCCGGGGTCTCCGAGCCGTTCGCGCCCGCGTCGGCCTCGGGGGCGCCGTCGACCTGCCCGGGGGCCGGTGCCCGCGAGCCGCCGCCGGGGCCGGCCGGGCCCTTGCCGCTGGTCGTCGTCATCGGTGCTCCCTCGCCGCTGCGAATGGTCGGGTGGCCGGGCCGATCACCGGGTGCCCCCGTGGCCGTTCGTCGACGAGCGGTCGCGCGGGGGTGCCGCGATCAGCCCGAGGTCGATCGCGGACGTCACCGCGGACGGCGCGGTCTGCCCCAGCCCGCAGATCGACGCGTCCCGCATCACCCGGGCCAGGTCGTCGAGCAGCGCGATCTCGGTCTCCCGCGAGCCGATCGGCGCGTTCCGCTCCAGGCGGGCGAGCGCCTCCTCCTGGCGGACCGTCCCGACCCGGCAGGGCACGCACTGCCCGCACGACTCGTCGCGGAAGAACGCGGCGATCCGCCGCAGGGTGCCGGTCAGGTCCGCGTCCTCGTCGAACACCAGGACGACGCCCGAGCCCAGGGTGGCGCCGATGTCGCGGGCACCCTCCAGGGTGAGCACGACGTCCAGGTCGCCGGGCAGGACGAAGCCGCCGGCCGCGCCGCCGAGCAGCACCGTCCGCAGCGACCCGCGGGCACCGCCCGCGAGGTCGAGCAGCTGCCGCAGGGTGGTCCCGAAGTCGACCTCGTACACCCCGGGGGTGCCGACCGCGCCGGAGACGCAGAAGAGCTTCGACCCGGTGGACCGGCCGCCGCCGACCCCGGCGAACGCCTGCCCGCCGATGTCGAGGACCTCCAGCACGTTGTAGAGCGTCTCGACGTTGTTGATCGCCGTCGGCTTGCCGAACAGACCGACTGAGGCCGGGAACGGCGGTTTGTTGCGCGGCTCCCCCCGGTAGCCCTCGATCGACTCCAGCAGCGCGGTCTCCTCGCCGCAGATGTAGGCGCCCGCGCCGCGCCGCAGGTCGATGTCGAACGCGAAGCCCTCGCCCATGACGTCGTCGCCGAGCAGGCCGCGGGCCCGGGCGGCGGCGATCGCGTCCTGCAGCCGGCGGGTCGCCAGCGGGTACTCGCCGCGGATGTAGAGGTGCCCGACGGTCGCGCCGGTCACGTACCCGGCGATGGTCATGGCCTCGACCAGGCCGAACGGGTCGCCCTCCATCAGCACCCGGTCCTTGAAGGTGCCCGGCTCCGACTCGTCGGCGTTGCAGACGAGGTGGTGCGGACGTTCCGGCGCCTGCGCGACGCCCTCCCACTTCACGCCGGTGGGGAACGCCGCGCCGCCGCGCCCGGTCAGCGACGAGTCCTTCAGCTCGGCGATCACCCGGGTCGGGCCGAGGTCGACGGCTCGGCGCAGCGCCGCGTAGCCGCCGCGGGAGCGGTAGTCGTCGAGCGAGGACGGGTCGACGACGCCGACCCGGCGCAGCAGCCGCAGGTGCGCACCGGTGCGGGTCTGGGGCGCGCTCACCGTCGCGTCGGCGAAGGCCCGGTCGGCGGCCGAGGCCTGCTCCCCGGACGGGTCGGCGGGCGCGGAGGCGGCCTCCAGGACCGACGACGGGGTCGCCGGGGCCTGGGACAGGTCCGGTTCGCCCGCCCGCTGGTGCAGCACCGCGGGTGCCCGCTCGCACAGCCCGAGGCAGGGGCTGCGGACCCAGCAGGCGGCCGGCGCGCCGTCCGGGCCGGAGCCCGTGCCCTCCGGCCCCAGCGCCGGCCCGAGCGCGGCCGCGATCTCCTCGCCGCCCGCCGGGCCGCACGCGACGTCGTCGCAGACGTGCACGACCCGAGGGGCGCGGGGCTCGACGGAGAACATCGCGTAGAACGTCGCGACGCCGTACACCTCGGCGGGCGGGACCTGCAGCGTGCGCGCCACGTGGTTGAGGGCGCCCTCGGACAGCCAGCCCTCGGCGTCGTGCACGGCGTGCAGCAGCGGCAGGAGCAGGTGCCGGTGCGAGCGGGCGGCGTGCCCGGCGTGCCGGGACCGGGTGGCCCGGTCACCCGCCGTCAGCTCGGCCGCGGACGGCGCGAGCAGCGCGAACGCGGCGTCGACCGCCTCACGCTCGCCCGTGCTCGGTTCCGCCGACGACAGGTGCAGGTCCATCCACTACTCCCCCGCGACCGGCAGCGACCCGGTCACCTTCTCGATCCGCACGGCGGTGGCCTTGAACTCCGAGGTCCCCGACTTGGGGTCCCATGCGTCGTTGGTCAGGACGTTGACGTCGACCTCCTCGCTGAAGTGCGGCGTGAACGACGCCAGTCCCGGCCGCAGCGACGGGTCGAGCGCCACCGGCGCCTCCACCGCCCCGCGACGGCTCGACACCCGGACCCGCTCGCCGTCGGCGATCCCGAGCCGCTCGGCGTCGGCCGCGTCCATCCGCAGCGACTCCCGCCGTCGCAGCGGCGAGGCGTAGCCCCCGGTCTGGACGCCGGAGTTGTAGGCGTCGAGCAGGCGGACCGTCGTGAGGCGGATCGGGAACTCCTCGGACAGCTCGTCGACCGGTGCGACGTGCTCCACCGGCGTGAACGGCGCCGGGGTGCCGCGCTCGGCCGGGTCGTCGGCCCACAGCCGGGCGTGCATCAGCGGGGTGCCCGGGTGGTCCTCCGCCGGGCACGGCCACTGGATGCCGCCGAGCGCGTCGAGCCGCGGGTAGCTCATGCCGTGGTGCCAGTTCAGCGACACCGAGCGCAGCTCGTCCCACACCTGCTCGGCCGTCGGCTCGCCCCAGTCGTGGCCGAGGCGGTCGGCGATGCCGCAGATGATGTGGGTGTCGGGGCGGGCGAGCCCGGGCGGGTCGAGCGCCTTGCGGACCCGCTGCACACGCCGCTCGGAGTTGGTGACGGTGCCCTCGTACTCGCACCAGTCGGCCGCCGCGGGCAGGACGACGTCGGCGAGCTCGGCCGTCGCGGTCCGGAAGATGTCCTGGACGACGAGATGGTCCAGGTCCTCCAGCAGGTGCCGCGCGTGCAGGGCGTTGGCCTCCGACTCGGCCGGGTTCTCACCGATGCAGTAGAGCGCCGACAGCTCACGGCGCTCCATCGCCTCGAACATCTCCGAGAGGTGCATGCCCTTGACCGGCGGGATCGGCTTCCCGCCGTAGACGGCCTGGAACCGGGCGCGCGCCTCGTCGTCGCCCACGTCGTAGCCGCCGGGCAGCTTCGCCGGGATGGAGCCCATGTCCCCGCCGCCCTGGACGTTGTTCTGCCCGCGCAGCGGGACCAGCCCGGAGCCGTACCGGCCGACGTGCCCGGTGAGCAGCGCCAGGTTGATCAGCGCGAACACGTAGTCCGCGGCGTTGTGGTGCTCGGTGATCCCGAGCGTCCAGCAGATCTGGGCACGGTCGGCGCGGGCGTAGGCGTGCGCCAGCTCCCGGATCGACGCCGCGGGCACCCCGGTGATCTCCTCGGCGCGCTCGAGCGTGTACGGCTCGACCGACGCCCGGTAGTCGTCGAAACCGCTGGTGGAGCGCTCGACGAAGGACCGGTTCACCAGACCGGCGTGGATGATCTCCCGCCCGACCGCGTTCGCGAGCGCGATGTCGGTGCCCACGTCGAGCCCGAGCCAGGAGTCGGCCCAGTGCGCGGTGGAGGTGTGCCGCGGGTCCACCGAGTACATCCGGGCCCCGTTGCGGATCCCCTGGAGCACGTGGTGGAAGAAGATCGGGTGCGTCTCGCGGGCGTTACTGCCCCACAGGACGAGGAGGTCGGCGTGTTCCGCTTCGACGTACGCGGAGGTGCCGCCGCCGGCACCGAAGACCGCCGTCAGACCGACGACGCTGGGAGCGTGTCAAGTGCGGTTGCAGCTGTCGACGTTGTTGCTGCCCATCACCGCCCGGGCGAACTTCTGGGCGGTGTAGTTCATCTCGTTGGTCGCCTTCGAGCAGCTGAACATGCCGAAGCGGTCGCCAGGCACGTCCCGGAACCCGGCCGCGGCGCGGTCGAGGGCCTCCTCCCAGGAGGCGGGGCGCAGGACGCCGCCGTCGCGGACCAGTGGCTCGGTGAGACGGACGTGGCGCGGGCGGAAGCCGCGGCGGTCGCCGCCGCGCGGACGGGTGGTGCGGGTCATCGTCGACCTCCGGGTGGTGAGTCCGGTACCAGCACACCGTAGCAATCGGGAGATCGACGTCACAGGGCTCTGTCACACGTGTTGCAGGTCCCGCCGGCTCCGCTCAGCGGGTTCGGGTGACCTCGTCACCCGTGACCAGGGGGAACCACGGCGGCAGGACACCGGCGGGCGCCACCGTGTCCCCGGACGCGACGACCGGGCCGGGCAGCCCGGCCGCGGTCGCCGCCCGTGCGGTGCGGGCACGGCCGCCGTCGCGGAGGCGGACGGCCGGCTGCGGGCGGGCGAGCGCGGCGGCGTACTCGGCCGGCGTGTTGACGTTGGTCAGCGAGTCCAGCCGCGGGTCGAGCCGGGCCAGCACGGGATCCGACCGCAACGTCTCCTCGGCGATCCGGCGCACCCGGACCCGCTCGAACAGCGACGGTGGCCGCCCCTCGCCGGCCGCGGTCAGCTCGGCGACCAGCCCGGCGAGCCCGGTGCGGTAGGCGGCCGCGAGCGGCTGGTGGTGGCCGTGCGCCACCGGCAGGGCGACGTCGTGCCCGGCCAGCAGGTCGAGCACCCGCGCGGCGAAGCCGGGGTGCAGCAGGGGCAGGTCGGTGGAGGCGACGAAGGCGCGCTCCGCCCGCCCGGCGACGGCGGCCAGGCCGACCCCGATCGCCGGCAGCGGCCCGAGGCCCGGCTCCGGGTCGTCGTACACCTCGACACCGGAGGGGAGCTCCGGCAGCTCCTGCCCGGCAGCCCGGACGACGACGACCGGCCCGTCCACCGCCCGGCCCAGGACGGCGACGGTGCGGGTCAGCAACGGGGCGCCGTGCCAGTCCAGCGCGGCCTTCGCCGCGCCCATCCGTGCGGACAGCCCGCCGGCCGGCACGATCCCGGCGGCCGGGCGCCGTCCGCCGTACCCGCGTGTCCCGCCCCCGACCACGCGGGCGATCCTACGGCCGGGCTCCTACCCTGGTGGTCCGGCCGTTCGTCGCGGCCGGAGGAGGGGGTCGAGATGGGACGGTTGACGGTCCGCCGCCCGGTACTGCGGCTGAACGCGGACGGCAGTACCCGGTCCCGCCCGGACACCCTGGTGGCCGAGGAACCGCTGGAGCTGCGGGTGGGCGGGTCCGCGCTGTCGGTCACGATGCGCACCCCCGGCCACGACGTCGAGCTGGCGCACGGCTTCCTGCTCACCGAGGGCGTCATCGGGTCGGGCGCCGACCTGTACGCCGCCCGGTACTGCGACTCGGTCGACGACCAGGGCCGCAACACCTACAACGTGCTCGACGTCGACCTCGCGCCCGGGGTCGAGCCGCCGGACACCTCGCTCGAACGGAACTTCTACACGACGTCGTCGTGCGGGGTGTGCGGCAAGGCGTCGCTCGACGCGGTGCGGCTCAAGACCCGGCACTCCCCCGCCGGTGACCCGCTGCGGATCCGCCGCGAGGTGCTGCTGGCGCTGCCCGACCGGCTGCGCGAGCGGCAGAAGGTGTTCGGCTCCACCGGCGGCCTGCACGCGGCCGCCCTGTTCGACGCCGACGGCGAGCTGCTGGTCGCACGCGAGGACGTCGGCAGGCACAACGCCGTCGACAAGGTGCTGGGCCGGATGCTGATGGACGGCGGCATCCCGGCCGCGGGGACCGTGCTGATGGTCTCGGGGCGGGCGTCGTTCGAGCTGGTGCAGAAGGCCGTCATGGCCGGGGTCCCGGCGCTGGCGGCGGTGTCGGCGCCGTCGTCGCTGGCGGTGGAGCTGGCCGACGAGTCGGGGATGACGCTGGTCGGGTTCCTGCGCGGGGAGACCGGCAACGTCTACACCGGCGCGGAGCGGATCGAGGTCTGAGCCGCGCCGCGCGGGGCTCAGCGGTGCGCGGACTCCCAGGCCCGGGCCTGGCGGTCGGCGAACCGGGTGAGCCGCCCGGCGCCACGGCCCTCGGGCCGGGCCACCCACCCGACCGCGGCGACCACCAGTGCGCAGCCCGCGGCCTGCCACACCGTCAGCGTCTCGCCGAGGACCAGCATCCCGAGCAGCACCGACAGCACCGGGTGCACCAGCAGCAGCGCGCCCGCCGTGCCGGGGGCGAGACCGGCCGAGCCGCGCCCGATCAGCACCCACGCGAGCACCTGGCCCGACAGCGCCATCACGATCAGCCAGGCCCAGGTGTGCGCGGGCATCGCGATCGCGATGCCGTCCCCGAGCATGCCGACCGTCCCGCAGGTGACCCCGGCGCCGACGGTGGCCAGGGCGACCGGGGTGACCAGGTGGCGGGGCCGCCTCCGGGACGCCGACCGGTTCAGGTGCAGGAATCCGGCGTAGGCGATCCCCGCCAGGGTGCCCAGCACCGCGCCCCGGACCGGCTCGGGTCCACCCGCCCCGGCGCCGAGCGCACCCCCGGCGAGGGCGATCCCGCCGAGCAGGACGGGAGCGGCGAGCACCAGCCGCCGCGGGACGCGCTCGCCCGCGACGATCCAGGCGATCAACGGTAGGGCGACGACCTGGACGTTGAGCACGACGTTCGCCACACCGGCCCCGGCGTCGAGCACCGCACGGGTCCAGAGCAGGAAGTCGGCGCCGAGCAACACGCCCGACAGCAGCGACCAGCCCGCCACGCCGAGCGGAACCCCGCCGAACCGGCGGCGCTCGGCCAGCGCCCACGGCGCCAGCACGACCAGCGCCAGCACGCACCGCCAGAACGACGCCGTCGCCGGATCGGCACCGGCGAGCGCGACGAGGATGCCGGTCCAGGCGAGGACCGACGCCCCCGCGAGGAGGAGCAGTGCGGAGTGCGGATCGGTCGCGGTACGTGCGGTCACGGGTCCACGGTCCCCGCCGGGACCGCGAAGATCCAATGAATGCTCCTGCGCTGTACCGCTAAGCTCTGCTGCGTGATCGCGTGGGAGAGGCTGCGGGTGTTCGCCGCCGTCGCCGAGCACGGGTCGGTCGGTGCCGCCGCGGCCGCGCTGCACATCACCGGCCCGGCCGTGACCCAGCAGCTGCGCAAGCTCGAACGCGAGACCGGGACCCGGGTGGTCGAGCCGGACGGGCGGGGTATCCGCCTCACCGCGGCCGGGCACGTCCTGGCCGGGCACGCACGCAGCGTCGCCGCCGCCGTCGCCGACGCGGAGCGCGACCTCGCCGGCCTGCACGACGACGTCGCCGGGCCGCTGCGGATCGGGTCCGTCGCCAGCGCCCTGCGGGTCCTGCTCCCCGAGGTGCTGCGCTCGATCGTCGCCGAGCACCCGCGGCTCGTCCCCACCGTGACCGACGGCGAGGTCGTCGACCTGCTGCCCGCGCTGCGGTCCCGGGACCTCGACGCCGTGCTGCTGGAGAGCTGGACGCAGCGCCCCGTCACGCTGCCCGCCGGTGTGCGGGTCACGACGCTGGTCACCGAGCCGGTGCTGCTCGCCGTCCCCGAGGGGCGGCCGGTCACCGACCGCGACCCGGTGCCGCTGCGCGGGCTCGGGGGTGAGGTGTGGGCGTCGAGCCCGGTCGGCACGGAGCCCTACGAGGCGTTGCTGCAGATGCTGCGGGCGGCCGGGATCGAGCCGGACGTGCGGTACCTCTTCGCCGACTTCGCCACCCAGCTCGCGCTCGTCCGGGCCGGCCTGGCGGTGGCGCTGGTCCCGGCGATGGCGGTGGCCGGGGCGCCGGGTCCCCGCCTCCGGCCGGGAACGGGCGACGAGCACCCGGGAACCGACGAGCACCCGGGAACCGGGGACGAGCACCCGGGGACGGGGGACGAACAGCAGGGAACCGAGGACGGGCGGCCGGCAACCGGGGACGGGCGGCCGGGCGCCGGGGACGGGCAGCCGGGCGCCGGGGACGGGCGTACCGGCGGCGCGGACGAGCAGTCCGCACCGGGTGCCGGCCGGGGTGCCGCGACGGCGGCCGGGTATCCCGGGATCCGGTTCCGGCCCTGCCGTCCCGCGGTGGGCCGGTCACTGGTCCTGGCGACCCGCGAGGCGGACTCCGGCCTGCCGGCCGTGCAGGCCCTCGCGGGCGTCCTGCGGGCCGCCGCCGGCCGCGCGGTGGCGGCGGACCCGGTACCGGGCTGAGCGGCCCGCCCCGGCACCGGCCGGGGCGGGCCGGTCGCTCAGGCCAGCAGCTCCCGCACCTTCGGGATCACCTGCGTGCCGTAGAGCTCGACGGCCTTCATGCGCGCCGACACCGGCTGCGGGCCCACGGTGTAGATCAGGTCGAAGCGCTGCGCCCCGACCGCCCGGACCGACTCGGCGATCCGGCGGGCCACCGTCTCCGGCGACCCGACGTGCAGGGCGCCCTGCTCGACGTCCGCCTTGAACCGGGCACGCGTCAGCGGCGGCCAGCCGCGCAGGGCGCCGATCCGGTCCATCTGCGCCTTGTACGGGGCGAAGAAGACCTCCTTCGCCTCCTCGTCGGTGTCGGCGACGAACCCGGGCGCGTGCATGCCGACCGGCTTCGCGGCGTGCCCGAACTGCTCGACGGCACGCTTGTAGAGGTCGACGTAGGGCGCGAACCGGGCGGGCTGCCCGCCGATGATGGCGAGCATCAGGCCCAGGTCGTGCCGCGCGGTGCGGACCACCGACTCCGGCGACCCGCCGACGCCGACCCACACCGGGATCCGCCGGCCGGCGGTCGGGAAGACCTCGGCGCCCTCCAGCCCGGCCCGGGTGCTGCCCTCCCAGGTCACCGGCTTCTCGTCGAGGAGCTTCACGAACAGGTCGAGCTTCTCCTCGAACAGCTGCTCGTAGTCGTTCATCGAGTACCCGAACAGCGGGAACGACTCGGTGAACGACCCACGCCCGACGATCACCTCGGCCCGGCCGTCGGACAGCGCGTCGAGCGTCGCGAAGCGCTGGTAGACCCGCACCGGGTCGTCCGAGCTGAGCACGGTGACCCCGGACGAGAGCCGGATCCGCGACGTCCGGCCGGCGATCCCGGCCAGCACCGTCTCCGGCGTCGAGATCGAGTACTCCGGCCGGTGGTGCTCCCCCAGCGCGACGACGTCGACACCGGCCCCGTCGGCCAGCACCACCTCGTCGACGACCTGCCGGATGGCCCGCGGATGGGTCAGCAGCACGCCGTCGTCGCCGGTGGGCACGTCTCCGAAGGTGTCCATCCCGAACACGAACTCAGTCATACCGCCCCCAACCTCGTTGACCGTTCAATCATTCCACGGTCCCCGGTAGGCGCGGTCAGGGGCTCGCCGCGGCGGGTCAGCGCTCGCGGGCGTGCAGGTGCCTCAGCAGGTTCGCGGCGAACCGGTCCCCGGTGGCGTCCATCGTCGCCCGCATCGTCCGGGTCACCACCGGGGCGGCCAGCCGGGACAGCGGCAGGTCGACGTCGAGGGTCAGCGAGATCTCGAGGTGCGTGGCGGGGCTGCCGTCGGCATCGGGTTCGGCGTCGGCCAGCGCGTAGTGGCCCTCCGCCCCCGCCCACTCGGTGACGCCGGCGGGCGGGCTGTGCGTGAACTCGATCCGCTTGCCCTCGGTGAAGGTCATGCGCTCGGTGAAGACCGGCTTGATGCCGACGCCGAGGACCGCCAGCTGGACCATGTGCCAGCGCCAGTGCTCGCCCAGGTCGTCGATCCGGCTGAGCAGCGGCGTCAGCCGCGGCAGTATCACCGGATCGGTCAGCACCCGCCACACCGCCGTCCGGTCGGCGGTGACGACCGCCTCGGACTCGGTCCGGGCGGAGAACCGGGTCAGGAGCCGCCGCCCTCGCCCAGGGCGCCCCCGGCGGCCGGCGCGTCGTCGCCACCGGCGACCTCCGGCTCCGGCTCGGCGGTGCCGCGGTTCGTCGCCGGGAGCAGCTCGGTGAGCGCCGCACCCTCGATCCGGCGGAACGTGCGCCGCGGCCGGGTCCGGTCCAGCACCGCGACCTCGAGCGCCTCGGCGCCGAGCACCCGGGGCTGGGAGCCGGCACCGTTGCCCGCGGAGGCCGGGTCCGCACCGGGCACCTGCAGGCCGCCGAGCGCCACGCCGATCGCGGCGTCGAGCTCCAGGCCGTGCTCGTAGGTCTCGCCGAGCTTGGTCGAGATCGGCTCGGTCTGGCCGCCCATGACGACGAACCGCGGCTCGTCGGTGATGGAGCCGTCGTAGGTGATGCGGTAGAGCTGGTCACCGCCGGACTCGGCACCGACCTCGGCCACGCACAGCTCGACCTCGAACGGCTTCTGCTGCTCGACGAACGCCGTACCGAGCGCCTGCGCGTAGGCGTTGGCCAGCATCCGGCCGCTGACGTCACGCCGGTCGTAGGTGAACCCGCGGAAGTCGGCCATCCGGATCCCACCGGTGCGCAGGTTCTCGAACTCGTTGTACCGGCCGACCGCCGCGAAACCGATCTTGTCGTAGATCTCGGAGACCTTGTGCAACGCCGTCGAGCGGTTCTCGGCGACGAACAGGACGCCGCCGGCGTAGGTCAGCACCACGACACTGCGGCCGCGGGAGATGCCCTTGCGGGCGAGTTCCGACCGGTCGCGCAGCAGCTGGTCGACGGAGGAGTAGAACGGCATCGTCATGGGGAGACGCTCCAGGCTCGTGCTCGTGCGGGAGGGGTCGGATCAGCGGGACGGGCCACCCGGGCGCTCCACACGCCCGGCGATCACCCGCTCGACGACGGAGGCGATCTCGCTCTCCTCGCGGCGGGCGGCGCCGTCGGCGGTGATGCCCACGACCACGGGGTAGATGCGGCGGACGGTGTCCGGGCCGCCGGTGGCGGTGTCGTCGTCCGCGGCGTCGTACAGCGCCTCGATCGCGGTCCGCACCGCGCCGTCGAGGTCGGCCGCGGGATCGTAGAGCTTCTTCAGCGACGACTTCGCGAACACCGAGCCGGACCCGACGGCGTGGAAGCCCAGGTTCTCGTCGTACCGGCCACCGGTGGGGTCGAACGTGACGATCCGCCCGGCCCGGGCCGGGTCGTCGACGGTGGGGTCGAACCCGGCGAACAGCGGGACGACGACGAAGCCCTGCATCGCCGCGCCCAGGTTCTGCCGGATCATCCCGGCGAGCTTGTTGGCCTTGCCGTCGAGCGAGAGCGGGACGCCCTCGAGCTTCTCGTAGTGCTCCAGGTCGACGCCGAACAGGCGGACCATCTCGAGCGCGATCCCGGCGGAGCCCGCGATGCCGACGGCCGAGTGGTGGTCGGTGACGAACACCTTCTCGATGTCGCGCTGGGCGATCACGTTGCCCGCGGTCGCGCGCCGGTCACCGGCGATGACGACACCGCCGGAGAACGTGAGCGCGACGATCGTGGTGCCGTGCGGCACGCCGAGGGCGTCGGCGGCGTTCCCGCCCGGTGCCGACACCGGCTGCGGGGTGACACCCGCGCCGGGCATCAGGTGCGGTGCGGTGGCCCCGACGAACTCGGAGAACGACTGCGACCCGGTGAGGAAGGTGCCGAGCTGACCCGTGTGGTGCCCGGGCACCAGCCCGGGGTTGACCGACGGCCGGAACTCCATCTGCTTCGACGTGCCTCTCGTTCGAACTACTGCGCCGGGGGTCCCGCCCGGACGGCGGCCGTTCCGGCACGGCCGGGACGGTACTGCTCTCGCTGGTGAGGCTGCGGTGGCGCCCGTCAGGCGGTCACTCGCCGCCCTTCTGGACGTAGGACCGGACGAAGTCCTCCGCGTTCTCCTCCAGCACGTCGTCGATCTCGTCGAGGATGGTGTCGACGTCCTCGCCGAGCTTCTCGCGGCGCTCCTGACCCGATCCGGACTCGTTCTCACCGGACTCGTCGTCGCCGTCGCCACCGCCCTGGCGCTTGGTCTGCTCCTGCGACATGACGTCTCCTCCTCGCGCTGTGCCTCGCGGCAACCCCTGATCCGCACCCACCGCACGCTCAGGCCGTGCGCCGGAGGTGGATCCGGTCCCCTCCACCCTACCGACCGGCACCGACAAAATCGCCTGTTCCGATCTGGCGTGTGACCGTTCCCCTCCCGGTGGGGAGGTCAGTTCGCGGTCAGCTTGTCCACCAGCTCCTCGGCACTGGACACCGCCTCGAACAGCTCGCCGACGTGCTTGCGGGTCCCCCGCAGCGGCTCCAGCGTCGGGATCCGGACCAGCGACTCCCGGCCCAGGTCGAAGATGACCGAGTCCCAGGACGCCGCCGCGACCTCCACCGGGTAGCGGCTCATGCAGGACCCCCGGAAGTAGGCGCGGGTGTCCTCCGGCGGCTCCGTCATCGCCGCCAGTACCTGCTCCTCGGTGACGACGCGGCGCATCGAACCGCGGGTGACGAGCCGGTTGTAGAGACCCTTGGCCAGCCGGACGTCGGAGTACTGGAGGTCCACCATGCCGAGCCGGCCGGACGCCCACGACAGGCCGTCGCGCTCACGGTAGGCCTCGAGCAGCTTGAGCTTCGCCGTCCAGTCCAGGCGGTCCGCGGTGAGCATCGGGTCGCGGGCCAGGTCGGCGAGCACCGACTCCCACTCCTCGACGACCTCCCTGGTGTCGGGGTCCCAGTCGGACCGCTGGTTGCCGGCCGTCTCCTCCAGGTACGCGACCGCGCGGGCCAGGTACTCCTGCTGCAGCTGCAGCGCGGTCAGGTGCCTGCCGTCGGCGAGCGGCACGGTGACCTGCAGGGTCGGGTCGTGGCTGATGCGGGCCACCGACTTCACCGGCTCGGCCAGCCGGAGGTCCTCGAACGACCGGCCGTGCTCGATCATGTCCAGCACCAGCGCGGTGGTGCCGACCTTGAGCAGCGTCGCGATCTCCGACAGGTTCGCGTCACCGATGATGACGTGCAGCCTGCGGTACTTGTCGGCGTCGGCGTGCGGCTCGTCGCGGGTGTTGATGATGCCGCGCTTGAGCGTGGTCTCCAGGCCGACCTCGACCTCGATGTAGTCCGAGCGCTGCGCGATCTGGTAGCCGGGCTCGTCGCCCTGCTGGCCCAGCCCGACCCGGCCGGCCCCGCACACGATCTGCCGGGACACGAAGAACGGCGTCAGGCCGGTCACGATCGACGGGAACGTCGTGGTGCGGGCCATCAGGTAGTTCTCGTGCGAGCCGTAGCTCGCGCCCTTGCCGTCGACGTTGTTCTTGTAGAGCTGCATCCGCGGCGCACCCGGCACGGTGGCGGCCCGGTTCGCGGCCTCCAGCATGATCCGCTCGCCTGCCTTGTCCCAGACCACGACGTCGCGCGGGGTCAGCACCTCGGGCGTGGAGAACTCGGGGTGCGCGTGGTCGACGTAGAACCGGGCGCCGTTGGTGAGGATGACGTTCGCGGCGCCGAGGTCGTCCAGATCGGTGTCCATCTGCGGGGCCAGCGACGGCGCGGACAGGTCGAACCCGCGCGCGTCGCGCAGCGGCGACTCGACCTCGTAGTCCCAGCGGGCCCGGCGGTTGCGCGGGACGTCCGCCGCCGCGGCGTAGGCGAGCACGACCTGCGTGGAGGTGACGACCGGGTTCGCGGTGGGGTCCCCGGGCACGGCGATGCCGTACTCGACCTCGGTGCCCATGATCCGGCGGGCCGTCACGTCCGGGCCCCTGCGCAAGACTGCATCCACCGAGCCTAACCTCAGCCGCCCTGCTCGCACCCCCGCCGCGCGGCGGCGTCGGCCACTGTCCGATCATCTGCGGGCGTGACGGATCCCGCCCGCGAACGCCTGACCGTCTTCGACGCGGCAGGCACGCCGACCGGCGCCGCCGAGCGCGGCGAGGTCTACGCCCGCTCCCTGTGGCACGCCACGACCGCGATCGCCCTGCGCAGCACCGACGGCGAGCACCTCTACGTGCACCGCCGGACCGACACCAAGCTGGTCATGGCCGGACTCTGGGACTGCTGGGCCGGCGGCGTGCTGGACGAGGGCGAGGCTCCCGACGACTGCGCCGCCCGTGAGCTCGCCGAGGAGCTGGGTGTGACGGGCGTCGCGCTCGAGAAGCTCTTCGTCCTCCCGTTCGACGCCGCCGCGCTCGGCGTCGACACGGGCCCCGGCTCGGGCCCGCACGGGCTGCGCGCCCACGTGCACGCCTACCAGGCGTACTGGGACGGCCCGGTGGTCCACCAGCCGTCCGAGGTGGCCGAGGGCGGCTGGTGGAGCTTCGGCGAGCTGCGCGCCCGGCTCGGCACCCCGGACTACCCGTGGGTGCCCGACGGCCTCTGGATCACCCGGCGCTGGCTCGCCGGAGACGTCGACTAGGGTTCCCGGCCAGCGCGTTTACCAATGGGTAACATATGTCACCCACTCCGGTACCTGGATCGGTTAACAACCGGCGGGTCGCGTGACGACACGACGGGGAGGGTCCAGCGTGGGGCCCTCCCGACGCCCCCACCACGTACATGCACTCAGGAGTTCCCATGGTCAGCATCTCGGTCTCGGCCCGCTCCCTCGCCGCCGCCCGGCTGATCGACCCGGAGGTCAACACCGCCGCCGTCCAGGCCGCGGTGGAGGCCGCCCTCGCCGCCGAGCGCCAGGAGAAGCGCGACGCCGGCCGCCCCGCGACCCGCCGCGAGCACACCGCCCGCCGCGAGCCCGGCGCCGGCGCCGCCTGAACCCCGCGCCTCCCCGGATCGGACCTCCCCGGATCGGACCTCCCCGGATCCGCCCTCTG
The DNA here is from genome assembly GCF_001420995.1 of Pseudonocardia sp. EC080619-01. Taxonomy (NCBI): domain Bacteria; kingdom Bacillati; phylum Actinomycetota; class Actinomycetes; order Pseudonocardiales; family Pseudonocardiaceae; genus Pseudonocardia; species Pseudonocardia sp. EC080619-01. The sequence goes on along the minus strand of NZ_CP012184.1, from coordinate 5,783,173 downwards.
GGATCCGGCCTCCCGGGACCCGGCCTCCCGGAGGACGCGGGGCACGCAGTGCACGGGGCACCCCCTCCCTGCCCCGGGGCGCACCCCGTGACCGCGTGCCGCACCCCGTGACCGCGCGCCGCACCCCACGCAACGGGTGCTCCGAGCCGCGACGGGGTGCGCCGAGCCGGAGCCGGGTGCGCAGAGCCGGATGCTCCGAGTCGCGACCGGGTGCGCCGAGCCGGATGCTCCGAGCCGCGACCGGGTGCGCCGAGCCCGAGCCGGGCGCGCAGAGCCGCATGCTCCGAGCCGCGTGCTCCGAGCCCGAGCCGGGTGCGCCGAGCCGCAGCCGGGCGCGCAGAGCCGGGTGCTCCGAGCCGCGACCGGGTGCGGAGAGCCCGGGCCGGGTGCGGCAGGCCGGGCCACGGCGCCGAATCCGGTTCCCGACAGCCGCTCGACACCGCCGGTACTCCGCCGCCCTGCGCGACACCTCGCCTTCGCACGGGTTCCCTTCGTTCGCACGGGGTCGGATCCCGTGCGAGCGACGGGAACCCGTGCGAACGGAGCGGTCACGTGGGGACGAGGCGCCTTCCCGGGCAGAGATCGTCGGCCGGTGACCGGTCCTCCGGAGCAGGACGACGGGTCCCCGGCACAGATCGCTGCCTGAGGAAGCGGTTCTCCGGAAGAGGTATGCCGACGAGCCACCGCACCCGGGGCGACGGGGCACCGCACCCGGGGCGACCGGGGACAGCGGGTCGCGCGGCGTGCGAGGGCGGCGGATCGGCGCCGGGCACTCCGGACGCCCGCCCACGTGCCGGCACCCCGCCCACGAGCGGGCCCCGGACACGAGCGGGCCCCGGACACACGGGAGCCCGCACCCCGACGGGGTGCGGGCTCCCGGCCGTTCCGCGTCCGTCAGAAGTTGATCATGTGGCCGGACAGGCCGTGGATCGCCTCCTGCAGGCACTCCGACAGGGTCGGGTGCGCGTGCACGTTGCGCGCCATCTCGTGGACGGTCAGGTCCCACTTCTGGGCCAGGGTGAGCTCCGGCAGCAGCTCGGTCGCCTCGGCGCCGATGATGTGCCCGCCCAGGAGCTCGCCGTGGGTGTCGTCGGAGATGAGCTTGACGAAGCCGGCGGGCTCGGCCATGCCGTGCGCCTTGCCGTTCGCGGTGAAGGGGAAGGTCGCGACGTTGACCTTCCAGCCCTTCTCGTCCGCCAGGTCCCGGGCCTCGGCCTCGGTCCAGCCGAACGACGCGACCTGCGGGTTGCAGAAGGTCGCCCGCGGCATCATCTTGTAGTCCAGCTCCTGGGTCTCGGCGCCCGCCAGGGTCTCGGCGGCGACGATGCCCTGCGCCTCGGCGACGTGGGCGAGCATGAGCTTGGCGGTGACGTCACCGATCGCGTAGACGTGGTCGACGTTGGTGCGCATGTGGTCGTCGATCTCGATCGCGCCACGCTGGGTCAGCGACACGCCCAGCTTGTCGAGGCCGTAGCCGTCGACCCGCGGCGCGAAGCCGATCGCCTGCACGACCTTGTCGGCCCGCAGGTCCTCGTTGCCCTTCGACGACGACACCGAGACGGTGACGCCCGAGCCGTCGTCGGTGATCGACTCCACCTTGGTGGAGGTCCGGACGGTGACCCCGAGCTTCTTGTAGGCCTTGAGCAGCTCCTTGGACACGTCGGCGTCCTCGAGCGGGAGCAGCCGGTCCAGGTACTCGACGATGGTGACGTCGACACCGTAGTTGGCCAGCACGAACGCGAACTCGACGCCGATCGCGCCGGCGCCGGCGATGATCACGCTCTCCGGCAGCTCGCGGGTGAGGATCTGCTCCTCGTAGGTCACCACGCGCTCGGAGAGCTCGGTGCCCGGCAGCAGCTTGACCGTCGAGCCCGCCGCGATGATCACGTCGTCGTAGGTGACGGTCTCGTTGCCGCCCTTCGACAGCTCGACCTCGATCTCGCCCGGCTTGGTGAACCGGCCGAACCCGTCGAGCTCGGTGATCTTGTTCTTCTTCATGAGGAAGTGCACGCCCTTGACCCGGCCGTCCGCGACGGTCCGGCTGCGGTCGAAGGCGGCACCGAAGTCCAGCGACACCTCGCCGGACAGGCCGAAGGTCTTCTGCTCCTTCGTGACGATGTGGGCGATCTCCGCGTTACGCAGCAGCGCCTTGGACGGGATGCAGCCCACGTTGAGGCAGACACCGCCCCAGTACTTCTCCTCGATCACCGCCACACTGCGGCCGAGCTGGGCGGCGCGAATGGCCGCCACGTATCCACCGGGTCCGGCACCGAGCACGACGACGTCGAAATGAGGCATGTGCCCAGCCTAGGATGCGCGTGCGGGCTCCGGGCCGTCCGGGCCTGCGTCCCCGGTCACCGGCCACTCCCCCGTGCCCGACAGGTGCGCCACGACCGCCTCGCAGGCCTCCTGCAACCCGGCCTGCTGGGCGGGCGTCAGACCGTCGAAGACCGCCTCGCGCACGCTCTCGACGTGGTCCGGCGCGGCCGCCTCGAGCACCGCGAACCCGGCGTCGGTGAGGTGTGCGAGCTGGCCGCGGCGGTCGGTCGGGCAGGACCGGCGACCGATCCAGCCGGCCTCCTCCATCCGGGCCACCGCGTGCGAGATCCGGCTGCGCGAGGACATCGCCGACTCGGCGAGCACGCTCATCCGCAGCGTCCGGTCCGGCGCCTCGGACAGCCGCACCAGGATCTCGTAGTACGCCTGCGGCATCCCGGCGCCCGTCTGCAGCCGTCGCTCGACCAGGTCGGACACCAGGCGCTGTGCCGCGAGGAAGGCCCGCCAGGTCCGCTGCTCGTCGTCGTCGAGCCAGCGAGTGTGATCCACGACACCCTCCGAAATCTTTGAGCCCTCATCTTGTTGCACCTAGTATCGCTCTCAACAAGTGAGAGTTCAACTAACTACCCCAGGAGATCCCATGAGCGCCCCCACGAAGATCCCCGGCTACGTCGCAGGCACCTGGGACATCGACCCGGTGCACTCCGACGTCGCGTTCGTCGTCCGTCACATGATGGTCAGCAAGGTCCGTGGCCGCTTCGAGCAGGTCTCCGGTGAGCTCGTCACCGCCGAGAACCTCGAGGACTCGACCGTCACCGCCACCATCGACGCCTCCTCCCTGAGCACCGGCAACGAGCAGCGTGACGGTCACATCCGCTCGGCCGACTTCTTCGAGGTCGAGAAGTACCCGGAGTGGACCTTCCGGTCCACCGGGCTCGCCGCCAAGGGTGACGACTTCGTGCTCACCGGCGACCTGACCCTCAAGGGCGTCACCAAGCCCGTCGAGCTGGACCTCGAGCTGAGCGGCTTCGGCCCGGACGCCTGGGGCGGCACCCGCGCCGGCTTCACGGCGACCACCACCATCAAGCGCTCGGAGTTCGGTGTCGACATCGAGCTGCCGATGGACGGTGGCGGCGTCGTCGTCAGCGAGAAGGTGGGCGTCGAGCTGGAGATCCAGGCCGTCCTGCGCGCCTCCTGACCGACCGCATCATCCCCGGGAGCCCCGGTCCGCGACGTGCGGCCCGGGGCTCCGGCGCGTCGTAGGCTCCACACCGTGGCGGGATACCGGGAGATCACGCCGGACGGACCGGACGCCGGCCTGCTCGAGTGCGCCTGGCAGAGCCGGCACGACCGGCCGCACGCCCAGCGCGTACTGCCCGACGGCTGCATGGACCTCCTGCGCCTCGACGCCCGGCCGACCGTCGCGGGCCCGGACACGGCCGCCCACCTGGCGACCGGCCCGGCGGGCGCCGTGACGACGGGGCTGCGGTTCCGGCCCGGCATCCTGCCCGGCCTGCTGGGCGTGCCCGCCGACGCGCTGCGGGACGCCCGGACCCCGCTGGAGGACCTGCTGCCGAGCCCTCCGTCGCGCGCCGTGCTGGACACCGTGCGGGCGCTCGCGGACGACCCGGACACCGACGACGTCCCCCGGCTCCTGCTGGGTGTCACCCGCGCCCTCCGCGACGCGGCGGACGACCGGCGCCCGCTCCCCGATCCGCTCCCCCGGCCCGCGCTGCGGGCGCTGGCCCGCGGGACACCCGCCGCCGAGCTCGCCGATCTGCTCGGGATCATCTCCCGCACGCTGCACCGGCGCTGTCTCGCGACGCTCGGCTACGGCCCGTCGGTGGCCCGCCGGGTGCTGCGGTTCCGGGCGGCGAGCAGCCTGCTGTTCGCCGGGGTGCCCACGGCCGAGGTCGCCGCCCGCACCGGCTACGCCGACCAGCCGCACCTGTCCCGCGAGGTACGGGCACTGGCCGGCGTCTCCCCCACGACGCTCACGGGCTGACCGGGCCGGGCCGGTCCCCGTCCGGGGGCCCGACCCACTCCGCGTGCTCCGGCAGCGACGGCCGGTCCCGGTCGGCGCCGGTCAGCATCGCCGCGAACGCCTGCGCCGCCGGCACGGGATGCCGGCCCCGTGGCACGACCAGCGCGATCCGCCGCGTGAGCACCGGGCCGTCGAGCGGCACCGCGACCAGCCCGGCGAACCCGGTCAGCGGGACGACGAGACCCGGGACCGCCGTCACACCCAGCCCGGCGGCGACGAGGCCGGCGACGGCGGCGATGTTCCGTGCCGCCAGTCCCCGCTCCGGACGTGCGGCGGCCAGGAACAGGGCCCGGTCCACGTGCTGGCGGATGCTGGTCGTCGGGTCGAAGTCCACGAGCGGCTCGCCGTCCAGGTCCGCCCAGCGGAGCGTGGGGCGCCCGGCGAGCCGGTGGTCCGGCGGGACGAGTGCGCAGAACCGGTCAGCCGCGACCGGGGTCGCCAGGAGGTCGGGTGGGGCGGCGCCGTCGTCGGGCAGGACCGTCACCGCGAGATCGGCCCGCCCGGTCCGCACCCGCTCGAGGACCTCGTCGGCCAGCGCGTCGGACATCTCGGTCCGCACCCCGGGCCGGGCCCCGCGGAACGCGGACACCACACCGGGCAGCAGGATCGCCGCGAGCGATGGCAGCGTGGCGATGCGGACCGCGCCCTCGCGGCCGCCGAGGAAGCCGTCGACGTGCCGCAGCTCGGACTCGACGGCGTCGAGGGCACGCCGGGCCGCGGCCACCACGGCGTTCCCGGCCGGGGTCGGCTCCAGCCGCCGGGTGGTCCGCTCGAACAGGCGCACCCCCAGCCGTCGTTCGACGTCGGCGACGACCCGGCTCAGCGACGGCTGGGCGACGTGCAGCGTGTGCGCGGCCGCGGTGAACCCACCGGCGTCGTGCACGGCGACGACGGCCCGGAGCTGCTGCAACGTGAGATCCATAGGCCCACCGCATCAGTCGATCCACATCTGGTCTTTGACGAGCATAGGTCCGGGGCAGCAGCGTGTGCGGCGGGCCACAGCCGGTCCACCGCCGACGAGGAGGTCGACGATGCTCGCCGCGATCGGATTCCTGACCATCGCCGTGTTCCTGGCGGCGGTGCTCTCCGGACGGGTGTCGGTGCTGCTGGCACTGACGGTGGTCCCCGCCGCGGGTGCCGTCGTCGCCGGGCTCGGCGGCGGCCTCGGGGACTACGTCACCGACGGTCTCGAGACCGTCGCCCCGGTCGCGATCATGATCACCTTCGCGATCCTCTACTTCAGCCTGATGCTCGACTCCGGGCTGTTCGACCCCGCGATCCGGCGGGTGGTGCGCTGGGCGGGCGGTGACCCGCTCAAGATCTGCGTCGGCACCGCGGCGCTGACCGTCCTGGTCGCGCTGGACGGCGACGGCGCCTCCACGTTCCTGATCATGGTGAGCGCGATGCTGCCGCTCTACCAGCGGCTCGGCATGCGCCGGATCGTCCTGGCGGGCCTGGTCTGCCTCGGCGCGGGCGTGATGAACATGGTCCCGTGGGGCGGGCCGACCGCCCGGGCCATGGCGGCACTCGATCTCGACGCCACCGCCGTGTTCGTACCGCTGCTGCCCGCCATGGGCGCCGGCATCGCGTGGGTGCTGCTCGCGGCCTACCTGATCGGGCGCGCGGAGCGGCGCCGCCTCGGCGTCGTCGAGCTCGACCCGGCGGCCGCCCCGGCGGACGCCCCGGGCGCCGCGGCCGCGCCCGTCGTGCGGTCCCGTGCCGACCGGATCCGGTTCGCACTCAACGTCGTGCTCACGCTCGCGCTGGTCGTGGTGCTGCTGTTCCAGCTCGCCGACCTGCCGGTGGTGTTCCTGTGCGCCTTCGTGCTCGCGCTGCTGGTGAACCGGCCGACCTGGGACGGGCAGCGGGCGCTGTTCGAGAAGCACGGCCACAACGTCGTCCTGGTCACCGCGATGATCTTCGCCGCGGGCGTGTTCACCGGCGTGCTCGGCGGCACCGGGATGATCACCGCGATGGCGGAGTCGATCGTCTCCCTGGTCCCGGACGGCGCCGGGTCGCTGGTGCCGGTCGCCGTCGCCGTCACCTCGATGCCGTTGAGCCTCGTGTTCACCCCGGACGCCTACTACTTCGGCGTGCTGCCGGTGCTCGCCGAGACCTCGACGGCGCTCGGCGGCGACCCGGCCGAGGTCGCGCGGGCCGCCGTCCTCGGGCAGATGACGACCGGTTTCCCGCTCAGCCCGCTCACCGCCTCCACCTTCATCCTGCTCGGGATGACGGGCGTGGAGCTGGGCCGCCACCAACGGTTCGTCTTCGGCTGGGCGTTCGGCACCACGCTGGTGATGACCGTCGTCGCGCTCGCCACGGGCGCACTGACCCTCTGACCCCACCCGCCCCGCCCGAGGAGGACGCACGCGATGCCCCCGACCACGACCCGGATCGGCAGCGGCGCCGGGTTCGCCGGCGACCGGATCGACCCGGCCGTCGAGCTGGCCCGCCACGCCCGTCTCGACGACCTGGTGCTGGAGTGCCTGGCCGAGCGGACGATCGCACTCGGGCAGCGCCGCAGGCTGGCCGACCCGGGGGCCGGCCACGACCCGCGGCTGGAGCAGCGCCTGACCGCACTGCTCCCCGACCTGCTGGCCGGTGGTGTCCGGCTGCTGACGAACATGGGCGCCGCCAACCCGCCTGCGGCCGGCCGGATCGTCCGCGACCACCTCGACCGGCTCGGGTCGACGGCCCCGGTCGCCGTCGTCACCGGCGACGACGTCCTCGACCGTATCGATCCGGACGCCCCCGCCGCCGAGGACGGGCGCCCGCTGCGCGCGCACGGCGAGCTCGTCTCGGCGAACGCCTACCTGGGTGCCGACGCGCTGCTGCCGGCGCTGGAGTCGTCGGCGGCGGTCGTCGTCACGGGCCGGGTCGCGGACCCGTCGCTGTTCCTGGCCCCGCTCGCGCAGCGGCTGGGCTGGGACCTCGCCGACCCCGGGCCCGCCGCGGCCGGGACGCTGGTCGGGCACCTGCTCGAGTGCGCGGGCCAGCTCACCGGCGGCTACGCGGCCGATCCGGGGGCGTTCGACGTCCCGGGCCTCGCCCGGCTGGGGTTCCCGTTCGCCGACGTCGCGGCGGACGGCAGCGCCGTCTACGGCAAGCCGGACGGCAGCGGTGGGCGGCTGGACCGCCACACCGTCCGCCAGCAGCTGCTCTACGAGGTCACCGACCCGACCGGCTACCGCACCCCGGACGTCCTGCTGGACCTGCGCGGCGTGCGGGTCGACACCGCGGGCCCCGACCGGGTCCGGGTGACGGGCGCACGGGGCCGCGCCCGGCCCGACGAGCTCAAGGTCAGCGTGGGCTACCGGGCGGGGCACCGGCTGGAGGCCGGGATCTCCTACGTCGGGCCGAACGCGGCCGCGCGGGCCCGGCTGGCCGCCGACGTCGTCGCCGAGCGGGTCCGCGGGCTGCCGGTCGCCCCGCGGATCGAGGTCCGCGGCGGCGACGAGGACGCCCGGCTGCGGGTCGCGGCCGTCGACCACGACACCGGCGCGCTGGACGTCCTCGGGCACGAGGTCGAGGCGCTCTACACGAACGGTCCGGCGGGCGGGGGCGGCGCCCGCGCGCACGTCGACGAGGTCATCGGTGTGCTGTCCACCCTGGTCCCGCGGGCCGCCGTCGCCCCGCACGTCACCCTGCTGGAGGCCGGCCGTGCGGCTGCATGAGATCGCGTACTGCCGGGCCGGGGACAAGGGCACCGTCGCGACCCTGACCGTCGTCCCGCACGACGACGCCGGCTACGACCACCTGGTCGCCGCGCTGACCCCGGACCGGGTCCGTGCCGCGCTCGACCGGTGGGTCGGCGGCGAGGTGATCCGCCACGAGCTCCCGCTGGTGTGCTGCCTGCAGTTCGTCTGCACCGGGGTGCGGGGTGGCGGGGTCACGGTGTCGGCCGAGCTCGACACCCACGGGAAGTCGCTGTCCTCCCGGCTCCTCGCCCTGGAGATCGGGGTGGACCATTCGGACATATCCAGATCAATCGGATAGGTTCGTCCCCCGAACGAGCAGCGCGGCACGAGGGGGACGTATGGCCACGACCGACCCGGGGACGTCGGAGAACCCGACACACGAGCGCAGGCCGGCCGGGGACGAGCCCCCGCCCGGCACCGGAGGGACGACCGCGGCCGACGGCCGCTCACCGGGCCGCACCTGGGCTTTCCGGGCACTCGGCGTGGGCCTCGGAGCGCTGACCTGGATCCTCCTCGGGGCCGCGCAGACCCTCGAACCCGACGCCCGGATCGTCGCTGCGATCGGGGTGCTGATGGCGGCCTGGTGGGTCACCGAGGCGGTGCCGCTCTCCGCGACCGCGCTCCTGCCGATCGTGCTGTTCCCCGCACTCGGGGTGGTCGGCGTCTCCGACATCACGGCCGACTACGGCGATCCGATCGTGTTCCTGTTCCTCGGCGGGTTCCTCATCGCCATCGCGATGCAGAAGTGGCACCTGCACCGGCGCATCGCGCTCCTGACGTTGCGGACCGTCGGCACCTCCCCGACCCGGATCGTGCTCGGGATGATGATCGCGACCGGGTTCCTGTCGATGTGGGTGTCGAACACGGCGACCACCCTGATGATGCTCCCGATCGCGCTGTCGGTCCTGGCCCTCGTCGCGGAGCGGGCAGGCAGCTCGGGCGACTCGGTCCGCCGCGGAGCCCCGATCAGCGAGACCGTCCGCGATCCCGCGGTGCGGACCTTCGGGGTCGGGCTCGTCCTGTCGGTGGCCTGGGCGTCGTCGATCGGCGGTCTCGGGACGCTGCTCGGGAGCCCGCCCAACGCGATCGTCGCCGGTTACGTCGCGGACGAGCTCGACCGCGAGATCAGCTTCCTCGGCTGGATGCAGCTCGGCGTGCCGATCGTGGTCGTGTTCATCGGTGTGGCATGGCTGCTCATCACGCGGTTCCTGTTCCGCACCGACCTCACGGAGATCCCCGGCGGCCGGGAGATGATCGACGACCAGCTCCGCGGGATGGGCCCCGCCAGCACGGCCGAGAAGCGGGTGCTGGGCGTGTTCGCCGGTGCGGCGGTGCTCTGGATCGTGCCGGGCATCCTCACGGAGTTCGCCGCGATCGACGCCGCGCTGCCGTGGCTGGGCGGGATGAACGACACCGCGATCGCCATCGCGGCGGGTCTCGCGCTGTTCCTCCTGCCCGCGGACACCGAGCCGCCGGACGAGCCGCGCGAGGGCACCGGTGCCGTACGGCCGTACCGGATGCTCCTGGTCTGGGAGGACGCCCAGCGGGGACTGCCCTGGGGTGTGCTGCTGCTCTTCGGCGGCGGGCTCGCCCTGGCCGGTGCGGTCGCCTCCAGCGGTCTCGACGAGTTCATCGGCGCGAGCGTCGCCGGTCTCGGGGTCCTGCCGATCCTGCTGCTCGTCGGCGCCGTCGTGCTGATCGTGCTGTTCCTGACCGAGGTCACCAGCAACACCGCCACGGCCGCGACGTTCATCCCGGTGCTCGGCGGCGTGGCGATCGGCATCGGGGCCGACTCGATGACCCTGCTGATCCCGGCCGCGCTCGCCGCGACCTGTGCGTTCATGTTGCCTGTCGGGACACCGCCGAACGCGATCGTCTTCGGGTCCGGCGTGGTCACGATCGGCCAGATGGCCCGTGGCGGGCTGGCACTGAACGTCGTCGGCGTCGTGCTGATCACCCTGTTCGCCTACCTGCTCGGTGGGTGGGCACTCGGCCTGCAGTTCTGACCGGCCGGAGGGCTCACACCCACGCGAACAGGTCGAGCGGGGACCCGTCCGGGTCGCGGACGGTCGCGTAGCGCTGGCCCCACGGCGCGTCGAACGGGTCGAGCACCGACTCGTACCCGGCGCCGGTGATCCGCTTCCAGGCGTCGTCGACGGCGGACGCACCCGGCACGCGACCGACATGCGTCCGTCGCCGGTCGGGGCCGCGCCGGGGTGGAAGCCCTCCACCATCGACTGCAGGTCCAGGGCCAGCCGGATGCCGCCGCGCAGGGTCGTCTCCACGTGCGGCGACGACTCCGCGCCGTCCGGGAACTCCAGGCCCACCAGCCGGTAGAAGGCCACCGAGCGGGCCATGTCCGTCACCATGATGCCGATCATGTCGAGCTCGGCGCCGATCGTCTCGTCCATGGGCGGAAGGCTAGGCCCGGGCCCGCCCCCGCGTCGTGAACGGATCGGACACGGTGTCGGCGGGTCCGTTGCGATCGGCAATCGTGACGACGTCGCCGTCGGGTCCCCGCCGCTACTCTGCTCGCCCGTCGACCGGGACTCCGGGCCGCGACGACTGCACGCGATCCGCCGCTGCGCGCGGCGCCCCGGCGAGGGATCGGTGACCCACCCGACCGTCGTACCGGAGGACATGATGACCAGGAAGATCGTCGACTGCCGCGAGATGCCGAGCGAGTCCGGCTGCACGCTGACCCTGACCGGCGAGGAGGCCGAGGTCCTCGACGCCGCCTGCGGGCACGCCGTGGCCGTGCACGGCCACACGGACGGCCCCGAGCTGCGCGACGCGATCCGCGCCGGCATGCGGACCGCCCCGCTGGACGCCGCCGACGGCTCGTTCGTCCAGATGATCGAGTTCGACACGAACCGCATCGAGGACATGGACGGGCTCGTCGAGGAGTGGATGCGCGAGATCGGCACCGAGCGCACCGCGCAGTGGTACGTCGTCGCCGAGGACCGGGAACGCCCCGGCACCTACGTGGAGGTCGTCGGCTTCCCGAGCCACGAGCTGGCGATGCGCAACTCCGACCACCCGGCCACCACCCGGATCGCCGAGCGGATGCAGAAGATCGCGACCGGCGAGCCGACGTTCCGCAACCTCGACGTCGTCCGCGCCCGGACACCGTGAGCCCCTGATCCCGCGGAGTGCCCGACGACGGACGGCCCCGCCACGGAGACCGTGGCGGGGCCGTTCGCCGGCGTGCGTGCCTACAGGTACTGGCCGGTGTTCGACGCGGTGTCGATCGCGCGGCCGGTGGCCTCGTTCTTGCCGGTGACCAGGGTGCGGATGTAGACGATCCGCTCGCCCTTCTTGCCCGAGATCCGGGCCCAGTCGTCGGGATTGGTGGTGTTCGGGAGGTCCTCGTTCTCCGCGAACTCGTCGACGATCGCGTCCAGCAGGTGCTGGACCCGCAGGCCCGTCTGACCGGACTCGAGCACCGACTTGATCGCGGACTTCTTCGCCCGGTCGACGATGTTCTGGATCATCGCGCCGGAGTTGAAGTCCTTGAAGTAGAGGGTCTCCTTGTCACCGTTGGCGTAGGTGACCTCCAGGAACCGGTTCTCCTCCGACTCGTCGTACATCCGCTCGACGATGCGCTGGATCATCCCGTCGACGCACGCCTTGCGGCTGCCGCCGAACTCGGCGACGTCGTCGTCGTGGATGGGCAGGGTCTCGGTGATGTACTTGGAGAAGATGTCCTGCGCACCCTCGGCGTCCGGACGCTCGATCTTGATCTTCACGTCCAGCCGGCCGGGCCGCAGGATCGCCGGGTCGATCATGTCCTCGCGGTTCGAGGCGCCGATCACGATCACGTTCTCCAGGCCCTCGACGCCGTCGATCTCGGCGAGGAGCTGGGGCACGATCGTCGTCTCGACGTCGGAGGACACCCCCGAGCCACGGGTCCGGAAGATCGAGTCCATCTCGTCGAAGAACACGATCACCGGGGTACCGGCCGAGGCCTTCTCCCGGGCCCGCTGGAAGATGAGCCGGATGTGCCGCTCGGTCTCGCCGACGAACTTGTTGAGCAGCTCCGGGCCCTTGATGTTCAGGAAGAACGCACGGCCCTCGTCCGGGTCGTCGCCCCGCTGCTTGGCGATCTTCTTCGCCAGCGAGTTCGCGACGGCCTTCGCGATGAGCGTCTTCCCGCAGCCGGGCGGTCCGTAGAGGAGCACGCCCTTGGGCGGGCGGAGCTCGTACGTGGTGAACAGCTCGGTGTGCAGGAACGGCAGCTCGACCGCGTCCTGGATCTGCTCGATCTGCCGGGACAGGCCACCGATGTCGTGGTAGGCGATGTCCGGGACCTCCTCCAGCACGAGGTCCTCGACCTCGGCCTTGGCGACCCGCTCGTAGGCGTAGCCCGCCCGCGAGTCGACCATGAGGGAGTCCCCGGACTTGAGCGGGCTGGTGCCCTCCTCGTCGCCCAGGTCGAACAGCGGTGCGGCGAGCCACACCACCCGTTCCTCGTCGGAGTGGCCGACGACCAGGCCGCGACCGGCCGAGCCGTCGTCGCCGGGCTTGCTGACGATCTCGCGCAGCGAGTACAGGTCACCGACCTGCTCGAAGCCCATGGCCTCGACCACGGTCAGCGCCTCGTTCAGCCGGACCGACTGCCCGCTGCGGAGCTGCTCGCCCTCCACCGCGGGCGAGACGGGGACGCGCATCCGGCGGCCGGAGGTGAAGACGTCGACGGTGTCGTCGTCGTACCGGCCGAGGAACACGCCGTATCCGGACGGGGGTTGGGCGAGCCTGTCGACCTCCTCGCGGAGTGCGACCAGCTGCCCCCTCGCCTCCTTGAGGGTCTCGGTGAGCTTCTCGTTGCGCGCGTTGAGCGCGGAGAGCCGGCTCGTGGTCTCGGCCAGGCGCTGCTCCAGCACTCGGGCGTGCCGGGGCGTCTCGGTCAGCCGCTGACGCAGCGTCGCGATCTCGCTCTCGAGGTGACGGATGTGCTCCGCGGTCTCGGCCGGGCCGAGATCGTGACCAGATTGGATGTCCCGCCTGCCGGGACCGTCGTCGTAGGGGTGGTTCACGGCAGCCTCCCTCCGTGTTCCGTCTCACCACGGTACCCGGGCGGGGGAACCGCGGCGGTGCGTCGAACCGGTGATCCGGGCCTCAGCCGGTCGGCACCACGTGGTCACTCTGCGGCTTCTCGCCCGTCACCGCCACGTCCACACGGAGGGGACTTCGTAACGTTCTTGTTCCGCGCCGGGCGCGTCGTGGTCCGCCGCCAGGGCGATCCGGGTGAATCCCCTGGTGCGGACGCCGTCCTCAGCGGCCGGTCGGGCGGCGCTGCTGCCGGGGCGGGGTCACGCCGTCGGCGAGCCGGCGCGACGTCACCAGGAAGGCGGTGTGCGCGATCATCCGGTGCTCCGGCCGGACCGCGAGCCCCACGACGTGCCACGGCCGGACCATGGCCTCCCACGCCTCCGGCTCGGTCCAGCACTGCATCTCGCGGAGCTTCTCGGTGAGCACCGAGAGCTGGGTCGTGGTCGCCACGTACCCGACGAGGATCCCGCCCGGCACCAGGCTCTCCTTCACCGTGTCGAGCACGTCCCACGGCGAGAGCATGTCCAGGACGACCCGGTCGACCTCGCCACGGTGCTCGCGGACGTCGCCGACGGTGAGGTCCCAGTGCGGCGGGCGGTGCCCGAAGAACTTCTCGACGTTGCTCACCGCGTGCGGGGCGTGGTCGTCGCGGACCTCGTAGGACACGACCCGGCCGGTCGGCCCGACGGCCTGCAGCAGCGAGCAGGTCAGTGCCCCGGACCCCGCACCGGCCTCCAGCACCCGGGCGCCCGGGAAGACGTCGCCCCACATCAGGATCTGTGCGGCGTCCTTCGGGTAGATCACCTGCGCGCCGCGCGGCATCGACAGGACGTAGTCGGCCAGCCGCGGCCGCAGGGCCAGGTAGGGGGTGTTCGCGGCGGAGTGGACGAGGCTGCCCTCGTCGGCACCGATGATGTCGTCGTGCTCGATCTGGCCGCGGTGGGTGTGGTAGGCGCCACCCGACTCGAGGACGACGGTGTAGTGGCGTCCCTTCGGGTCGGTCAGCTGGACCCGGTCCCCGTCCCGGAACGGGCCGCCGCGCCGGGGCGGCTCCCAGGTGACGGTGTCGTCGGAGGCGGCGAGGGGACCGTCGGGGGTCGGGAGGGCGTCGTGCACGGGCGACGACGCTAGCCGCGCGCCCCACCCGTCCCGCCGCCGGGGCGCCCGCCCCGCTTCGGCACCAGCAGCACCAGCCCGATCAGCAGCAGCACCGCACCCCCGCCGACGACCAGCCCGGGCCCGGTCCGCAGGAAGCCGGCGGCGCCACCGACCCACGGCAGGTGGTACCAGAGCCGCCCGAGGAGGTTCTCCGCAGTGACCGGGTGCGGGTCGGGCGCGGCGTTCGCGTCCCCGCGGGTCGTGAACACCGGCCCCGGTGCCACCTCGACGACCCGGTGGGTCACCGTGCGGGTCTCCCCGCTCGCCGGGTCGCGGTCGACGAACGAGACGACGTCGCCCACGACGACGGATCCCGGGTCGACCGGGCGGGAGACGACCAGTGACCCCACCGACAGCGTCGGCACCATGCTCCCGGAGAGCACCGTCAGCGCCCGCGACCCGGTCGCGGCCGGGACCACGGCCACCGCCACGGCGACCGCGACCGCCGCGAGGACGAGCAGGGTGACCAGCCCGCCGACCAGCCGGCCGGGCAACGAGCGGCGGGGAGCGGGCTCGGCCGCCGGCCAGGACGCACGGGAGGGTCCGGAGGAATGTCGGCCCATCCGCTCACCATAAGTGCCCGCTACGGCACGTGCAGTACACGATCGAGCGGTGACCTGCGGCGACCCGGTGGGAAAGAGTGTCCCATGGACAACCGCAAGCGCCTCGCGATCGGCATCGCGGCCGTGGCGGTGGCTGTGCTCGCCATCGGCCTCGGCACCTATGCCGCCTTCACCGACACCGAGGACGGCCCGTCCGGCAACGCCGCGTCCGGCACCCTCGACCTGACCGTCGGCTCCAACGCGAGCACGACCTTGTTCAACCAGGACAACATCGCCCCCGGGTTCAGCACGACCGTCGACGTCACGGTGCGGAACGTCGGGACCGTCCCCGGCACCGTCACCGGGAACCTGACCGTCACCGGTGCCGACGTCACCTGCACCGAGCCGGAGGCGGAGGCGGAGGGCGTCGCGGCAGGCAAGTGCGCCGCCGGCGGGAACCTGCAGGACCAGATGACCGTCCAGGTGCTGTCCGGGCCCGGGGTGACGACGCCGGCCGCCGCCGTCCCGCTGAAGACCTTCGTCAACTCGCCGCTCCCGGCCGGGACGCTCGGGGGCAACTCCGACGGCGTCTACAAGCTGCAGTTCGCCCTCCCGGCGGCGGCCGACAACAAGGTGCAGGGTGACCGGATCTCGATCGGGTCGACGTTCACCCTGAACCAGAACACGTGAGCCCGGCGGTCCCCCGGCGGCGGGCGGTGCTCGCGCTGGGGGCCGCGGTCGTGCTGGTCGCGGTCTCCGCCGCGGCCTGGGGCACCTGGGCGACCTTCGTCGACCGGGATCCCGGAGCGGCAGGCGCCACCTCGTCGGCGACGGTCGTGCTGGGCGGCCGGTCTGCGCCTCCCGCCGTCGCGCTCACCGGGCTCCGCGCCGGGTCCACGACGACCGCGACGGTCACCGTGGACTACCGGGGCACGGTGCCCGCGACGCTGTCGTTGTCGCTGCCCGCGACGACGTCGACGGCGTGCACCAACGGGGTCGGTGGCCTCCTCGACGGGCTCAACGTCGGGTCGCTGGTCGTCACGCTCGGGTCGCGCGCCGCGGAGTCGTACTGCGCGCTGCTCGACGGGAAGGACCGCGTCGTCGCGACGCTGCAACCGGGGACCGTGACGACGGTCCCGGTGAAGGTGACGGTCGGGGCGATCGTGCTGCTGCCGCGTACCGAGGCCGCCACCCTGCGGCTCAAGGTGAGCGGCGGGTTCACCGACCGGGTCGACGGCACCCTCCGCATCACGACGAACCTGCTGGGCGCGCGGTCGCTGCGGGTCGCCGCGCCCGCCGCCTCCTCCCCCACCGTCGCCCCGGCCGTGGCGTCGCCGCCCGCCGAGTGCGTCGACGCCGGCATCACCCAGCCCGCCGAGACGATCAGCCTGTCCGGGAACGGGGCGACCTTCGACGCCCGCACCGAGCGACCGGGGGCGACCGGCCCGTTCCTGATCATCGGCACCCCCGGTGCGGACCGGATCACCGGCTCGCCCGGGCGGGACTGCATCGTCGGGGCCGGGGGCGACGACGTGCTCGACGGCGGCGCCGGGGACGACGTCCTCGTCGGTGGCGACGGCGACGACCGGCTCACCGGCGGCGACGGGGCGGACCGGCTCTACGGCAACGCCGGTGCCGACACGCTCCTCGGTGGCCCGGACGACCCGCCCGCGGCCGACGTCCTGCACGGCGGGGCCGACGGCGGGGACTGCCCGGACGCCGGGCCCGAGGACGCCGTCACCGCGTGCACCGTCCCCCCGGGGCCCGCCGCACCGGCACCGGCCACCCCGGAGCCGGGGAGCCCGGCTCCGGCCGTGCCCGAGGGGACCCCGGACGGCCCCGCGACGGAGCCCGCCCCGCCGGCCGGCAGCACCGCACCGGAACCAGCCGCACCGGCGCCCCCGGCCGCGGACCCGGCCGCCCCCGGGGCCGTCCCCGAGGGCGCGCCCGATCCGGACGGCCCCGGTGCGGCCACGACGACGCCGCCGGGCTGAGCGGGACCGTCGGGGGTCCCGGTTAGCCTCGGGACCGTGACCGCCGAGGAGCCGCTCCCCCACCCGGCCGCCGCGGTGCCGCCCGCCGTGGGCCTCGTGGAGGCCGGGTCCGCCGGTCCGGCGCCGCGCCCGCCCGCGCTGTCGCCGTCGCGGGCCGCGGACTTCCGGCGCTGCCCGCTGCTCTACCGGTTCCGGGCCGTCGACCGGCTGCCCGAGCCGCCGTCCCGCGCGCAGGTCCGCGGCACCCTCGTGCACGCGGTGCTGGAGCGGCTGTTCACGCTGCCGGCGCCCGAGCGCACCCCGGCGGCGGCACGTGCCCTGCTCGGCCCCTGCTGGGACGAGCTGTCCGCCGGGCTCGGCGACGCGGTCACCGGCGGCCCGCTGTTCACCGGTCCCGGCGACCCGGAGCTGGCGGTGTGGCTGGACTCCGCGGCCGGGCTGCTCGACACCTACTTCACCCTCGAGGACCCGGCGGAGGTCCCCGCGGTGGCCGTGGAGGAGCGCGTCGAGACGAGTCTCGACGGGGCGGACGGCGTCGTCCCGCTGCGGGGGATCGTGGACCGGCTCGACGAGTCACCGGACGGCACGCTGCGGGTCGTCGACTACAAGACCGGTGCGACGCCCGGCGAGGGCTTCGAGGGCTCGGTGCTGTTCCAGCTGAAGTTCTACGCGCTCACGGTGCTGCTCACCCGCGGCCGGGTCCCCGACGAGCTGCGGCTGCTGTACCTGTCCGACGGCACCGCGCTGACCTACCGGCCGGACGAGGACGAGCTGCACCGCTTCGCCCGTCTCCTCGACGCCGTCTGGTCCGCGATCCGCCGGGCGGCACCGACCGGGGACTTCCGCCCGAACCGGGGGCGGGCCTGCCGCACGTGCGACCACCGCGCGCACTGCCCCGCCTGGGACGGCGTGCCACCGCCCTACCCCGGGTGGCCCGGTGACGCCGCGGGCGAGGCCGTCGGGGCATGATCGCGGCCGTGACGTCCCCCATTCCCCCCGGACCGTTCTACCTGCCCCACGGCGAGCGCACCGGCGACGGCGGCGGCACCGTCGGCGAGTTCGAGGCGACCCCGTCGACCACCGGCCCGTGGTACGCCGACGCCCAGCACATGGGGCCCCCGTCCGCGCTGCTGGTCCGGGCGATGGAGCGCCTGCCCGAGTCGCGCCCGGGTGGCGCCGAGGCGGGTTGGCGGCTCGCCCGCGCGTCGGTCGAGGTGCTGGGCATGGTCCCGGCCGGCCCGGTCACGGTCACCGCGGAGGTCGAGCGGCCGGGCCGCACCATCGAGCTGCTCTCGGCCACGATGTCGGCGGGCGGTCGCGACGTGCTCCGGGCGAGGGCCTGGCGGCTCGCCGCCGGCGACACCGCCGGTGCCGAGCAGGGCGCGGTCCCGCCGCTGCCGGGCCCGGAGACCGGCACGATCCGCACCGAGCGGCCCGACGGCTGGCTGCCCGGCTTCCTCGACGCCACCGAGTGGTCGTGGCTCGGCGGCGACGAGCTGGGCACTCCCGGGCCAGCGCGGGCCTGGGTCCGGCTCCGGGTCCCGCTGGTCGACGGCGAGGAGCCGACCCCGGCCCAGCGGCTGATGGTCGCCGCGGACTGCGCGAACGGCGTCGCGGCGCCGCTGGACGTCCGGAAGTGGCTGTTCGTCAACACGGAGCTGACCGTGCACCTGCACCGGGCGCCCGAGGGCGAGTGGATCGGGGTCGACGCCGCCACCGTCATCGGGCCGGACGGGCTCGGCACCTGCTCGGCCACCCTGTTCGACGAGCACGGCCACACCGGCCGCAGCGGTCAGGCGCTCACCGTGCGCCCGCGCTGAGCGCGGCGCCCCACCCCGCACACGACGGCGGCCCGCCCCGGGATCCGGGAGCGGGCCGCTGTCGTGGGAGCGGACGACTCAGCTGCCGTGGCCGTTCACGGTCATGGCGCGGCAGGACCGGATCTCCGAGGTCAGGATCGCGGTCGCGCCGATCGTGGCGAGCCGGTCCATCACCCGGTTGGTGTCCTTGGTCGGGACCATCGTGCGGACCGCGACCCAGCCGGCCTTCCGCAGCGGCGAGACGGTCGGCGCCTGCAGACCCGGGGCCACCTTCTCCACGTCGGGCAGCAGCGACTCGGGGCAGTCGAAGTCCATCATCAGGTACTCGCGGGCGAGGACGACGCCCTGGAGCCGGTCGGCGAAGATCCGCTTGGTCGAGGTGACGTCGCCGTCCTCGACACGGTCGGGACGCTTCTCGCGCTCGATGAGCGTGGCCTGCGACGTCGCGATCGGGTCGCCGATGATCTGGAGCCCGTGCTGGCGCAGCGTCCGCCCCGAGGAGACGACGTCGGCGATGGCGTCGGCCAGGCCGAGCTGGATCGAGATCTCCACGGCACCGTCGAGCTTCACGATCTCGGCGCCGATCCGCTTGCCGGACAGGTACGAGCGGACCAGCCGCGGGTACGACGTCGCGATCTTGCGGCCGTCGAGGTCCTCGAGCTTCCAGTCGGAGTCGGTCGGCGCCGCGAAGTGGAACCGGGACTTGCCGAAGCCCAGCGGGAGGATCTGCTGGGTCTGGCTGCCGGACTCCTCCATGAGGTCGAAGCCGGTGATGCCCAGGTGCAGGTCGCCCTTGCCGACGTAGGTGGCGATGTCCTTGGGCCGCAGGTAGAAGAACTCGATCTCGTTCTCCTCGTCG
Source organism: Pseudonocardia sp. EC080619-01 (assembly GCF_001420995.1). Classification (NCBI taxonomy): domain Bacteria; kingdom Bacillati; phylum Actinomycetota; class Actinomycetes; order Pseudonocardiales; family Pseudonocardiaceae; genus Pseudonocardia; species Pseudonocardia sp. EC080619-01. The sequence continues at coordinate 5,763,726 of NZ_CP012184.1, read as the reverse complement.
ACCACGCTGAGGTCACGCGAGTCGGTCCGCTGGCGGTACCCCGCCTCGCGCATCATCGTGGCGGCGGGCTCGGCCAGGGTGCCCTTGTTCGGCAGTGCCACGCGGAGCATGACGCTCTCCTGAATCTCGGTCTCGGCTGTGCTGTCTGGTGCGGGCGGGCGCTACAGATGCTTGTAGACGTCCTCGAGGGCGAGCCCCCGTTGGATCATGATCACCTGTAGCCGGTAGAGCAACTGCGAGATCTCCTCGGCCAGCTCGTCGTCACCCTGGTACTCCGCGGCCAGCCACACCTCGCCGGCCTCCTCCAGCACCTTCTTGCCCTGGGCGTGCACCCCGGCGTCCAGTGCGGCGACGGTCCCCGAGCCTGCCGGCCGCTCCGTGGCCTTGGCCTGGAGCTCGGCGAACAACCCGTCGAATGTCTTCACGTGCATCGACCCCTTCCGCCGACCAGTGTGAACCGTGACGCGGCCGACACCACCGGAGACCCGGGGCTCCGAGCCGTGCGGGCAACGCACCGCGCCGGGTGGTTCACCCTTTGTGACCAGCCCGGGCGCGTGCGGCCGTTCGTCGCCGGCGACGAACCGCTCGCACGCGACCGGGGAGGCGGGGACCGTCTCAGCCGCGGGCGCGGACCTCGGCCAGCACCGCGGCCAGCTCCGCAGGCCCGACGCCGTCGAGGGAGTCGCGCTGCACGCGCCGCTCCCCCGCCGGGACGGCCAGCTCGCACGGCACCACGAGCACCGCGCACCCGGCCCGCTCCGCGGACAGCGCGCCGGTCGGCGAGTCCTCCACCGCCACGCAGTCACCGGGGTCGAGCCCGAGCAGCTCCGCCCCGCGGCGGTACGGCTCGGGCCCCGGCTTCGGCTCGGCCACCTCGTCGCCGGGGACGACGGCCGCGAAGTGCTCGCGGCCCAGCGTCTCCAGCGCGCGCTCCACCAGCACCCGGATCGTGTTGGTGACCAGGACCGCCGGGATCCCCTCGGCGCGCAGCGCCCCGAGGAGCTCCCGCGCGCCCGGTCGCCACGGCACGCCGTGCGCGAACAGCTCGCCGGCCCGGTCGTAGAGCCACTCACCGGTCTCCCGGTACTCGTCGGCGGGGACGCCTGCCGGGTCCCGGCCCGCCTCGCGGAAGCAGATCCGCAGCGACGAGTCGAGCGACCCGCCGACCGACTCCAGACGCGCCTCCGTGGACAGCGGAGGCGCGCCGAGGTGCTTCATGAGGTCGTTGAGGGCGACCTCCCACACCTTCTCGGAGTCGATGAGCGTGCCGTCCATGTCCAGCAGCACGCCCCGCAGCGCCCGCGGCTCAGGCATCGGGGTTGTACCCGAGGTTGGGCCGCAGCCACCGCTCGACCTCGTCGACCTCGGTGCCGAGCCGGCCCGCGTAGTCGGTGACCTGGTCGCGCCCGATCCGGCCCACGGTGAAGTACCGGGAGTCGGGATGGGCGAACATCATGCCGCTGACGGCGGCCGCCGGGGTCATCGCGTACGACTCGGTCAGCTCGATGCCCAGCTCCTCCGCGCCGAGCAGGTCGAACAGCGGACGCTTCTGGGTGTGGTCCGGGCAGGCCGGGTAGCCGAACGCCGGACGGATCCCGCGGAACTTCTCGCCGAGGAGCTCCTCGAGCGGCTGCTCGGCACCGGGCTCGAACCACTGCCGGCGTGCCTGGAGGTGCGCGTACTCGGCGAACGCCTCCGCGAGCCGGTCGGCCAGCGCCTTCACCATGATGGCCCGGTAGTCGTCGAGGGCGTCCTCGTACTCCTTGGCCATCTCCTCCGCACCGTGGATGGAGACCGCGAAGGCGCCGAGGTGGTCGCCCTCGGGCGCCACGTAGTCGGCGAGGCTGCGGTTGGCGCGGCCCTCCGGCTTCTTGGTCTGCTGGCGCAGCATCGGCAGCCGGACGTCACCCGCGTCCGGCGAGATGACGATGTCCTCGCCCTCGGCGTGCGCGGGCCAGAACCCGTAGACGCCCTTCGCCGTGAAGCGGTCGCCCTCGATGATCTCGTCGAGCATCGCGTTGGCGTCGTCGTAGAGCTCCTTGGCCACCGGCGAGTTCAGGATCCCGGGGAACTTGCCCTTGAGCTCCCAGGCCAGGAACAGGAACTGCCAGTCGATCAGCTCGCGCAGCTCCGCGATGGTCGGCGCGCACTCGCGGACCCCGGTGAACTCCGGCGCGGGCAGGTCGTCGAAGGTGACCTGCTCGCGGTTGGCCACCGCCTCCTCGAACGGCAGCAGCGGCTTGGCCTCCCGGTTCGCGTGCTGCTCGCGCAGCCGCTCCTGGTCCTCGCCGTTGCGCTTGCCCAGGGCCTCCGCGCGGTCGTCGTCGAGCAGGTCGGAGACCACCCCGACGACGCGGGAGGCGTCGAGCACGTGGAGCACGTTGCCGTCGTAGGCGGGCGCGATCTTCACCGCGGTGTGCTGGCGCGAGGTCGTCGCCCCACCGATGAGCAGCGGCAGCTTGAGCCCCCGGCGCTCCATCTCCGCGGCGACGCCGACCATCTCGTCCAGCGACGGGGTGATGAGACCCGACAGGCCGATGACGTCGGCGTTCTCCGCGACGGCGGTGTCGAGGATGGTCTGCGCGGGCACCATCACGCCGAGGTCGACGACCTCGTAGCTGTTGCAGCCGAGCACCACACCGACGATGTTCTTGCCGATGTCGTGGACGTCGCCCTTGACCGTGGCCATGACGACCTTGCCGTTGCCGCGGTCGTCGATCTCCCCGCGGGCCCTGGCCTCCTCCTTCTCCTCCTCCATGTACGGCTCGAGGTAGGCGACCGCCCGCTTCATCACGCGCGCCGACTTCACCACCTGCGGGAGGAACATCTTGCCGTCGCCGAACAGGTCGCCGACGACCTTCATGCCGTCCATGAGCGGACCCTCGATGACGTGCAGCGGCCGGTCGGCCTCGGCGCGCGCCTCCTCGGTGTCCTCCTCGATGTAGTCCACGATGCCGTGCACCAGGGCGTGCGAGATCCGCGAGCGGACGTCGTTCTCCCGCCAGCTGAGGTCGACCTTGCGCTGGGTGCCCTCGCCCTTGAACCGGTCGGCGCTCTCGACGAGCCGGTCGGTGGCGTCGGGACGCCGGTTGAACAGGACGTCCTCGACCATCTCGAGCAGGTCGGCCGGGATGTCCTGGTAGACCGCGAGCTGGCCGGCGTTGACGATGCCCATGTCCAGGCCGGCCTGGATGGCGTGGAACAGGAACGCCGAGTCCATCGCCTCGCGGACGACGTTGTTGCCACGGAAGGCGAACGACAGGTTCGAGACGCCACCGGAGATGTGCGCGCCCGGGCAGCGCTCCTTGATCCGCGGGAGGGCCTCGATGAAGTCCTTCGCGTAGTCGTTGTGCTCCTCCATGCCGGTGGCGATGGCGAGGATGTTCGGGTCGAAGATGATGTCCTCGGGCGGGAGGCCCGCCTTCTCGACCAGCAGGTCGTAGGCCCGTCCGCAGATCTCGACCTTCCGGTCGGCGGTGTCGGCCTGGCCCGTCTCGTCGAACGCCATGACGACGACGCCCGCCCCGTAGGACCGGACCGTCGCGGCCTGGCGGAGGAAGGGCTCCTCCCCCTCCTTCAGGCTGATCGAGTTGACGACGCCCTTGCCCTGCACGCACCGCAGCCCGGCCTCGACGACCGACCACCGCGAGCTGTCGATCATGATCGGCAGCCGGGCGATCTCCGGCTCGGTGGCCAGCAGGTTCAGGAAGGTCGTCATCTCCTCGTCGGACTCGAGGAGGTCGGCGTCCATGTTGACGTCCAGCATGTTCGCGCCGCCGCGGACCATGTCCAGCGCGACGTCGAGCGCGCCGTTGTAGTCCTTCGACTCGATGAGCCTGCGGAACCGCTTGGACCCGGTGACGTTGGTCCGCTCACCGATCATCACGAAGCCGGTGTCCGGGACGATGTCGAACCGCTCGAGCCCGGAGAACCGGGTCCGGTGGGCGGGCTCCACGGGGGTCCGCGGGGCCACGTCCTTGACCGCGCCCGCGATCTCGCGGATGTGGTCGTGCCCGGTGCCGCAGCACCCGCCGACGATGTTCACCAGGCCGGACTCGGCGAACTCGCGGAGCAGGGCCGCGGTCTGGTCCGGGGTCTCGTCGTAGCCGCCGAAGGCGTTCGGCAGGCCGGCGTTCGGGTAGCTCGCGGTGAACGTGTCGCTGATCTCGGACAGCGCGACGACGTGCGGGCGCATGTCCTCCGCGCCCAGCGAGCAGTTCAGGCCGACGACCAGCGGGTCGGCGTGCCGGATCGAGGTCCAGAAGGCGTCCACGGTCTGCCCGGACAGCGTCCGGCCCGACCGGTCGACGATCGCCACCGAGATCCAGATCGGCAGGTGCGGCGCGATGTCGTGCGCGGCGTGCAGGGCGGCCTTCGAGTTCAGCGTGTCGAAGATCGTCTCGATCAGCAGCAGGTCCACACCGCCGTCGTCCAGCGCCGCGATCTGCTCGGCGTAGGACTGGTAGACCTCCTGGTAGGTCACCGCGCGGAACGCCGGGTCCTCGACCTTCGGCGACAGCGACAGGGTGACGTTCAGCGGCCCGATGGAGCCCGCGACCCACTTGGGCTCGCCGGTCTCCGCCTCCGACTCGTCGGCCGCCTGCCGGGCCAGCTTCGCGGCCTCGACGTTCATCGCCACCACGTGGTCCTCGAGGCCGTAGTCGGCCTGGCCGATGGTGGTGGCGGTGAAGGTGTTCGTCGTCGTGAGGTCGGCGCCGGCCGTGAAGTAGCGCCGGTGACTGTCCAGGATCAGGTCCGGACGGGTCAGGTTCAGCAGGTCCGGGTCGCCGTTGGTGTCCTTGTGGTGGCCCTCCAGCCACTCCGCCTTGTAGTCGTCGGCGGTGAGGCCCAGGCCCTGGATGACGGTGCCCCAGGCACCGTCGATGACACCGATCCGGCTGCCGAGGAGTTCCCGCAGCTGGCCGGTTCTCCGTTCCGCCGTGGCGACCCGCTCGGGGTCGATGCGGCGGGTGGAGATGTCGCCGTCCGAAGAGGTGCTCACCGAGTGATCCGCTCCCGTCGTAGATGACACGATCAGTCAGGCTACCCCGGGCCGGGGTATCGCCCGGGTTCTGAAGCCCCGGGGCCGTAGGCTGGGCCGATGACCGACCGAGAGCCGAGCACCACGGGCGGGGCGGACGCCCCCGACCTGGTCGAGCCGGTCCTCATCGCCGCGTTCGAGGGCTGGAACGACGCCGGGGAGGCCGCGAGCACCGCGCTGGAACACCTGGAGCTCAGCTGGGACGCCGAGCCTCTGACCTCGATCGATCCCGAGGAGTACTACGACTTCCAGGTCACCCGGCCGCACGTGAAGCTCGCCGGCGGGGTGACACGGAAGATCGAGTGGCAGACGACGCGGCTGTCGTGGGCCACGCTGCCGGGCACGGACCGGCACGTCGTGCTGGTCAGCGGCATCGAACCGAATCTGCGCTGGCGTTCGTTCTGCGCCGAACTGGTCGGTCACGCCGAGCGCCTGGGGGTGACGAAGGTCATCACACTCGGAGCCCTGCTCACGGAGGTCCCGCACACCCGGCCGACGCCGGTGAGCGGGACGTCGTGGGACGCGGACTCGCTCAAGGAGATGGGCACCGAGCCGTCGAACTACGAGGGCCCGACCGGGATCGTGGCGGTGTTCCAGCAGGCCTGTGTGCAGGCCGGGATCCCGGCGCTGTCGTACTGGGCCGAGGTGCCGCACTACGTCTCGCAGGCGCAGGTCCCGAAGGCCGCGGTCGCGCTGCTGCACCGGATCGAGGAGGCGCTCGACGTCGAGGTGCCGCTCGGCGGGCTCCCGGAGAAGGCCGAGGAGTGGGAGCGCACCGTCTCCGAGATGGCCGACGCCGACGACGAGGTGCGGGAGTACGTCCGCCAGCTCGAGGAGCAGGCGAACGAGACCGAGGAGGAGGAGACCCGCACCGAGCTGCGGGAGACCTCGGGCGACACGATCGCGGCCGACTTCGAGCGCTACCTGCGCCGTCGCGGCCCGAACTCCTGACGGGCGGGCCGGCGCGGCCCCTCACGGGTGGGCCGGTGCCGCGGTGACGGGGGCGCTGCGCCGCGGCGCGCTGTTCGCGGGCGCGTTCCTCGGGCCGTTCGGCGGGGGGATGACGGCGGCGATGCTGCCCGAGCTGGGCGGCGACTTCGGGGTGCCGACGGCGACGGCCGCGGTGTCGATCACGGCCTACCTGCTGCCGTTCGCCGGTGTGATGCTGGTCTCGGGCACGCTCGGGGAGCGCTGGGGCCGCGGCCGGACGGTCGTCGCCGGGTACGCGGTCTACGTCCTCGCGTCGGTGGTGTGCGTGCTCGCGGACTCCTGGACGCTGTTCCTCGCCGGCCGGGCCCTGCAGGGGGTGGCGAACGCGTTCACCACCCCGCTGCTGCTCGCGGCGCTGGCGACCGCGGTGGAGCCGGAGCGGCTCGGGCGCGCGCTGGGCTGGTTCGGCTCCCTGCAGGCAGCCGGGCAGACCTCGGCGCCGCTGGTCGGCGGGCTCGCCGCCGAGGTCGACTGGCGGCTCGCGTTCGGCGGGGCGGCGGCCGTGGCGCTGCTGCTCGGGGTGGTCGGGATCCCGGACGGACCCGCCACGGCCCGGGACGGCCGCCGTCCCCGGCTGCGCTCGGCGTGGACCGGGCCCGTGCTGCGGCTCGGCGTCGTCGCCGGGCTGGGCTGGGGCTGCCTGGCCGGTCTCAACTTCCTGCTCGCGCTGCGGCTCGAGGACGACTTCGGCCTGGGCTCGGCGTCCCGCGGGCTGGTGCTGACCGCGCTCGGGGTGGCCGGGATCCTCACCGCCCGCCTCATCGGCGGTGCGGTGGACCGGCTGGGGCCGCGCCGCTGCGTCCTCACCGGTGCGGTCGCCGGCGGGGTGCTCGTCGCGCTCACCGGTCTGGTGCCGGTGCTCTGGGTGGTCGTCGCGCTGTGGGCCGCAGGCGGGGTGTGCAGCCAGCTGATCCTGGTCGGGGTGAACGCACTCGTCCTGGGGGCGGGCGGGCCGAACAGCGGCGGCGCCGTGTCGGTGGTGCAGGCGGTGCGGTTCGCGGGGACGGCGGCGTCCCCGGTCGGGCTCACCCCCGTCTACCACGTGGACCCGGTGGCGGCGTTCGTCGTGCCTGCCGGGTTGCTGGCCGTCGCCGCGCCCGCGGTGCTGGTGGCGGGCCGGGCGCCGCGGCCCGCCGGCTGACCGGCACCGGCCGCGCTCAGCGCTCCGCGGCGTGCGTGCGCAGGTCGGCCAGGTCGACCCACTCCAGGGTCCGCGCGTGCGTGGCCTCGAGGACGACCGGCGGGGCGACGTCCTCGCGCAGCGCCTCCACCCAGCGGCTCGCGCACAGGCACCACCGGTCCCCCGGTTCGAGCCCCGGGAAGCCGAATCCCGGCCGCGGGGTGGACAGGTCGTTGCCCCGTTCCCGGGAGAAGTCCAGGAACTCCGCGGTGACCCGGGCGCACACCGTGTGGACGCCGGCGTCGTCCCCACCGGTGTCACAGCAGCCGTTGCGGTAGAACCCGGTCAGCGGATCGGTCGAGCAGCTCTCCAGCTCCCCGCCGAGCACGTTGCGCGCCATGCGGCCATTCGACCACGCACCCCGGCTCCCGGCATCCCGCACTGGACCTGAAGCCCGGTCGAGGTCGCACGCTGGGTGCGGGAACGGCGTGGAGGAGCGGGCGATGCAGGCGATCGTGGTGGAACGGTTCGGCGGACCGGAGGTGCTGCAGGTGCGGGACGTGGCCGATCCCGCACCCGGTGACGGCGAGGTGCTCGTCGACGTCGGGGCCGCCGGGGTGCTGTGGGTGGACACCGCGATCCGCCGCGGCGCGGGGCCGCCGCACCTCGCCGCCGAGCCGCCGTACGTGCCCGGCGGGGTGGTCGCGGGGACGGTGACGGGGCTCGGTGCCGGGGTGGACCCGGACCTGCACGGGGCCCGGGTGGCGCTCCGGGCCCCGCACGGCGGGTACGCCGAGCGGGTCGTGGCGCCGGCGTCGTCGCTGGTCGCGGTGCCGGACGGCGTGGACCTCGGGGCTGCCGCCGCCCTGTTCGGGGACGGGGCCACCGCGCTGGCGCTGCTGGAACGCACTCCGGTGCACCCCGGGGAGCACGTGCTCGTCCTCCCGGCGGCGGGCGGTCTGGGGAGCCTGCTGGTGCAGCTGGTGACGGCGGCCGGCGGCCGGGTCGTCGGTGCCGCACGGGGCGTGGCACGCGGCCGGCAGGTGCGGGAGCTCGGCGCCGAGCACGTCGTCGACCACGGCCGTCCGGGCTGGGTGGCCGAGCTGCACGCGCTCCTGCCGCGCGGCCCGGCGGTGGTGTTCGACGGCGTCGGGGGCACGGCAGGCCGCTCGGCGGCCTGGCTGGTCGCCGACGGCGGCCGGTACAGCTCCTACGGCGCCGTCGGCGGTCCCCCGCCCGAGCCGGGGCCGTGCGAGGAACGCTCCCGGCGGCTCACCGTGGTGACCATGGAACAGCTCGCCGGTGTCGCGGCGGACGCGCCCCGCCGAGTAGGTGAGGTGCTGGCGCGCGCCGCACGCGGGGAGCTCCGGCCGCTGGTCGGAGCGGAGTACCCCCTCGCCGAGGCGGCCCGGGCCCACACGGACCTGGAGCGGCGCCGCTCCACGGGGAAGATCCTTCTGCGACCGTGAGACGCCCCGCCGCACCCGGGCGGCGGGGGCGCCACGGGTGCCGTCAGAGGCGGACGCCGAGGAGCGCGTCCAGGGCGGTGCGGGCCAGCTGCGGGGCGCCGGCGTCGGTGCCGCGGCGGGTCAGCGCCTCGTCGGCCCAGGCGTCGACGGCGGCCAGCGCGCCGGGGGTGTCCAGGTCGTCGGCGAGGTGCGTGCGCAGCTTCGCGACCAGCTCGGCGGCGTCCGGGCCCGCGTCGAGCTCGACGGCCTCGCGCCAGCGGGCGACGCGGCCCTCCCCCTTCGCGTGCACCTCGTCGGTCCAGGACCGGTCGTCGCGGTAGTGCCCGTCGAGCAGCGCCACCCGTACGACGTTCGGGTCCACGCCGGAGCTGCGCAGCTTCGAGACGAAGACCAGGTTGCCCTTCGACTTCGACATCTTCTCGCCGTCGAGGCCGATCATCCCGGTGTGCACGTAGTGCCGGGCGAACGGGTGCTCGCCGGTGAGCGACTCGGCGTGCAGCGCCCCGCACTCGTGGTGCGGGAAGATCAGGTCGGAGCCGCCGCCGTTGAGGTCGATCTGCTGGCCGAGCCGGTTCAGCCCGATCGCGGCACACTCCACGTGCCACCCCGGACGCCCACGGCCGAGCCCGGACTCCCACGCCGGCTCCCCCGGCCGCGCCATCCGCCACAGCAGCGGGTCGAGCGGGTTCCGCTTGCCGGGCCGGTCCGGGTCGCCGCCGCGCTCGCGGGAGAACTGCAACATCGTCTCGAGGTCGTAGTTCGACTCGTAGCCGAACCGGCCGGTGGCGGAGACGTCGTGGTAGACGTCCGGGTACTCCGGGTCGTCCAGCCGGTAGGCCGCGCCGGAGGCGACCAGCTTCTCCACCAGCTCGGCGATCTCCGGGATCGCCTCGACCGCGCCGACGAACTGGCGCGGCGGCAGCACCCGCAGCGCCTCCATGTCCTCGCGGAACAGGGCCGTCTCGCGCAGCCCGAGCACGACCCAGTCGTCCTGGTCGCGCTCGGCCCGCTCGAGCAGGGGCTCGTCGATGTCGGTGACGTTCTGGACGTAGTGCACCTCGTGCCCGAGGTCGCGCCAGAGCCGGTTCACCAGGTCGAAGGCCAGGTAGGTGGCCGCGTGGCCCAGGTGGGTCGCGTCGTACGGGGTGATCCCGCAGACGTACATCGTCGCGACCGGGCCCGGCGCGGTCGGCCGCACCCGCCCGGTGGCGGTGTCGTGCAGCCGCAGCGGCGGACCGCTGCCCTCCAGTGCCGGGACGTCGGTCGGGGCCCAGGTCTCCATGCGGTCAAACCTACCTACGTGTCGGGAGTGCTCATGCGGACGAACGCGCCGGATCGTCCGCCGATTCCTCGGTCGCACGTGTCCGGTGCCGCAGTGACAGCAGCAGTCCGAGCACCATCGTGATCACGAGTCCGATGGCGGTGTACCAGGTGAAGCCGACGGCGTCCGGCGCGAACAGGAACAGCGAGCCCATCACGACCACCGCGACGGCGAACGCGACGATCGCGTCGGCCTGCCGGGCCCGGCGGACGACGATGCCGAGCGCGAACGCCCCGAGCAGCCCGCCGTAGGTGATCCCGGCGACCGAGAGCCCCAGCTCGACGACCGGGTCCTCGGTCGAGGTGAACAGGTTGGCGAAGACGATGAACACCAGCCCCCACACGAGCGTCGTGAACCGGGACAGCCGGATGCCCTGCTGCGCGGACAGCTCGCGCCGGGACAGCGTCTGCACCAGGTCGATCACGGTCGACGACAGCGCCGACAGCGACGAGCTCAGCGTCGACATCGCGGCGGCGAGGATCCCGGCCAGCAGGAGACCGGACACGCCCGCCGGGAGGCCCTCGACGATGAACTTCGGGAACAGCTCGTCGCCGGTCTCCAGTCCCAGCGCGCCCGGGGTCGCCCCGCCGTAGTAGCCCCAGAGGAAGAGCCCGACGACCAGGAACAGCGCGAACTGCACGCCGACGACGACCGCGGAGAAGATCAGCGCCTTCTGCCCGTCACGGACGGTCCGGCACGACAGCAGCCGCTGCACGATGATCTGGTCGACGCCGTGGCTCGCCATCGACAGCAGCGCGCCGCCCACGACCGCGGTCACGAAGGCGTAGGGGGCGGACAGCGGGCTGGAGGTGAAGTCGAGCAGCTGGGTCTTCCCCGCGGCGACGGCGTCGTCCCAGAAGCCGGCGGGCAGCTGCGGCCCGATCACCGCGAGCGCGACGATCCCGCCGGCGACGTAGAGCCCCATCTGCAGGACGTCGGTCCAGACGACCGCCTTGATCCCGCCGACGTAGGTGTAGGCGACCGTCACCAGCGACAGGACGACGATGATCCAGAAGAACGAGACGTCTAGCCCCATCCCGGCGAGGATGACCTTGACCGGGATGGCGGCGGCGAACATCCGGACGCCGTCGGCGAGCAGCCGGGTCAGCAGGAACGCCACCGAGGCGGTGCCCTGCATCCCGCGACCGAACCGTTGCCCGAGGTAGCCGTAGGCGGTCGTCAGACTCCCCGCGGCGTAGCGCGGCAGCAGGACGAACGCGACGACGATCCGGCCGATCAGGTAGCCCAGCGCCAGCTGCAGGTAGGTCAGCGAGCCCAGGTAGGCCACGGTCGGCACGCTGATCACGGTCAGCGCCGAGGTCTCGGTGGCGACGACCGACAGCGAGATGGCCCACCAGGGCATCTCGCGACCACCGAGGAAGTAGTCCTCGTTGGATCTCTGCCGGCCGGCCATCCAGAGTCCGATGCCGAGCGACAGCACCAGGTAGGCGACGATCACGATCAGGTCGAGGGTGCGCAGCACGGCGGCTCCCTGGGGTGTGGGCCCGGCGACACTGCCGGGAGCGGGGGACGGGTCGGGACGGGTCGGCGGTCCGGATCAGTCCGGGCGGGGTGGTGCGCCCGCCCGTCCGGTCGCGAGCCGGAGCCGGAGCGGCGGTTCCGCGGGTGCGGGCAGCCGCAGTGGTGCCGCTCCCGGGCTGATCCGGCCGGCGATCGTCGGCTCCCGGGCGCCGGTGCACGACGGCACCGTGGAGGCGACGCCGTGCCAGGTGAGGAACCCGAGCAGGGCGAACAGCAGCGCCTCCTTCCCGTCGCCGGGCAGGCCGGCGTCGGAGACCGGGGCGAGGCGGGCGGGCGCGAGCCGGCGTTCCAGCGCAGCGACGACGGCGGGGTTCTGCGCCCCGCCCCCGGAGACCAGCACCTCGCGGACGCCGTAGGGCGCCAGCGCGTCGGCGACGGTGCCCGCGGTCAGCTCGACGAGCGTCGCGAGCAGGTCGTCGGGCCGGTCGAGCACGGGGTGGCCGTCGAGCACCCGCGCGGTGTAGGCGGGGTCGAACAGCTCCTTGCCGGTGCTCTTCGGTGGCGGCAGCCGGTAGTACGGCTCGGCGAGCAGCCGGGCCAGCGCGCCGGCGTCGACGGTGCCGCGGGCGGCGCGGACCCCGCCGGTGTCCTGGTGCGCACCCGTCGTGGCGCGGGCGGCGGCGTCGAGCAACGCGTTCGCCGGGCCGGTATCGAAAGCGGCCGCAGGGCCCGCCCCGACCACGGTGACGTTGGCGATCCCGCCCAGGTTGAGCGCGGCCACCGGTCCCCCGGCAGCCTCGGCACGGTCACCGAGCAGCAGGACGTCGAGGACGGAGGCGAGCGGGGCCCCGTGCCCGCCCGCCGCGACGTCACGGGCCCGCAGGTCCGACACCACGGGCAGGCCGGTGGCCTGCGCGATCCACGCGGGCTGGCCCAGCTGCAGGGTGCCGAGCACGGCACCGTCCTCGACATCGTGGAACAGCGTCTGGCCGTGGCTCGCGACCAGGTCGGCGCGGCCGCCGGTGAGCTCGTCGATCCCCGTGCGTGCAGCTGCCGCGAACGCGTGGCCGAGCCCGGTGTCGATCCGCGCGACGGCGCCGAGCGTGGTCGCGGCCGGCGGGAGGGCCTCCAGGACGGCGGCACGCAGCTCCGGCTCGAACGGCACCTCGAGGTGCCCGAGCGGGGCCATGGTGACCGTCCCGCCACCGATCTCCAGGCCGGCCGCGGCGACGTCGATGCCGTCGACCGAGGTCCCCGAGGACAGGCCGACGACGATCACTCCGTGCCCCCGTCCACGGTGCCCCCGTCCACCGGGCCGCCGTCCACCGGGCCGCCGGCACCCGCCGCGACGGCAGCCGAGACGCGGCCGTCGGCACCGGCGAGGAGACGGCCCGCGGTGCGGGCGTCCACCCCGGCGAGCAGCGCGACGATCGCGGTCTTGGCGTGCCCGCCGGCGTCGTCGAGCGCGGTGCGCACCTCCCGCGGGCCGGCCCCGGTGGCCTCGCCGACGATCCGCTCCGCCCGGACGCGCAGCTTCACGTTGGTCGCTGCGACGTCGACCATCAGGTTGCGGTGCACCTTGCCGAGCCGGACCATCACGGCCGTCGACAGGGCGGTGAGCAGCATCTTCTGGCTGGTGCCCGCCTTCATCCGGGTCGAGCCCGCGACGATCTCCGGGCCGGTGTCGAGCGTGATCGCGACGTCGGCGAGTTCCGCCATGACGCTGCCGGGGTTGTTCGCGACGGCGACGGTGGCCGCCCCGGCCTCGCGGGCGGCGACGAGCAGCGCGCGGGCGTAGGGGGTCCGGCCGGACGCGCTGATCGCGATCACCAGGTCGTCGGGGCCGAGGTCCAGCGCGGCGAGATCGGCGCGGGCGGCGCCGGTGTCGTCCTCGGCGCCCTCGACCGCCCGCGTCATCGCGTCGGGGCCGCCGGCGAGGAGGGCGACCACCCGGTCGTCGCCGACGCCGTAGGTGGGGGCGAGCTCGGTCGCGTCGAGGACGGCGAGACGGCCCGCGGTGCCGGCGCCGCCGTAGACCATCCGGCCGCCGCGCTCCAGTCGCTCGACGGCGAGATCGGCGACGGCGGCGATCCGCTCCGCCTCGGCCCGCACGGCTTCGACGACGAGCGCGTCCTCGGTCGTGACGAGATCGACCAGCGCGCGGGTGGACCACTGGTCCAGGTCGGCGAGGTCGGGGCGGGCGCGCTCGGTGGCGAGGGCGCCGAGGTCCTCGGTCACCGCAGGACCCCGGGGAGCGGGGCGAGCAGGGCGTGGTGGGGCACGGTCGGGTCCTCCAGGAGCAGGCGGGCGCCGTCGAGGGCGTCGCCGCGGGGTGGGGTGCGGGTCAGGGCGCGGGCGGCGAGGGCGTCGTCGAGCGGACGGGTGAGCACCGGGCCCGCGTCGAGCAGGCCGCCGGCGCAGGCGACCGGCCACGGGCCGTCCGAGCCGTGCGGGCCGTGCGGGCCGTGCGGGCCGTGCGGGCCGTGCGGGCCTGCCGGTCCCGGATCGAGCCGGTCCCGGGCCGCGGCCGCGGTGTCGGCGAGATCGGACGCGGCCCGGGTGACGATCGCGCCCGCGACCGGGTCCCCGGTGCCCGCCGCGTCGACGACGTCCCGGGCGAACCGGGCGACCTCGCGGGCCGGGTTGTCCGAGCCGTGGATCCGGCCGGGCAGCGCGTCCGGGTCGCCCCAGCGGTCCCGCAGGCGTGCGAGCAGCGTCGCCGATCCGCCGGGACGGCCGTCGTGGGCGCGGAGCGCGGCGTCCAGACCGCCGCGGCCGATGGCGTGGCCGCTGCCCGCGTCGCCGAGCAGGTAGCCCCAGCCGTCCACCCGGGCCGGACGCCCGGCGGAGTCGATCCCGAGGGCGACGGTCCCCGTCCCGGCGGCCAGCACGACGCCCGGCGCCCCGCCGAGGGCTCCGGCGTGCCAGGTGGTCATGTCGCTGGCCAGGAGGACCCGCACGCCCGCGCCGAACCGTTCCCGCAGCCCGTCGGCGAGGGCGGCGGCCCGGTCCGGTGCCGACGCGAGGCCGGCGAGTCCCGCGGCGACGGCGTCCGGGGCGGGCCAGCCGCCGGTGGCGCCGTCGACCGCGGCGAGGGCCCGGCCGACGCCGTCGCGGTCGGCGAGGCCGCTCGCCCCGCTCCACTCCCCCGTCGCGACGCGGTGGCCGTCCTCGCTGAGGGCGGCCCGGCAGCCGGTCTTGCCGACGTCGAGCGCGAGCAGCCGGGTCACGTGGCACCCACCCCGGCCGCGACCGGGGCGATCTCGGCCTCGATGCGGTACCGGTCGCCCCGGTAGACGGCGCGGACGAACTCGAGCACCCGGCCGCCGTCGTCACGGGTGGTGCGCTCGAACAACAGCGCCGGGCTGTGCACCGGCACGCCCAGCAGGTCCGACTCGGGCCCGTCGGTGACCGTCGGCTCGATCGACTGGCGGCCACCGGCGACCGCGTGACCGTGCCGGGCCAGCAGCTCGTAGTACGACGCCGCGGCCAGGGTCTCCTCGGTCAGCCCGGGCACGAGGTCGGCCGGGACGTGCAGGGTCTCCAGGGCCATCGGCTCGTCGTCGGCGAGACGCAGCCGCAACGCCCGGACGACGACGGCGTCCGGCGACAGCTCCAGACGCCGGCCCAGCCGCGCCCCGGCCGGACCGGTCTCGAACTCCACGATCCGGGTGGCCGGGACCAGCCCGCGGGCCCGCATGTCCGCCGAGAACGACGTCGCGGTGAGCCCGTGCGCGATCCGCGGCCCGACGGCGAACACCCCGGCGCCCTGCCGGCGGCGCAGCCGGCCGGCGGCGACCAGCTCGTCGACGGCACGGCGCAGCGTCGTCCGGGACACGCCCACCTCGCGGGCGAGCTCGCGCTCGGGCGGCAGCGGGTCACCCGCGGCCATGGCGTCGACCCGTTCGCGCAGCTCGTCGTGCAGCCGCCGGTACTTCATCGGCCCTCCTCGAAATCTGGACCAGTGGTACAGTTCGGTGCGCCAGATCGCAACCCCTCCGGTGAACCAGTGGTCCACCGGGCGTCGACGAGGAGCACCGTGCCCGACAGCCCCGGAGCCCTGATGGCCGCCGAGACCGCCGAGCAGCCGGAGGTCTGGCGCCGGCTCCTCGACGCGTCCGGTCCCGGCGGGGAGTCCGGCGTGGACCGGGTGGCGGCACTGGTCAGGGACCGGTCACCGCGGTTCGTGCTGTTCGCCGCCCGCGGCACCAGCGACCATGCTGCGCTCTACGCCAAGTACCTGACCGAGATCCGACTGGGCCTGCCCGCCGGGCTGGTGTCGCCGTCGACCCTGACCGCCTACGCGGCCCGTCCCGATCTGCGCGACGTCCTGCTCGTGGCGGTGAGCCAGTCCGGCGGCTCGCCGGACCTGCTGGCGTGCGTCGAGACCGCCCGGGCTCAGGGGGCACTGACGGTCGCCGTCACCAACGACGCCCGGTCGGCGCTCGCGACGGCCGCCGACGGGCACGTCGACGTCCTCGCCGGCCCCGAACGCGCGGTCGCGGCGACCAAGACCTACACCGCACAGCTGCTCGCGCTGCACCTGCTCGTGTCGGCGGTCCGCGGTGAGCCCGACGCCGGAGCAGCCACGCTGCCCGGGCTGGGCGAGCGGGTGCTGGCCGGGGAGGACGCCGTCGTCGCGGTCGCCGCCCGGTACCGCTTCGCGCAGCGCATGATCACGACCGGGCGGGGCTACTCCTATCCGGCGGCCCGCGAGGCCGCGCTCAAGCTGATGGAGACCGCCTACGTCTCGGCGCAGGCGTTCTCCGGGGCGGACCTGCTGCACGGCCCGCTCGCCCTGGTGGACCCGCTGGTCCCGGTGCTGGCCGTCGTCTCCCCCGGTGCGGGCGGCGACGCGATGGCGCCGGTCCTGGCGTCGCTGGCCGCGCGGAACGCCGACGTCCTGCGGGTCGGCGGCGACGGCGGGCTGCCCCTGCCCGGCGCGCCGCGCGAGGAGCTCGCGCCGCTGCTGGAGATCCTCCCGATGCAGCAGCTGGCCCGCCACGTCGCCGTCGCGCGCGGCGGGGACCCGGACGCGCCGCGCGGGCTGGCGAAGGTGACGGAGACCCTGTGAGCCTGCTCGTCGCCGCGGAGACGCTGGCCACGGGCACCGGGGACGGGCCGGGGCCCGGGTGGGTGGAGCTCGGCGGAGGCCGGGTGACGGCTGCCGGTTCCGGGCCGCCGCCGCGGGAACCGGACCGGCGGGCCGCCGTCGTCGTCCCGGGGTTCGTGGACCTGCACTGCCACGGCGGGGGCGGCGCCGCCTTCGGCACCGACGCCGCCGAGGCGGCCCGGGTGGCCGCGTTCCACGCCGCCCGCGGCACGACGACGATGCTCGCCTCCCTGGTCACGCTCCCCCGAGCCGAGCTTCTCGCCGCCGTCCGGGCGTTGCGGCCGCTCGTCGACGACGGCGTCATCGCCGGGGTGCACCTGGAGGGGCCCTGGCTGGCCGCCTCCCGGTGCGGGGCCCACGACCCCGCGCTGCTGCGCGACCCGGACCCGGCCGAGCTGGAGCCGCTGCTCGCCACCGGCGCCGTCGCCGTCGTGACGGTCGCGCCCGAGCTCCCCGGCGGGCTCGCGGCGATCGAGCAGGTGCACCGGGCCGGGGCACTCGCGGCCGTCGGGCACACCGCGGCCGGCTACGACCTCACCCGCCGCGCGGTCGACGCCGGCGCCCGCCTCGGGACGCACCTGTTCAACGCGATGGCGCCGCTGCACCACCGCGATCCCGGCCCGGTCGCGGCGCTGCTCGCCGATCCCCGCGCCGCCGTCGAGCTGATCACCGACGGCGTGCACGTGCACCCGGCGCTGTGGGAGATCGTGGACCGCGCGGCGCCGGAGCGGGTCGCGGCGGTCACCGACGCGATGGCCGCGGCCGGCATGCCGGACGGCGGCTACCGGCTCGGTGCGCTCGACGTCCGGGTCGACGGTGGCGTCGCACGCCTCGCCGACGGGACGATCGCCGGATCGACCGCGACCGCCGACGCGCTGTTCCGCCGGATCGTGGCGGCGCACCCGGGCCCGCGGGAGGCGGCACTGGCCCGGGCCGTCGCGTGGACCTCGACGACCCCGGCCCGCCTGCTCGGGCACACCGGCGCCGGTCGTCTCGACGCGGGCGCGCGGGCCGATCTCGTGCTGCTGTCCGACGACCTCGTGGTCGAGGGCGTCCTGCGGGGTGGCGCGCCCGTCACCTGACCGGCGCCGTGCCCCGCTTCACCACCACTCGACGTCCAGCTTGGACTCGATCTCGCGGACGTGCCTGCGTGCGCAGGCCGGGCACAGCCACCCGTCCCGGCCGCGCTCGTCGCGGTCGGACACCCACCCCGCGACGGCCGCCGCACCGGCGTCGCCGGGCCGTACGGCGCCGCACAACCGGCAGGCGGGCGTCGTCATGTCCGAGATGGTGCTCCGGACGCGGCCGGGTTGTCGAGATGTTCCCGGCGCCGGCCGAGGCGGTTCGCGATCGCCGCGCAGGCCATCAGCTGGATCTGATGGAACAGCATCAGGGGCAGCACGACCAGCGCCGCCGCCGGGCCGCCGAACAGCACGCCGGCCATCGGCAGCCCGCTGGCCAGGGACTTCTTGGAGCCGCAGAACACGATGGCGATCCGGTCCGCGGACCGGAAGCCGAGTGCGCGGGTGCCGAGCGCCGTCAGCCCCAGTACGACGGCCAGCAGCAGCACGCAGACACCCAGCAGGACGCCCAGCGAGAGCGGGGTGAGGGTCCGCCAGGTCCCGGCGACGACACCCTCGCTGAACGCCGTGTAGACGACGAGCAGGATCGAGCCGCGGTCCACGAGGACCAGCCGGGACCGGTGCGCCGTCACCCACCGGCCGATCAGCGGCCGCGCCGCCTGCCCCGCGAGGAACGGCACGAGCAGCCGGAGCGCGATGTCGCCGAACGTCGCCGCGTCGAACCCGCCGCTGGTCGCGAGCAGCAGCGCGGCGAGCACCGGGGTCAGGAACACGCCGAGCACGTTCGACACCGACGCCGCCACGATCGCGGCCGGGACGTTGCCGCGGGCGATCCCGGTGAAGGCGATCGACGACTGCACGGTCGACGGCAGGCAGCACAGGAACACGACGCCGGTCGCCAGCGGTGCGGGCAGGAGCCACTCCGGCAACAGCAGCGCCGTCGCCCCGACCAGCGGGAAGACCACGAACGACGCGGCGAGCACCGTCGAGTGCAGCCGCCAGTTCCGCAGGCCGGAGAACGCCTCCGCCGCGGAGAGCCGGGCGCCGTAGAGGAAGAACAGCAGCGCGATCGCCGCCGTCACCGCACCGTCGGCCACGTCGGCGGCCGTGCCCCGGGCCGGTACGAGCGCCGCGACCCCGACGGTGAGGACCAGCAGCACCAGGAACGGATCGGGACGCACACGCACCCGACCGATTCTCCGCGCACCGCTGCCATCGGGAAACCAGCTGAGCACACTCACTGTCAGCGCGTTCTACGATGACCGGGTGATGGATCCGGTGCTGCTGCGCTCGTTCGCCGCCGTCGCGCGGATGCGGAGCTTCACCCGTGCCGCGACGGCGCTGGGGCTCGGGCAGTCCACGGTCAGCCAGCACGTGCGGAAGCTGGAGGCGGTCGTCGGGCGCCCGCTGCTCGACCGCGACACGCACTCGGTGGCCCTCACCGCCGACGGCGAGGCGATGCAGGAGTTCGCCGCGACCATCCTCGACGCCGGGGACCGCGCCCTGGCGCACTTCCGCTCCGCCCGGGTGCACGGACGGGTCCGGTTCGGCGTCTCGGAGGACCTGGTCCTCACCCGGCTCCCAGCGATCCTCGCCGACTTCCGGCGCCGCTACCCCGAGGTCGAGCTGCGGCTGACCGTCGGGCTGGCCGACAGCCTCGAACGACGCCTGGACCGCGGCGAGCTGGACCTGATCTTCGCCAAGCGGGCGCCCGGGGCGGACGGCGACCCGGCCGTCGTGCGCCGCGACCGGTTCGTGTGGGTCGGCCCACCGGGCTGCGGGATCGGGCCGGACGACCCCGTCCCGCTGCTCGGCTATCCGCCGCCGAGCCTGTCCCGCAGCGCCGCGGTCGGCGCGCTCGAGGCGGCCGGACGCCCCTGGCGGATGGTCTGCACCAGCGGCAGCCTCTCCGGCCTGCGGGCCGCCGCGCTCGCCGGGCTGGGCGTGCTGGCGCACGCCGGGACCCTGGTGCCGGACGGCCTGGAGGAGGTCCCGGCCCGTGCGGGGCTGCCGGCCCTCGGACCGGTCGAGGTCGTGCTCGTGCACGGCAGGCGCCGGACCGGCCCGGCCGAGGCACTGGCCCACAGCATCCGGACCGCAGCCGCCGACCTCCGCTCGGGCGCGTAGCACCGCCCGGTCCCGCGCCCGCACCTGGTCGCCGCACCGCTCACTCCTCGCATGGGGTGCGGCGCACGGCCAAGGGGTGCGGCGCACGACCACGGGTGCGGCGCACGACCGACGGGCCCGGGCCCGCCAGGGCTCTGGCCCCCAGTGCTCGGGCCACCCAGTGCTCGGGCCCTCAGGGCTCGGACCACCCAGTGCCCGGGCCCCCAGCGCTCGCGCACCTCGTCCCACGCTGACGCACCCCGTTCCCGGCCACCGCACCTCGCTCCGGCCCGGCGCACCCGCTGCGTGGGGTGCGGCGCACGGTCACGGGGTGCCGCGACAGGGCTCAGGGTGCCGCGCGCCGTCACGGACGCGCAGCCGGGCCCGGGATCGGCTCGCCCGTCCCCGCCCGTCCGGCGCACCGCGGCCGCGCCCGGCGCACCTCGTCACCGCTCCGGGCACCCGTCGCGTGGGGTGCGGCGCACGGCCACGGGGTGCCGCGACCGGGCACAGGGTGCGGCGCCCGGGCCCAGAGTGCGGCGGCTGGGCCGGGAGCGCGCGGTGCGGGGCGCGGATGCAGGGCGCGGGGTGCGGGTGCGCGGCACGGAGTCCGGGTGCCGGGCGGCGCACACGATCTGTCCGGTGCGGGATCCGGCGGCTAGGGTCCTCGATCGTGCGACGACGCCGGGGGTTCCTGTCCACCGTCCTGCTCAGCGTGGCTGTGCTGACCGGGTGCGGGACGGGGGACCAGGTGGACTCACCGGCGCTCGCCCGGATCGCCGAGTCCGGGGAGCTGCGGGTGTGCTCGACCGGTGACTACCGGCCCCTCACCCACCTCGCCGCGGACGGGACCTGGTCCGGTATCGACGTCGACATGGCCCGTGACCTGGCAGCGGAGCTCGGCGCGCGGACGACGATGGTGGAGACGACCTGGTCGGGCCTGCTCGACGACGTCGTCGCCGGGAAGTGCGACATCGCCGTCGGCGGCGTGTCGATCACGCCGGACCGTGCGGAGAGGGCCGCGTTCACGATCCCGTACCTGCGGGACGGCAAGACGCCCATCGTCCGCTGCCCCGACGCGGAACGGTTCCGGACCGTCGCCGACATCGACAGGCCGGGGGTGCGGGCCGTGGTGAACCCCGGCGGCACCAACGAGCGGTTCGCCCGGGAGAACCTGCGCAACGCGACGATCGTGCCGCACCCGGACAACAACACGATCTTCGACGTCGTCGCCGACGGCGGCGCGGACCTCATGGTCACCGACGCCATCGAGACCCGCTGGCAGGCCGCTCAGCGGCCGGGCGAGCTGTGCGCGGTGCACCCCGAGGACCCCTTCACCGACTCGGAGAAGGCGTACCTGACGCAGGCCGGCGACCCGGCGTTCACCCAGCGCGTCGACGTCTGGCTGAAGACCGCCCGGACCGACGGCACCTGGGAGCGGTTCGCCCGTCCCTGGCTCGGCTGAGCGGTTCTGTCGGGGGTCCCTGCCACGGTGCGGGCATGCGGATCGTGGTGACCACGCCGACGGGGAACGTCGGCTCGCGGGTGCTCCGGCTCCTGGTGCAGGCCGGGGTGCGTCCGGTCGCCCTCGCGCGCGACCCGGCCCGGCTGCCTCCGGACCTGGCCGGGTTCGTCGAGGTGGCGCAGGCCGACCAGACCGACCGTGACGCCGTCCTGCGCGCGACGGCGGGAGCGGACCGGCTGTACTGGGTGAACCCTCCGGGGCCGCCCGGTTCGGATCCGATGGAGCGGCACGCGGTCTGCGCGGAGGTGGTGGCCGCGGCCGTCCGGGAGAACGGGATCGGCGGCACCGTGTTCCAGAGCAGTGGCGGCGCGGAGCGGCGGCACGGCACCGGCGACATCGACGGGCTCGGTGCGACCGAGGAGGCGCTCGACGCCACCGGGGCACCGGTCCTGCACCTGCGCTGCGGCTACTTCACGACGAACCTGCTGATGTCGGCGGCGGAGATCGCGGACGGCACGCTGTCCACGCCGTGGCCGCTCGACCATCCGCTGCCCTGGGTGGATCCACGCGACATCGGCGACGTGGCGGCCGTCCGGCTGCTCGGCCCCGCGTGGACGGGCCGGAGCGTCCAGGGTGTGCACGGCCCCGAGGACCTCTGCTTCGCGCAGGCGGCGGACGTGCTGTCCGGGGTGCTCGGGCACCCGGTGCGCCCGGTGCACCTGCCCGACGCCGGGTTCCGCGCGATGCTCGCCGCCGCCGGGCTGAGCGCGCCCGAGATCGACGCGGTGGCCGGCATGGCCGCCGGGCTGACCGACGGCGTCGCCCCCGAGCCGCCGCGGGACGCGACGACCACCACGCCGACGTCGCTGCGGTCGTGGGCCGCGGAGCACCTGCGCGGGGCCGTCGCGCCCGGCCCGTGACCGGGTCAGCCCGTCCGCTTGCGCAGGTAGTCCGCGACCACCTCCGCACCGAGCCCGTCCAGGTCGGGGTTCACGACCCGGCCGCCGGCGCGACGGGCCAGCCGATCCATGAACGCGGCCAGCCCGGGGTCGTCGCCGAGCACGAAGAACGTGAACCGTGCGTCCATCCCGATCAGCCGGTCCAGCCCGTCGACGGTCGCGCGGAGCGTGTGCGGGCTGGGCGGGTAGTCGAAGTACGCCTCGCCGTCGCGTTCCAGGTGCGCGGTGGGCTCGCCGTCGGTGACGACCAGGACCACCGGGGTGGCGTCCGGCTGCCGGGCGAGCCGCTCGCGGGCCAGCAGCAGGGCGTGGTGCAGGTTCGTGCCCTGCATGTACACGCCCTCCAGCCCGACCAGCTCGGCGAGGTCGACGGTCTGCGCGTGCCGCCCGAACGTGATCAGCGACAGGTCGTCGCCGCGGAACCGGGTCGAGATCAGCTGGTGCAGGGCCAGCGCCGTGCGCTTCATCGGCACCCAGCGGCCCTCGGCCACCATCGACCACGAGGTGTCCACCAGCAGCGTCACCGCGGCGCGGGTCCGCTGCTCGGTCTCGACGATCTCGACGTCGGCCACGTCGAGCGCGCGGTCGTCGCCGCCCGCCCGCCGCAGCTGCGCGTTGAGCAGGGTGCGCGGCACCGACCAGGCCTCGGTGTCGCCGAACGCCCACGGCCGGGTCGCCCCGGTCGCCTCCCCCGCCGCACCGGCGCGGCGGGTCTCCCGCTGTCCCTGGCGCCCCGCGATCCGGTCGGCGACGTCGCGCAGCACGGACTGCCCGAGGGTGCGCAACGCCTTCGGCGAGAGCATCAGCGACCCGTCCGGCGCCCGCCGGAAGAGGTCCTGGCGCTGCAGCTCCCGCTCCAGCTCGGCGAGCGTGCGGGCGTCGGCCGCCGCCTCCGGGCCGAGCATCTCGGTGAGCGCGTCGAGGTCGATGTCCTCCATGCGTGCACCCGGGTAGCTCTGGGCGAGCTGCTCGGCCAGCGCGTCGAGCTGCCCGAGCTGCTCCAGCGCGCGGGTCGCCTCGCCCATACCCATCGGGTTGTCGCCGCGGAAGTTCCCCTCCCCCGACCAGTCCTCGCCGGGCCGCATGCCCTGCAGCTGGGCGTCGAGCCGCGCCAGCGACTGCGCGAGCCGCGGGTCGCCGAACGCCTGCTGGGCCAGCTCGGCGAGCTCGGCCCGCTGCTCGGCCGACATCGAGTTCATCATCCGCTGGGCGGCCGCGGACCGGGCGGCCAGCGCGTCGACCAGCTCCTCGG
This sequence comes from Pseudonocardia sp. EC080619-01, assembly GCF_001420995.1. Taxonomy (NCBI): domain Bacteria; kingdom Bacillati; phylum Actinomycetota; class Actinomycetes; order Pseudonocardiales; family Pseudonocardiaceae; genus Pseudonocardia; species Pseudonocardia sp. EC080619-01. The sequence continues at coordinate 5,740,326 of NZ_CP012184.1, read as the reverse complement.
TGTTCTGCGGGTTCTCCGGGAAGTGGTCACCGTGCTTGCCCATGAACTCGGCGAACCGCTCCGTGGTGTCCTCGCCGCGGGCGTGGTGTTCCAGGAGGTCGTTGAGGTCGTCGAGCATCTCGTTGATCCGCTCGACGTCCTCCGGAGTCGCCCCTTCGAGCGCCTGCTTCATGCCCTCGAAGCGCTGGTCGAGCATCTCCCGGCCGAGCAGGTCGCGGATCTCGGAGTACGCCTCGAGGGCGTCGGCGGACCGCCAGTCGTAGGAGCCCAGTTCGCGGACGGCACCGCCGGTGTCGGACGGCAGGGCGTCGAGCTGCATCTCGCGGAACCGGGCGTCGTCGGAGTCCTCGTTGCGCAGGGACTCCTGCTCGGCGTCGAGGGCACGCTGCAGGAGCTCGCGGACCTCCTGCAGCGTGCCGTCGATCCGGTTGTCCCGCTGCAGGTCGCGACGCTGCTCCCAGACACGGCGGGTCAGGTCGTCGAGACCGCGACGCCCGTCGAGACCGCGCCGCATGAGCTCCTGCAGCGCCTGCCGCGGGGAGCTGCCCTCCATGACGTCGCGACCGATCTGGTCCATCGCGGACCGGATGTCGAACGGCGGCGCCAGCGGGTCGGGCCCGCCGGTGTAGGGCCCGTAGGCCCAACGCCGCTTCGCGCGGCGCGGATCAGCCATACGACACCGTGTCCCCGTCGTCGCCGGCGTCCTTCGCGAGCTTCCGGGTCAGGAACAGGTACTCCAGCGCCAGCTCCGCGGCCGAGGCCATCGGGCCCGGGTCCTCGGTGCCGGCCGCACCGAGCTTCCCGGCGATCTCGGTGAGCGCCCCGACCTGCGGCAGCGCGGCGACGACGTCGCGGGCCGGGACCCGCTCACCGGTACGGACCGGGCGGGTGGAGACCTCGACCGCGAGCTCGTCGAGATCGACGCCGCGCAGCGCGAACCGCGCGGTGTCGGCGGTGGCGCGGCGCAGCAGGTGCTCCAGCACCTCGTCCTCGCGCCCCTCCTCGCCGGCCGCGAACTCCAGCTTGCCGCGCAGCACGGCAGGCACCGACTCCAGGTCGACCGGGCGGGCGTAGGCGCGGTCCTCACCGACGAGCGCGGCCCGGCGCAGCGCGGCGGCGGCGACGGTCTCCGCCGCGGCGACGGCGAACCGGGCCGAGACGCCGGAGCCCTGGTCGATCGCCGAGGACTCCCGCAGGTGCCGGGTGAACCGGGCGACGACCTCGATCAGGTGCCGCGGGACCTCGGCCTCCAGCGAGGCCTCCTGCGCGACGAGCTCGACCTCGGGCGCCAGCTCCAGCGGGTAGTGGGTGCGCACCTCGGCGCCGAACCGGTCCTTGAGCGGGGTGATGATCCGCCCGCGGTTGGTGTAGTCCTCCGGGTTCGCGCTCGCGACGAGCAGCACGTCCAGCGGCAGCCGCAGCGTGTAGCCGCGGACCTGGATGTCGCGCTCCTCCATCACGTTGAGCAGCGCGACCTGGATGCGTTCGGCCAGGTCGGGCAGCTCGTTGATGGCGACGATCCCGCGGTGCGCCCGCGGGACGAGACCGAAGTGGATGGTCTCCGGATCCCCCAGCGAGCGACCCTCGGCGACCTTGACCGGGTCGACGTCGCCGATCAGGTCGGCGACCGAGGTGTCCGGGGTGGCGAGCTTCTCGGTGTAGCGGTGCGAGCGGTGCACCCAGGCGACGGGCAGGTCGTCGCCCAGCTCCTCCGCCCGCCGGACGGAGGCCGGCGTGATCGGCTCGTAGGGGTGCTCACCGATCTCGGAACCGTCGATGACGGGGGCCCACTCGTCGAGCAGGTTGCCCAGCGACCGCAGCAGCCGGGTCTTGCCCTGCCCGCGCTCACCGAGCAGGACGAGGTCGTGGCCGGCGATGAGGGCCCGCTCCAGCTGCGGGACGACGGTGTCCGAGAACCCGACGATGCCGGGCCAGGGGTCGCGGCCCTCGCGCAGGGCCGCCAGGAGGTTGTCGCGGATCTCTTGCTTCACGCCCCGCAGTTCGTGGCCGGACGTACGCAGCGCGCCGACGGTACGGGGAAGGTCAGGTGTGACGGGCACGGATTCCACGCTACGCCCGGTCGCGGCGACCGGCGCGCGATCGCGTCGTGCCCCGGGCGGAAGGTCCGGGGTGACCGGCGCCACGGTGCGCCGGCCTGGCGGCAGAGAATACTGTCTGGCTGTACAGATAGTTTGTCGGGCGGCTCCGGGAGGACCGATGGAGGGCACGCGGGACGGGCGTCGCCGTCGCGGTGCGGACACCCGCCGCGCACTCGTCGACTCAGCCGTCGACGTCGTCACCACCGGCGGGTTCGACCGGCTCACCCTGCGCGAGGTCGCGTCCCGGGCCGGGGTCTCCCCCGCGTCGGCCACCTACCACTTCGGCACGGTCGCGGACCTGCTCGCCGCCGTCGTCGCGGAGCTGGACGACCGGTCGACCGCACGGCTCGCGGACCTGACCCGGCGCAGCCGGGCCGGCGAGCTCACCCTGCTCGACGCCTGCACGACCTACCTCGTCGACCTGCTCGGCCCGGGTCGTCGGGCGTACCTGACCATGCTGGAGCTGCGGATCCGCGCCGCCCGCGATCCCGGCCGGGTCGCGCCGCCCGGCGGGCAGGACGCCGTCGTCGACCTGATCCAGGACCACCTCGGCAACCGGGACCGGGCCCGCGAGCTGTTCGCCTCGGTGGTCGGGCTGGCCACCCTCGGTGCGCTCGACCCGGCCGAACCGGATCCGGCTCGGATCCGCGACCACATGGCCCGCCTCCTCGACAGCCACGGTCTGGCCCGGGAACCCGCGCGGACCGCGGAGGGAGAACGCTCGTGAGCACGCACTGGCCCACCGGCCGCATCACCTGCACCGATCTCGCCGCACGCGTCGGCGCGGAGCGGGCCGAGCTCGCCGGGCGCGCGCTGCGCACCGGTGATCCGCTCGCGGACGCCGTCGTCGCCGAGATCCGGGACGGCGGTCGCGAGGTCCGTGCCCGGCTCGATCTCGGCATCCGGGAGGGGCTCGCCGCGCTGGAGGACCCGCCGCCCGCCGTCGCCGCGCTGCTGGCGTCGGCGGAGTCGCTGCCCCCGGGCGCCGACCCGGCGCTGCTCGACACCGGTGCGCGGCCGCTGTTCACCTCACCGCCGCCCGTGCACACCCTCTCGCTGTCCGCCGGGGCGTTGCTGCGCACCTACGGGTCGCCGTCGATCGCGGTCCTGCTCGACACCACCGGCCGGCTCGTCGACGGGGCGGAGCGGCGCCTCGCCGAGACCGGCCGCTGGCTGCTCTCGGCGACCCTGCCCGGCGGGCTGCGTCCCGGCAGCCCCGGCTACGTCACGACGCTGCAGGTCCGGATGCTGCACGCGCACATGCGGGAGCTCGCGCGCACCCGCGGCTACGACGAGACGGTGCACGGTGTCGCGATCAACCAGATCGACCTCGCCCGGACCTGGCTCGACTTCACCCTCGTCTCGCTGACCGCCGAGGAGACCATCGGTTTCAGGCTCACCGGTCCGGAGACCGCCGAGGTGTACGCCTACTGGCAGGTGCTCGCCCACCAGCTCGGCATCGAGCCGGAGCTGCTCGAGGGGATCACCGGCCACGCGGGGGCCGCCCGGCTCGACGCGCTCGTCGGTGCCGTCACCGGGCCGCTCGCCCCGCAGTCCCGCACGCTCGCGGCCGCCACCGTCGACGCCGTCGCGGGGCTGCTCCGCGAGCCCCTGCGGCTCCCGCTCCCGGCCGGCCGTCTCCTGCTGGAGGTCCTGGGCCGCCGCTTCCACGGGCCGGCCACCGCGGACGCGCTGGGTCTGCGCCGCAACGCCGGGCTCGATGCGCTCCTCGGCGCCGGTGCATGCGTGGTGCGGGCCCGGCGGGCGTGGATCCGCCGACGGCCCGGCGCGCTGGAACGGACCCGGGCCCGCCACGTCGCCGCGACCCGCGCGATCCTCGCCGCGGACGGCGCCCCCGCGCTGTTCCAGACGTACCGGCTGGACACGTCCGAACCCGCCCGGAACTGACGACGCCCACCATGGGTCAGTCCGCCGGCCCGGGGTCCGGGGTGCCGTTGTCCCACCACTCGACCCGCATGCCGGCCGCCCGCACCGCGGCCTCCGCCTCCCCCCGCCGGTCCGCTGGGGTGACGAGCACCAGGCCACCCGCCCGGCGACGGCGGCGGGCCAGCGCCGCCGCGACCCACGGCAGCGGTTGCCGGTGCGTCCCCCGCTCGCCGAGCTGCGGGTAGGTGTCGGCGACGGCGAGCAGTGTCCCGCCCGGGCCGTCCTCGCGGCCGTAGAGCACGACGAAGTGCCCGACCCGCCAGTCCGCGCGCGGCAGGCCGCTGTCGTCGCCGGTCTCCAGGAACGCCTCGAGATCCTCGGCCGGGGTGTGCGAGGAGACGAACCACCGGGTCAGGACGTTCGCGATCGGCAGCAGCGGGATGCCGACGACGTTGTCGAGCAGGACCCGCAGCCGGTCGGCGGCGGTCCACGTACCGGGATCGCTCTGCATCGGGTCCGGCAGCGGGGGCCGGTCGGCCAGCCCCGCCAGCCCGGCGCCGATGACCACGGCCTGGGCGAGGTAGGGGTTGGCGGAGGCGTCGGAGACCTTCAGCTCGACGTTCGCGTGCGCCGCACCGAGCAGTCCGGTCGCCGGGACCATCCGCAGCGCCGCCTCCCGGTTCTGCACGCCCCAGAACGCGTACGCGGCGGCGAAGTGGCCGGGACGGCGCCGGTGCAGCGACCCGACGCTCGGCGCGGTCACCCCGGCGACGGCAGGCAGGTCGCGGAGCAGCCCGGCCAGCCACGCGGCCCCGTCGCCGGTCAGCCCCGCCGGGCCCTCACCACCGGCGAGCAGGGGGACGTCGCCGCGGGAGACCGAGGTGTGCAGGTGCCAGCCGTTGCCCGCCGACGACGTCGACGGCAGGGGCGCGAAGCTCGCCCGGAACCCGTGCGCGGCCGCCGCGGCGTGCACCGTCTGGCGGGCCAGCAGCTGGCGGTCCGCGGCCGTGAGCGGATCGGCGGCCTCGATGCTCAGCTCGATCTGGGCGGGCCCGAACTCGGCGTGGAACTGCCCGACCGGGACCCCGTTGTCGCGCAGGTCGCCGAACAGCCGGGTGACGAAGCCGTCCAGGCCGACCAGCGCGTTCGGCCCGTAGACCGGTCCGGTGAAGGCGGGCACCGGGGGTTCGGCGCCGTCGTCGAGGTAGAGCGCGAACTCGAGCTCGTACCCGGCGCGCACGGTCACGCCGGCCCGGTCGGCGGCAGCGAGCTGCCGTTCGAGGACCCCACGCGGGTCGTACGGCCAGGCGGCCCCGTCGTCGGCGACGAGCCGGCCCGGCGACCAGCCCAGACCGCGCCGCCGGGCGAGCGGGACGACGGCGTCCGGGCCGGCCGCCGGGACCAGCCGGACGTCGCCGGACGGGGTCGAGATCCCGGGCGCGTCGAACGTGATGGCGTCGCCGGTGTCGAAGACGGCGAACAGCGACGTCACCCCGACGCCGCGGTGGGCCACGTCGGACAGGCTCTCGACCGGCACCGTGCGCGAGCGCAGGACGCCGTTGTTGTCGGCCCAGCCGATCGTCACACCGACCACGCCCCGGTCGGCCAGTGCACGGGTACGGCCCTCGAACCCGTGCGCGTCGGGCAGCGTCATGCCGGGCAGCGTATCGGCGCGAGCTGTGATCAGGGGGCCCCGCGGGCCGTGATCAGGGGGCCAGCAGCAGCCACAGCGGCCCGGCGACGAGTGCCACCGCGACCACACGGACCAGCCACCGCACCGCCGCGGGCAGCGGCGCCGGCGGGGCGGTGACCCGGTCGATCCGGGCCTCCAGCGCGTCGGTGAACGACGACAGCGCCGCCGCCGGGGCCGACCCGCCGACGGCCTTGAGCGCCGTCGCCAGCTCGGTGGGGTCGCACAGCTTGCGGGCGACGTCGTCGGCCCGCATCTCGATCAGCCGGGCGACGGCGAGCTGGGCGCACACCATCCCGCGCACGAACGGCGCCGTCGCGCCCCACGCGACGAACGGGAGGACCACCAGATCGTGCCGTTCCCGCAGGTGGGCGCGCTCGTGGGCGAGGACGGCGACGACACCGGGGGTGTCGAGGGCGTCCAGCACCCCGGCCGACACGACGAGCCGCGAGCTGCGCCCGGGCAGGCAGTAGGCGACCGGGACCGGGTGGTCGAGCACGCGGGTACCGGAGGCGTACGGCCAGGGGGTGGCGAGGACGTCGAGCAGGTCGCGGTGGCGGCGGCGGGCCCGCAGCGTCCGGACCGTGGTGACGACCAGGACCGCCAGCAGCCGGATCAGCAGGCCGAGCGCGATCAGCAGCGCGCCCACGTGCAGCGGGTCCATCGCGGCGGGCCAGCCGCCCGACGCGAGCGACTCCCGGAACGCCCACGCCGCGGCCGGGAGGCTGTCGCCCATCGGGGACAGCCCGTAGGCCAGCCCGGCACCGAACAGCGAGATCCCCCCGCCGAGCCCGACGGCCTGCCACAGCAGCAGGGCCCCCACCGGGTCCCGCGCGGGCCAGCGGGCCCCCGCGAGCGCACGGCTGAACGGCTCGGCGAGTGCCAGGCCGAGCAGCCCGAGTCCCAGCGCGATCAGCTCCATCGCGTCACATCGTGGCCGAACCTGCGGCGGCGCGCTGCACGACCCCTCCGATACGACGGGGAGCCGGGCGGCCGGACCGGTGGCCGCGTGCGCTCAGCCCAGCAGGTCCCGGAGCCGCGAGCGCTCCTCGTCGGACATCGTTCCGAGGAAGCGGGCGAGCGCGGCGCCACGGTCGGACGCGTCGTCCAGGGCGTCGCTCATCAGCTCCGCCACGTGGTCCTCGCGGCTGGCCACCGGGCGGTAGTGGTGCGCCCGGCCGTCGCGGATCCGCTGCACCAGCTGCTTGCGCTCGAGGCGGCCCAGCACCGTGAGCACGGTGGTGGTGGCCAGGTCCCGGTCGGCGAGCTGGTCCTGCACCTCACGCGCGGTCATGTCCCGGTCGGTCTCCCACAGGACGTTCATGACCGCTCGCTCCAGCTCCCCCAGACTCGTCACGCAGCTCATCCTACGCGAACCGTTCTACGGTGTGTAGAAAGGCTCCGGGAGAAACGTCACACCCGGTTGCACGGCAGGACATCCGCCGGTCACCCATGGTCCGGTGCGGACAGGAGGCTCAGTGCACCTGGACCTGGTCGCCGACCTGGAGGCCGTCGAACCAGACCTTCGCGTTCGCCTCGTCGAGCTTCACGCACCCCGCCGACGGCGTGTCCATCCGGCCCTGGTGGAAGGCGACGCCGCCCTCGGCGAAGAACACCGACCAGGGCATCTGCGTCCAGCTCTCCCGGCTGGTCCACTGCTCGGCCTTCCACTGCACGCCGAACGTCCCGCGCGGGGTCGGGTCGGACGCGTCGCCGGGGCGCATCGGCACCGGCCCGGTGACGACGGCGCCGTCCTCGATCAGCCAGGTCGAGCGGGCGGCGACGTCCACGCACGCCCGCGCCGACGCCGTGCACGGCGTGCCCGGGACGAGCGCACCGGAGGCGACCTGCGGTGCGGACGCGGGGGCCGGCTCGGCCGAGTCGGACGACGGCTCGGCGATCGCGACGCCCGCGGTGAGTGCGGCGGCCAGCGCCAGCACCCCGGCCAGGGAACCGATCCACCGGCCACGCCGGATCCGTCGCTGCATCCGTCCCGTCCTCCTGTCGAGCCCGGCCGGCGGCGACTGCCGTCCGTTCCGGGGCGACGACCACGCGGACTCGACGCCCTCCGCGATCATCTGCTTCCGGAGGGTAGCCGAAGAGGATCTTCATCCGTGCGGGGGGTCCGCACGCGTCCGGACGGGCGTCAGCGGCCCCGGAAGGCGGGCGCGCGCTTCTCCGCGCGGGCCGTCCGGCCCTCGGTGATGTCCTCGGCCTGCCAGCAGGCGTCGAACTCGGCCTGCAGGTCGGTGACGACACCGGGGGCGGTGTCCCCGCCGCGGCCGAACGCGTTCGCGGTCCGCTTGTTGTAGGCCAGGGTCAGCGGGGCCATCGTGGCGATGTCGGCGGCCAGTGCCAGGGCGGTGTCCCGGTCGCCGAGGGTGTCGGCGAGTCCGCGGGCGTGCGCCGTCGTCGCGTCGAGCGTCGCGCAGGCGAGCAGCAGGCTCCGTGCGGTGCCCCCGCCGGCGATCTGCACCAGCCGCTCGATCGTCCAGGGGTCGACGGCGAGCCCGAGCCGCGCCGTCGGCAGCCCGAACACGGCCTCGGGGGCCGCGACCCGCAGGTCACAGGCCAGCGCGAGCTGCAGGCCACCGCCGATCGCGGGGCCGGTGACCGCCGCGACGACCGGCATCGGCAGGTCGGCGACCGCGTGCAGGCCCGCGTAGAGGGCGTCGAGGAACTCCTCGGTGTAGACCTCGCCGAAGTCGGCCCCGGAGCAGAACGCCGGACCGTTCCCCGCGACGACGACCGCCCGCGCCCCGTCCGCGCGGACCTGCTCCGCCGCCCCGACGAGCTGCCTGCAGGTGGCGATGTCCAGCGCGTTGCGCCGCTCGGGGCGGTTCAGCTCGATCAGCCCGACGCCGTCGGTGGTGCTCACGGTGATCACGCACCGGAGCCTAACCCGGGCCGCTGCGGATCCCGTCGGTCCCGGTCCGGGGCTCCGGCGCCTCGTGCCGGGTCCCGCCGCTCAGCTCCCGGGCGAGCCCGACGGCGAGCTGGTCGATCCGCCGCAGCAGCCGGGCGGCCGCGAGCCGCCGGAGCCGGTCCCCGGGCGGGGCGCCGGCGGCGCTGTCGCGGGTCCGCGGATCGGCCGGTGCGACCCAGCCCGCGGTGTCCGTGGCACCGTGGCCCGCGGGCAGCGCGCCGAAGGGGTCCACCGCCCCGCCGGTGCGGCCGGTCGCGGGACCCGAGGACGCCGCGTCGGCCTCCGCGGCGTCGATCAGGTCCTCGGCGGACCCGACGCCGTAGTCGGCGGGACTCGTGCCCGGGGCGTGCTCGCGGCGGGCCGCCGGGCCCCAGCCGTCGACGAGGATCCGGCGCAGGCCGTCGACGTTCCGCCGGACCCGGTCGGTGGCCGGGTCCAGGGTCGTGGCCCACTCCGGGACGTGTGCGACGGCGGCCTGCGCGGCGAGCAGCCGGGTGTAGTGGTCCAGCGCGCCGACCACCCGCGCGGTGTGGTGCACCCCGCGGCGCAGCGGCCTGCGGGCGACCGGGTGCTCCAGCGGCCGGGCGCGCTCCCGGACGGTGGCGACGGCCTCGTCGACCTCCCGCGCCTTCTCCAGCGGGTTCTCCCCCGGCCGGCCCAGCGCCCGGTCCACCGAGCACCGCAGCGAGACGTCCACGGCCGTCAGCGCGTCGTCGAGCGCCTCGGCGAACGCCGTCCGGGACCGGGTGGGGAGGATCAGGTAGGCGGCGAGCATGCCGAGCGCGCCGCCCACCACGGTCTCCTCGACCCGCAGCAGCATCGTCTCCACGCTGAACTGGCCGATCACGCCGTAGAGCAGCGCCAGCACCGCGGTGATCCAGAACGCCATCATGGCCTGCGAGATCCGGACCAGGTACAGCGCCAGGAACACGCAGGCGAAGAGCAGCAGGAGGCTGGCGACGAGGTTCCCGGCGACGAGCAGCGCCAGCAGCATCCCGGCGACCACCCCGCCCGCGGTCCCGACCGCCCTGGCCCAGCCGCGGCTGAGGACGTCACCGCGGCTCGCGGTGCCGGCGAACACGACGAACGCCGCGATCACCGCCCAGTACCAGCGCGCCGGGGAGATCAGCTCGCCGACGACGATCGCGAGGCTGGTCGCGACGCCCACCTGCACCGCCTGCCGGGTGTGCAGCTCGGGCCCGCCCTGCAGGCCCGCGCCCCCGGTGTCGTCGTCGGAGGGGTCCTCCCCGGGTGCGTCGCGGCGCCGCGCGATCCCCCGCCACGCCTCCTCGATGGTGGACTGCACGGCGTCGGCGAGCCGGAGCACGGCGAACCCGATCCGCTGCTCGCGGGCCTCCGCCCCGGTGCCACCGGGCCGTCCGACGATCTCGCCGACCGCCTCCCGAGCCTCCTGGTAGAGCCTCGCGGCGATCGCGCGCGGAGTCCCGACGGCCGTCGCCGCGGCCAGCGCCCGCACCCCCGCCGCGAGCGCCTCGCGGTCCGGGCCGGGGATCGGGTCGTGGTGCTCGACGGTCCGCCGGATCGACATCGCGACCCGCTCGGCGGCCAGCTCGGAGTCGACGATCCACTGCCGCAACCCGGCGATCTCGGTCTCGGCGTCGTCCGGTCCGCCGGGACGGGCGCCGCCGGGCAGGTACACCGGGCGCCGGGCGGCCGGGTCGTCGTCGGCGTCGTCGAGGCGGTCCGCGACGGCCAGCGCCGTCGCGTTGAGCCGGGCCTGCGCACGGAGCAGCGGATCGAGATCCGGGTCGGCGAGACCGCCCGGCTCATCGAGGACGTCGACGGCGGCCAGCAGCAGCACGTGCAGGCGGGCCTCGAAGGACCGCACGAGCGCCTCGAGCACGACCTCGACCCGGCGGGTGAACACCACGCAGCGCAGCAGGAACGTGCTGCCGATGCCGACCACCGCGCCGGCCAGCAGGTAGGGCAGCTGGGCGGGCCCGGCCTGCAGGAACTGCACGAAGAAGTACGGCATGAACGCGGCCATGCCGAGGGCGACGCCGCGCGGGCCCCACCGCCGGACCGCGACGGCCACGATCATGACCAGCACGAACACGACGTCCGCGACGACCCGGTGCCCGGACAACAGCGCCGAGAGCGTCGCCGAGGCGCAGGCCGGGAGCACCATGAGCGCCGTCGTCACCCGGCGGCGGCGCAGCTCCGGCTCGTTCACCGCGAGGTTGCCGACCATCGCCAGCACGACGGCGAACAGCACGATCGTCACCGGCTGCCCGGTGAGCGCCCGCAGCCCGCTCATGACGAGCGCGGCGGTCATCATCGACGCCGTCGCCACCGACGCGAGGTGCAGGCGGGTGTGCCCGGGATCGACGGCCGCCGCCCGGGAGCGCAGCTCGGCCCACCACGCGGGCCTCCGCCCGCTCGTCCACCCGCTCACGGCGGCGAGTCTGACACGCCGCCCCGACAGTGGACCGGGTGTCGTCAGCCGTTCGTGCGGGCGGCCGCGGCCTCGGCCGGGACCGGCTGCGAGGACGGCGCAGCCACCGGGACGCCGATCACCGCGCCGGTCGCGGCCGCCATCGCCCGCATCCCCTGCGCGTTCGGGTGCACGGGTGCCGCGGGCGAGGTCGGGACGAGCCCCTCGGTCCACTTCACGCCGGGGAGCTGGCAGATGTCGTGGCCGACCGTCGGGCCGTAGGTGTCGACGTAGTCGAGGCCCGCCTCGGCGGCCTGCTCGGCGAGCATCCCGTTGAGCAGCTTCTCGGTGTCCCGCAGGTAGGCCGTGTCGCCGGCGCTGAACGGCGCGACCGGGTAGCAGCCGGGGCCGGTGTCCGGGAGGATCGACGGGTACCCGACGACGGCGACCCGCGCGGCGGGCGCCCGGTCCCGGATCTCGGAGAGCACGTCGGCGACCTTCGAGGAGGCGTCGTCGATGCGCGCGGCGAGCTGGTCGTCACCGCCCTCGGTGTAGAAGTCCTTGCAGGCGGAGCCGAGCAGGTTCGTCGACGACCGCGTCGCGCACTCCTGGATGATCTCGCCGAAGCCGATGTCGTTGCCACCGATGGTGAGCGTGACCAGGGACTCCGAGCCGTCCAGCGCGTCGAGCTGCGGCGGGTTCGGGCCGAGCTTCACCTCCTGCGCGGCGGTCATGTCCTCGGTGGTCGCGCCGCTGCACGAGACGTCGGTGAAGTCCGCGAAGCCGGCCGAGCGGGCCAGCACCGACGGGTAGTTGTGGTCCGAGCGCAGGCACCCGGCGGGCTGCCCGGTCTGCAGCGGCACGAGCGGCCCGGCCGCGTACGAGTCGCCGAGGGCGACGTAGCGCCCGACCGGGGCCGTGTCCAGGTTGCGCGCCGACATCGTCGTCTCGGCGAACGTCGTCGGGGCCTCCGCCTGGGCGGGAGCGAGAGCACCCATCCCCGCCGAGCTCAGCAGGGTCATGGTCGCCACGGCGAGCCACCGGGCGGGACGGGGACGGCGCACGAGCTCTCGGACCTCCGGTCGTGGGGGGGACCGGAGCTCACCGCACCGGCCTGTCCCGCCCAACGATCATCGGGAGCCGCGGTTACGCCACGTGCGCCAACGGTGACCGGGACGCGCTCTCCTCCCCCGCCGCACACCCGTCCCCGGCCACCGCACACCGTCCCTGGGCCCGGCACCCCGTGCCCGGGTGCCGCACCCCTGGGCCCGGCACCTCGTGCCGGAGTGCCGCACCCGTTCCCCGGGCCCGGCACTCCGTACCCGGGTGCCGCACCCGCTGCGAGGGGTGCGGCACCGGGCGACGGGGTGCCCCGGGCCGCGGAACGGGCGGCCGGGCGGCCGAGGCGGCGGAACGGCGGGGTGCTCGGCTCACTCCCCCAGGCGGCGCAGCGCCAGCGGCGCGACGAGCCGGTGGCGGAGGGACACCTCGTCCCACAGGGCGGGACGCGAGGGCATCTCCGCGAGGCGGGCGGCGGCCGTCGCACCGGGGTCGTCGAGCGGCTCGCGGACCCCGGCCAGGAACGCCCACTCGTGCTCCTCGCAGCCGATGTAGACCCCGCGCCCGCCGGTCTCGCCGAACACGGACCGGAAGCGCTGCCAGGCCGCGCGCAGGGTCGCGTCGCGCCAGACGGCGGGGCTGCCGGCCTGGAACACGAGCACGCCGCCCTCGGTCAGCCGCCGCGAGCAGGCCCGGACGAACTCCTCGTCGTAGAGCCGGTTGATCTGGGCGTCGGGCTCGTCGGGCCGCTCGTCGGGGAGGTCGACGAGGATCAGGTCCCAGTGCTCGGTTGCGTCGAGCACGAACCGCCTGCCGTCGGCGTAGGTCAGCCGGACCGGGCCGTCACCGCGCTCGGCCGCGGCGAGCGTCTCGGGTGTGTAGCCGTAGGGCAGGTGCTCGGCGCAGATCCGGACGGCCTCGGTGTCGATGTCGACGTGGTCCACGTGCCGGGCACCCGCGGCGACGGCCATCTCGGACGCGACCCCCTCGGACGAGCCGACGATCAGCACCCGGTCCAGCCTTCGGGCGAGCAGCGCGCCCGGCCAGACGAGCGCCTCGTGGTACGTGAGCTGCGTGTGCTCGGCGGACTGGCGCTCGTCGTCGCAGAACAGGGTGACGCCGTGCGCGGTGTCGGCGACGACCACCTTCTGGAACCCGGTGTGCGACACGTGGTGCACGGTGCCGAGCTGCCAGCGCCGGGTCAGGTCGTCGGAGATCGGCTCGGTGACGGTGCGCGGGGCGCCGCCGCGGTCGACGACCTGCAGGGCGGTGTCGGACGCGTCCACCCGCGCGGCGAGGTTCCGCACGGCCGCGACCGGGTCGGCGCTCTCACCGCAGGTGAACACGTCGACGTGCATGCCGCCGTGCTCGGGCCAGGTGTGGATCGACGCGTGCGACTCGGCGAGCACGGCGACGACGGTCGCGCCCTGCGGCTCGAAGCGCTCGGTGACGATCTGCCGGACCTGGGCACCGGCCTCGGTCAGCGCGCCGGCGAGTTCGGTACGGAGCCGGTCGACGTCGTCGAGCACCGCCGGCGCGATGCCGCCCAGCTCGGCGAGCACGTGCCGGCCCACCGGTGACGCCGTGCTCGGCAGCGCGGGACTCTCCGATCCGGTGAGCGCGACGCTCGGATGGAGCTCTCCGGCCGCTTCGGACGGCGCGGGCGGGGTCGGCGAAGTCGAGAGTGACACGTCCGGACACGTTAAACGCCCGGCGGGACGTGTGCCCCCTCTGCGCGCCGGGCGGTGGCACGCCTCATGCCGTGCCGGCCACGACGACGTCGAGCGGGCCGAACCCGTTGAAGCCGACCGAGGCGTAGCTGGCCGTGTAGGCGCCCGCGTGCAGCAGGTCGACGACGTCGCCCGCGGCGAGGTCACCCGGCAGCACCACCGGGGTCCGCCGGTAGATGACGTCGTCGCCGTCGCAGGTGGGGCCGGCCAGCACGCACGGCCCGTCCGGCCCGCTGCGGCCCGGCACGCGCAGCGGGTAGCCGATCGCCTCCCCCTCGGTCTCGGCGAGGCCCTGGTAGCGGCCGACGTCGAGGTAGACCCAGCGACGGTGGTCGATGCCGGGCCGGCGCGACACCCGCAGCACCGTCGCCCGGAGCACCCCGGCGGGGCCGGCGATCGCGCGTCCCGGTTCGAGGAGCAGATCGGCGCCGTCGACGTGCCCGGCGGCCACCGCGCCCGCGACCGCGGCACGGACGGCGGCCGCGAACTCGCCCGGCCCGGGGACGTCCGCGCGGTACGTGACCGGCCAGCCCCCACCGAGGTCCAGCTCGGGACGGCGCAGTCCGGCCCGTCCGGCCGTCCGGAGGGCGACGGCGACCGCCTCGGCGTAGGTCGCCGGACGGGTCTGCTGCGACCCGGCGTGGAACGTGACCCCCACCGGTTCCAGCCCGAGCCGGGCCGCGCGGCGGAGCAGCGCGACGGCCTCGCCGGGCAGCGCCCCGAACTTGCCGTGGAACGGGGTGGCCGACCCGGCGTCGTCGACGGAGAGCCGGACCTGTACCCGGGCCCCGGGGACCTCGGCGGCGAGGGCGTCGACGTCCTCGGCGCTGTCGGTGACGAACCGGCACACCCCGTCGGCGGCCGCGCGGGCCGCGGCGCCGGGACCGCGCACGGGGTTGCCGTGCTGCAGCGACGCCGGGTCGGCGCCGGCGGCCAGGCACAGCGCGATCTCGTTCTGGGAGGCCACGTCGAACCCGGCACCGGCGTCGGCCAGCACCCGCAGCACCGCGGGCTCCGGGCAGGCCTTCACCGCGTACAGGATCCGCGCGTCGCCGAACGCCGCGGCGAGCGCGGCGTGCCGTTCCCGCACGACCTGCGGGTCGAGCGCGAGGAAGGGCGTGGGACGGGGGCGCGCGAGGATCGACTCGAGACCGGGGCTGAGCACGGTCCCGATGCTCTCCCGGGCCCTCCGGACGGGCGCGGGCGGGGCGCCGCGCGGATGCCGGCCGCCGGCGACGTCACCATCGGGCGGGGCCTTTGCTCCCGCAGGCCGGCGCCGGACCGTCCGGCGCATCCGCCGAGCACCGGGTCCGCCCCACGTCCGCCGTCGACCGTCCAGGTGAGCCGGACGACCCGCCGGGCGTGACACCCGGGCGGTCCGGCGGACCCGGACGCAACGCTCGGGGCGGCCGATGGTGATCTAGGTTCGGGGTATGACCGCACCGAAGCCGCAACGCCGCGCACGGAAGATCGCGATGACCCCCGAGGAGATCGCCGCGTTCCTCGCCGAGGAGCGGACCTGCCGGGTCGCGACCAACGGCACGAACGGCCCGCACGCCACCCCGCTCTGGTACCTCTGGGACGGCGCCGACGGCGGGGCGCTGTGGCTGACCTCGCTGTCGCGGTCCCAGCGGTGGACCGACCTGGAGCGGGACCCGCGGATCGCGGTCGTCGTCGACGCCGGGCACGCCTACGACGAGCTGCGCGGGGTCGAGCTGCGCGGCTCGGTCGAGATCGTCGGCGAGGTGCCGCGGACCGGGGAGCCGAACCCGGAGCTGGAGCGCGTCGAGCAGAGCTTCGCGGACCGCTACACCGGCGGGCACGTCCTGATCGACGGGCGGCACGGGTGGCTGCGGCTGCGCCCCGAGAAGATCAGCAGCTGGGACTTCCGCAAGCTCGCCCAGGCCTGAGCGCCACAGAACCGGCCCCGAGCCACCCCGAGCCGGCCCCGAGTCACCCACCGACGCCCACCCCTCCCGAACCACCGCCCGCTCCGCACCGCCCACCCCGCACCGCCCATCCGCGGGCCACTCACTCACGGACCGCTGTCCCGGAGACGCTCACCGGATGCGGCGATGCTCACGCGATCGGGCGAGCGGACTCGGATCCGGTGAGCGCGAAGGGCCAGGAGACCGAGTGCGCGAGCGGTGGGTGGGGCGGCGGGGTGGCGGGGTTGTGGGGCTGCGGGGTGGTGGCGCGGTGGGTCAGGGGCGGCCGGTCACCAGGGGCCACAGGCCGTCCGGGCCGGCGGCGAGGGCCGCGGTGCCGACCCGGTCGGTCCAGTACGACTCGTCGCCGTCCTCGTCGCGCCACGCCCAGAGCCGGGTCGTCACGAGCCGCAGGTCGTGCTCCCGGGTGAAGCCGATCGCGCCGTGCACCTGGTGCGCGATCCGGGCCACCGCGGTGGCGGCCTCCCCGCACCGGGCCTTCGCGGCGGCGACGGCGAACCCGGTCGCCGGGTCGGCGAACCCCACGTTCTGTGCGGTGCGGGCTGCGGCGGCGGAGGCGGCCGACGCCGCGCCGACCTCGGAACCCGCCTCGGCGAGCATCTGCTGCACGGCCTGGAACCTCCCGATGGGGCGGCCGAACTGCTGCCGCTCCCCGGCGTAGCCGATCGCGCGGGCCAGCGCCCCGCGGGCGGCACCGGCGAGCAGCAGCGACCGGGCCAGCGCGGCGCGCAGCGCGAGCTCCTCCGCGGCACCCGACGGCGCCGCACCGGACGCGAGCGGCGTCACGCCCGTCAGGGTCAGAGTGTCCCGCGGCTCCTCGGCGAGGTTGACGCCCTCGGTGACCGCGGCGGCGGAGGCGTCCAGCACCAGCACCCGGTCCCCGTCCAGGACGACGACCGCGGCGAGCGACCGCCCCCACGGCACCCGGGTGAGGGTGCCCGACACCGTGTCACCGGTGGAGGTCAGCGTCCCCCCGGCGGTCCCGCCGGGCCCGGATCCTCCGGGGGCGGGCCCGGTGACCACCGCGGCCAGCGGCCCGTCGGGCACGGTGACGCTGGCGGCCCGGGCCAGCCATCCCGCGAGCAGGTCGGTCTCGGCCAGCGGGATCCGCGCCGCCCAGGCCCCGGCCGCCTCCAGGAGGACGGCGGCGTCGTCCAGGGTGCCGCCCGTGTCCGGGGCGGTGAGCGTCGTCAGCCCGGACCCGGCGCACGCCTTCCAGGCCGCGGCGTCGAATCCGGCGGCGTCCTTGTCGTACGAGTCCGCGAAGATCGACTCCGCCAGCTCGGCCAGCTCGGCGTTGCGTGCCATCAGCGCAGTCCCATCCCCCGCGCGACGATGCCGCGCAGGACCTCGTTCGTACCGCCCCGCAGTGTGAAGCCGGGTGCGTGGAGCACCGCGTCGGCCAGCAGCCGGGCGAAACCGGCCTCGGCACCGGGATCCGGCGGGACGTCGACGAGCAGCCGGGCCGCGTCGACGATCTCGTTCTCGTAGCGCGTGCCGAGGTCCTTCACCAGGGCCGCCGCGAGCTCGGGGGCCTCCCCCGACTCCAGGGCTCCGGCGACGGCCAGCGACATCGACCGGAGCGTCCAGACCCGGGACACCAGCGAACCGATGCGCCGGCGGGTGCCCGCGTCCACGTCACCGCGGGCCGTCAGCTCGCCGACCAGCGCGGCCAGCAGCGGGTAGGTCGAGAGGAAGCGTTCCGGCCCGGACCGCTCGAAGGCGAGCTCGCCCGTGACCTGCGCCCAGCCGTTGCCCAGCTCGCCGAAGACCCGCTCGTCCGGGATGAAGACCCGGTCGAACCGCACCTCGTTGAAGTGGTGCGCGCCGGTGAGCAGCGGGATCGGCCGGATCTCGACGCCGGGCCGGTCCAGCTCCACCAGGAACTGCGACAATCCCGCGTGCCGGTTGCCGTCGTCGCGGGGCTCGGTGCGGACGAGCGCGAAGAACGCGTGCGCGTGGTGCGCACCGGACGTCCAGACCTTGGTGCCCGACAGCTCCCAGCCGCCGTCGACCCTCTCCGCCCGGGTCCGTACCGACGCGAGGTCGGAGCCGGAGTCCGGTTCGGACATGCCGATGCCGAAGTAGACCTCGCCGCGGGCGATGCCGGGCAGGAACGCCCGGCGCTGCTCCTCGGTGCCGTGCCGGAGCAGCGAGGGCCCGATCTGCCGGTCGGCGATCCAGTGCGCCGCCACCGGGGCACCGGCGGCGAGCAGCTCCTCGGTCACCACGTAGCGCTCCAGCGCGGAGCGGCCGTGCCCGCCGTACTCCGCCGGGATCGTCATGCCCAGCCAGCCGCGCTCCCCCAGCCGTCGCGAGAAGCCGGCGTCCCAGCCGGAGAGCCACACGTCGGCCCGCGGGGTCCACGCCCCGGCCGCGCGTTCGGCGTCGAGGAACTCCCGGACCTCGGCCCGCAGGCCGGCCAGGTGCCCCGGCAGCTCCACCGGGTCGGGCACCAGCTCCGGCAGTCTGGTCAGCGTCGTCGTTGCTCCTGCCACGACCGCCATCATCACCCACGACGGCGCGGCTCGCCGGTGTCCATGCCGCTTCTCACCGGGGTACGTTGCGGCCATGACCACCAATGCTGACGAGCGCAGGGTCCTGGAGGCCGTCCCGACCGGGCTGTTCATCGGCGGGCAGTGGCGACCGGCCGCGAACGGGGCCACCGCGAAGGTCGAGGATCCGGCCACCGGTGAGGTGCTGACCGAGGTCGCCGACGCCTCCCCGGCCGACGGCATGGACGCGCTGTCCGCCGCGCACACCGCCCAGCCGGGGATCGCCGCACTGCCGCCCCGGCAGCGCAGCGAGATCCTCTACCGGGCCTATCAGCTGCTCCACGAGCGCGCCGACGATCTGGCGCTGCTCATGACCCTGGAGATGGGCAAGCCGGTCGCCGAGGCGCGCGGCGAGGTCGTCTACGCCAGCGAGTTCCTGCGCTGGTTCGCCGAGGAGGCCGTCCGGATCGACGGCGGCTACCAGGTCGCGCCGAACGGGCAGACCCGGTTCCTCACGATCCGCCAGCCCGTCGGTGTCTGCGTGTTCGTGACGCCGTGGAACTTCCCGCTCGCCATGGGCACCCGCAAGATCGCGCCGGCGATCGCGGCCGGCTGCGCGTCGATCATCAAGCCTGCCCCGCAGACGCCGCTGACGATGCTGGCGTTCGCCCAGGTCCTCGCCGACGCCGGTCTGCCCGACGGCGGTCTCAACGTCATCAACGCGACCGACGCCGGCGCCGTGATCGAGCCGATCATCCGCGACGGGCGCGCCCGCAAGATCTCCTTCACCGGCTCCACCCCGGTCGGCAAGAAGCTGCTCGAGCAGGCCGCGGACAAGGTGCTGCGCAGCTCGCTGGAGCTCGGCGGCAACGCGTCGTTCATCGTGCTCGACGACGCCGCCGTCGACGCCGCCGTCGAGGGCGCCATGGTCGCCAAGATGCGGAACATGGGCGAGGCGTGCACCGCGGCCAACCGGTTCTACGTCCAGCGCGGCGTCGTCGAGGAGTTCACGACCAAGCTGGCCGAGCGGATGGGCGCGCTCAAGGTCGGCCGGGGCACCGAGGACGGCGTCAACGTCGGGCCGCTGATCGACGCCAAGGGCCGGGACAAGGTCACCGACCTGGTCGCCGACGCCGTCGCGAACGGCGCGAGCGTCGCACTCGGTGGGAAGGCCCAGGACGGGCCGGGCTACTTCTACCCGCCCACCGTGCTCACCGACGTGCCCGCCGACTCCCGGCTCAACCACGAGGAGATCTTCGGCCCGGTCGCGCCGATCACGGTCGTCGACTCCGAGCAGCAGGCCCTCGACGCAGCCAACGCCACCGAGTTCGGCCTGGTCAACTACGTCTACACCCGTGAGATCAACCGGGCGCTGCGCATCGCGGAGAACCTGGAGAGCGGGATGATCGGCCTGAACACCGGCCTGGTGTCGAACCCGGCGGCACCGTTCGGCGGGGTCAAGGAGTCCGGGCTCGGCCGGGAGGGCGGCAACGTCGGGATCGACGAGTTCCTCGAGACCAAGTACGTGGCGATCGGCTTCTCCGGCTGATCCCCCGGGGTCCGCGGACCCGGGACGACGAGGCCCGGTACCCCAGTTCGGGTACCGGGCCTCGTGGTGTGCGGCGGGTCAGTTCGCCGGAGGAGCGGGCGCGCCGCCCGGGGGCACCGGCACGGCCGGGTCCTGGCCCGGGAGGGGCTCGGCCGGGGCGGTGATGTCGGTCTGCCCGGTCATGACGAGCTGGACCAGCTCGACCCCGCCGTTGAGGACGAGCATCACCGCCAGCAGCACGACCGACCCCACGACGGCGACGGTCATGCCCCGCTGGGCCGCACCTCCGGTGCTCAGCCGACCGCGGTTGGTCTCCACCACCCAGGCACGGGCCCCGAACAGGGCCAGCACCAGGGCGAACACGATCCAGGTGAGTGCGAATCCGGTCACGGGGCCGGCACCTCCTCCCCTGCAGCCGGTGCCGGGGCGTCCCCGGCCGGCGGGGCCGGTGCCGGGACACCCGGGGCCGGAGCGACCTCGTTGCGGACGAGGACGGCGTTGAACCCGTTCTCGTAGGTCGCCCGGTACTGGCCGGAGGCGATCAGCTGGTCGCGGATCGCGATCGTCCAGCCCGGCTGCCGGTCGTTCAGCACGACCCCCTGCTTCTCGATCGACCCGTAGAACAGGATCGTCTGCGGCTGCACCTGGTCGATGCACCGGAACTCGTCCGCCGCGAGGATCGCGCAGCCCTCGCCACCGGACGCCATGTTGTTGTGCTCGCCGACGCCTTCCAGCGCGTACGGGCCGATGGTGGACAGCGGCTGCACGGTCGCCCCGGGCGGGGCCGCGTCGTACGCCTGCCGGGTCATCTGGACGTCCTCGGTGGTGACGTCGAGGTAGGCCTCGTTGCCACCACGGATGAGGATCAGCAGCCCGAAGACCGCGACCATCGCGACCGCGAGCAGCTTCTCCCGGGCGCGGTCGACCCGGACGAACGCCCGCAGCGCGTCGACCGCGAGGATCGTCAGGATCGGCAGGCCGAACAGCAGGATGCGCAGGAAGAGTTCGCCGCCGTAGCTCTGCACCGCGGCCATGCCCATCGGGATGACGGCCAGCAGGATCGGCACCAGGTCACGACGCCGCTTCCAGTAGACCCAGGCCCCGGCGAACCCGATGAGGTAGATGAGGCCGGTCATGCCGGCCCGCATGAACTTCACCGCGATCTGGCCGGTGTCGCCCTGCAGCCGGTCCGTGACACCGGCCGCGAGCGCACCACCCTCGTCGCTGCTGCCGATGATCATGCTGATCTGGGTCATCCAGAAGTCCCGGGCCGCGATCAGGATGAACACCGTGACCGCGAGGATCGCGATGAACACCAGGCCCCGGCCCCGGAACCGGCCGACCAGCGCCAGCACGACGAGCTGACCGATGATCGCGAACGGGGTCAGCTGGTGCGTCGGCGCGACCGCGATCACGCAGAGCGCGGCGCAGAAGAAGATCAGCAGCAGCTGCCGTGGCGGCAGCGTCGGACTGTTCGGCGGGGTCATCGCGCTGACCAGCCAGCGCCGCCACCGGGGTAGCGGTGGCGCACCGCGGTGCGACCGTGGCCAGCCGCCGATGCCGGCGTTGTCGACCCGCCGGGTCGCCAGCGGGCCGAGCGCGAAGGTCAGGACGGTCAGCTGCAGCACGATCGCGGTGGCCTGCGGCGAGAAGTAGTCCTGCTCGATCCAGTTCAGGCCGATGAACAGCCACGCGGCCACCCAGGGTGCGCGGGTGCCGCCCAGCATCGAGCGGGCGAGCGCGTACACGCCGATCGCCCAGACCGCGGTGACGGCCGGCGGGTACCAGCGCAGGATCGTGTCCAGCTGGTCGGCACCGCCGGCGTCACGGAACCAGGCCCACTGGGCGAAGAACCCCGGCCAGTAGAACCGGGCGTCGACACCGGTGGGCGGGACGCCGTTGTTCGCCGAGACCGCGTCCACGAAGCCGGAGATCAGCCAGGCGGTGGTGAACCGGGCCTGCGGCTCCACGACCGACGGCATGCCCGTCGAGCACAGGACGAGCACACCCGTCGCAGCGCCGAGCATCGGGATCCGCGGCCGCGGCGACCACAGCTCGACCACGCAGCAGGCGATCGCCAGCAGCAGCGCGACCCAGGCCAGCGGGCTCAGGACCGGGGCGAGACCCCAGCCGCCCATGTCCGACAGGTCGGTCGTCGCGGCGGCCAGCGGCAGCAGCACGACGGCCAGCACGGCCAGCACCGGCGCGGCCCAGGTCCACAACGGGCCGACCGGCCCGGTGGGCCCGGGCGGTGGCGGGGGCTGCCCACCCGGGCCCGGAGGTGGCGGCGGGACCGGCCCGTCGCCGCCCGGGCGCGGAACGGGTCCGCGCACGGCCGTCGTGGGCGAGTCCGGCCCGGGCGGCGCGACGAACTGCGTCCGTTCACTCGGGCTCTCCTCGACCTGCGTGGTCCGACCGGCCCGGCCCTGCTCGCCGCGGGACCGGGCGGACGGGTCGGGGCCGCCCGTCCGGCGGGTCTCCGACGTCACGACTTCACCTCCGTGGAAGGCCGGCGGTTCCACGCCGGGACGAATCTGAGAGCGAGGGCGCACAGCACCTGTGCGCCGACATAGCCCAGCACCATCGGCAGCATGACCATGCTGACGGACGTGGTCGCCGGGTCGGGCAGCGGGACCAGGCCGGCGAAGACGACGACCAGTCCGGTGTTGAGCAACTGGATCTTCGCGTAGCCCATGCCGTCGCCGTCGGCCTGGCGCCGGGCCAGCTCGAACACGACGAGCAGCCGGAACAGCAGGCCGGCCATCAGGACGGCCAGGGCCGGCGCACCGGCCGCGTAGCCCTCGCCCAGCAGCGACAGCACGGGGTAGCCGAGGACGGCTCCCACGCCGAGCGCGGGCAGGAACAACAGGAGCATGCGACGCCGCGCGAGCCGGGCGAACTCGTCGGCCCGGTGCGGCTCCCGCGCGGTCTGCACGGCCAGCGAGTTCGTGAAGAACGTGGCGGCGAGGTCGATGACCGTCACCGCCTGCCAGCAGATGAAGAACACCGCGCCGATCTCGTTGCCCATGCGGATGTTCGCGAACAGCGGCACCTGGTTGTAGAGCAGCGCGTTCCCGCACTGGGCCAGGGCCGTCGGGGCGAGGAACGCGATCGCCTCGGCACGGCTCGGGACGATGCCGGGACCACCGGCCGCGGCGAACCGCCGCGTCATGTACCAGAGCATCGCGGTACCGGCAGCCACCCAGAGGACGACCGGGATCGCCCAGGACAGGACCATCGCCTGCGAGTGCAGCGAGGCACCGAGCGCGAGCAGCAGCACGATCCGGACGACGGCGAACGTCCCGTTCCGCCAGACCGCGACCCAGGGTTTCCCGATCGCGACCATGACGAAGTCGTGGACGACGAACACGCCCCAGCCCGCGCAGGTCAGCACCAGCACCAGCAGGCCGAGCCCGAGACTCCCGCCACCGGCGGTCTCGGCGATGCGCGGCACGATCACGCCGTACACCAGGCCGATGAGGCCGGACAACGGCATGATCAGCAGCAACGCGCCGAAGGTCAGCCGGACCGATCTCCGGCCCGCCCCGGGCAGCCAGCGCATCAGGCCGAGACCCAGGTTGAGCTGGGCCATCCCGCCGATCAGCTGGAACGCCGACACGAACTCCGAGGCCCGGCCGACCTCCTCCTGCGGCATGATCCGCGCCGCGATCAGGACGCCGAGCAGGCCGGCGATCGAGCCGAAACCGGAGCAGAGGGTGAGGGCGATCCCGTCGCCGATCCCGCCGTTCTTCCCGTGCCCGCCGTCGTCGCCGTCGGTGTCGGGGCCGTGGTCGGAGGGTGGCGGCGGGTTCTCGCCCGGGCCGCGCAGGCCCACGAGCGGGATGTACTCGGTGCGCTGCTCGGAGAGCTCGCGCGACCGCACGCGTTCGCGGGCGGGCTCGAGGCGCTGGGTCGGCGCGTCCGGGCCGGTCTCGGGGCCCGGGGCACCCCCCGCGGCCGGCAGCGCCCGCGTCGTCGGGTCGGCGTACGGGTCGTGCGGGCCGGGGCCGCCCGTCGGACGGGAGGGCATCGCACGGGTCCCGGAGTCGGAGGCGTGCCGGCCCGGCACCGCCGGGTTCCGCTCGGGACCGGAGGCCGGGCCGGGACCGGCGGCACCCGCACCGAGGCGGGTGTGCGCCGGCCCGACCGGCCTCACTGTGCGACCACCGCGTGCCGTAGCAGGAACGGGATGCTGAGCAGGGTGACGACGAACAGGGCGACGCTCGGGTACCAGAGCCCGAGGCTCACCATCAGCTGCCCGCCGATCAGCGTCACGGCGGTCCCGACGCCCAGCGTCAGCAGCCACACGTGCGCGGCGGGCGCGCGGCGCAGGAACCCTGCGGCGGCCCACCCCGGACCGAGCAGCAGGAAGCCGATCGTCAGCAGGAGCCGGAACTCGCCGAGCCCGCCCCCGCTGACGTTCGCGATGTTGAGCACGCAGGCGAGTACCCCCGCCGCCACGAGCAGGATCGCCACGTAGCGACGCGCGGTCCTCGCCCGGGTCAGCTCTGCTGCGGACGGCACGCTCACCGCGGCACTCCCCTTCCTCCGATGACCGGCGCCCGTCCGATCGGACGAGCGCCGGTGGTGTGTCGTGTGACCCGCGTGGTCACGGGTCTGCGGTCACCGGGCCTGGTCCGGCCCGGTAGCCGGTCGTCAGGACGCCTCTTCACCCCATGCGTACCGCACGCCGGCCGGGTCGTGACGCCCGGTCCCGTCCCGGTCCGCACCACCCGGTGCCGTGGCGGCGCGGCCGGACAGACCGGCGGCACCGGCCTTCTGACCACGGCGATCACGAGCGACCGGCTGCGACGAGGGCTGCGGCCGGTAGGGCGGCAGGGTCGGCGCGTCGGCCTCCGCGGGCCGCGGGGCCGGGCGCGGACGCTCCGGCGCAGCGGCGGGCGGGGTGCTTCCGGAGACGGGCGGTGCCGGGTTCGTACCGTTGGTCCGGCCCGGCTGCGGCGCCACCGGGTGCCCGGCGGGCGGGGTGACGGCGGCCGGCAGCGCGGCGGCGGCACCGGGCTCGCGCCCGGCCCGGCGGCGCTCGGCGGCCAGGGTGCGCAGGACCCGGGTGCCGTCGGCGAAGGTCCGCAGGTTGGTCTCGCCGAACATCCGCTCCCGCTCCTTCGAGGGGACCTCGGTGATCGACAGACCGGCGGCGGCGACCCGGCAGTTCAGGACGGTCTCGATCTCGAACCCGTCGCCCCAGTACATGCCGTCGTCGGGGTGCGGGGGCATGTCCACCGCCGGCAGCTCCAGCTGCGGCAGGATGTCCGCCCAGAACGCGTTGTAGCCGTAGCAGAGATCGGTGTAGCGGGTGCCGAACAGCGTGTTCGCGACCAGGTTCAGGCCGGCGTTGCCGCTCTTGCGCAGCAGGGTGATGTCGTCGCTGCCGCCCCCCTTGGCGAAGCGGCTGCCCTTGGCGAAGTCGGCGCCCTCGACGAGTGCCTGGACGAAGCGCGGGATCTCCTGCGGGTCGGCCGAGCCGTCGGCGTCGAACATGACCAGGACGTCACCGTTGGCCGCGGCGAAACCGCAGGCCATGGCGTTGCCCTTGCCCTTGCGGGTCTGGCGGACGATCCGCACACCGGGCAGGACGCGCCGGGCGGTCTCGACGGTGCCGTCCTTGGAGTTCCCGTCGACGACGAGGACCTCGTGCACGGCGGGCCGCACGGCGGCGATGGCCGGGAGGACGATCTCCAGGTTGCGGGCCTCGTTACGGGTCGGCACGATCACCGACACCCGTGGTCTGTCCGGACGGTGGGTTCCGTGGTCAGGGCGCTTGTTCACCGGTCTCTCCCCCGAATCGATCGGTCTGGGCGCGCGCGGTTCGGCGTGCATGTGGTGGTGTCCGGCGGCGTCAGCGGCACCGGATCGTGGCGTTCCCCCACAACGGGGGGCATAGGGCTTATCTGCGCCCCCGCCGCTTGCGTTACGTGACCCGTACCGCAGCGGGTGTCATCCGGACGGCGTAGCGCCGCTGCGCGACGAGCCGTCCGCAGGCGCTCCGACCCGGTGGACACAGCGCCTCATAGTACGGACGGTGCGCCGTTCGGTGGTCCCCGGGACCGCCCGTACGCCGCTGCGTAGCGGGCCGTACGCCGAATTACCGACGAACGGCCAGTCGATCACGACGAACGGACGGGCGGTGGGTCGACCTTCGTCTCCCGCCCGGCGACCGTCGCCGGTTCCCGGCCGCCGCCGTCCGGACGTGGTCCCCCGGCGGGTACCGTGATCGGTCCGTGTCCTGTCCCCGATCCCGCGAGGTACCCGATGAGGCCCGGCGGCTTCCTGCCCAGCGTGTCCGTCTGCATCCCGGTCTACAACGGTGAGAGCTACCTCGCGGAGACCATCCGCAGTGTCCTGGAGCAGACCTGGCGGGACTTCGAGCTCGTCGTGCTGGAGAACAACAGCTCCGACCGCAGCTGGGAGATCGCGACGTCGTTCCGCGACCCGCGGATCCGGGTGGAGCGCAACCGCGAGACCCTGTCGCAGGGCGAGAACTGGAACCGCGCGGTGCAGCTGTGCCGCGCTCCCCTGGTCAAGCTCGTGTGCGCCGACGACCTGCTGCACCCGCGCTGCCTGGAGCTGCAGGTGCCGCCGATGCGCGACGACCCGTCGCTGGCCCTCGTCGCGTCCCGCCGGCACATGATCGACGAGCAGAGCCGCGTCCTCGTGCCCCGGCGCGGGCTGGGCGCCGGACTCGTCGGGCTGCACTCGGGCAGCGAGGTGGCCCGTCGCGTCATCCGCAACGGCGCCAACCCGATCGGCGAGCCGGGCAACGTCCTGTTCCGGCAGGAGCAGTTCGTGACGGCCGGCGGCTGGCGTGCCGACCGGCGGTTCATCATGGACCTCGACCTCTGGATGCGGCTGCTGCAGTACGGCGACTTCCTCGGCGTGCCGGAGACCCTCGCGGCGTTCCGCATCGCCCGCGGCTCGGTGTCCTCGGAGTACGAGCAGCAGATCTCCGACGAGCAGCAGCAGCTGATCGACGAGCTCGGCGAGTCCGGCACCTTCGACGTCCGCCCGCTCGACGTCCGCATCGGCCGGATCGCGCTCCCGCTCGGCCGTGCCCGCCGCAAGGCGCTGTTCCGGGTCTCGCGGATCGCCGCCCGTAAGGACGACAAGCTCATGGCCGAGCAGGAGGAGGCGGCCTCGGCCCGGTAGGGCCCTGCGCACTCTCCGTTCCGGCAGGTCCCGAGGCGACATTCCGGACATGCAGGTCCTTACCTGCTGCCAGCTCTGTGCAGCAGCACCCGTGTCGCGTTCAATCCCCTCACCCGGCCGGGTGGCGGCCGGTCCACCGGACCCGGCGAGGGGGCGCGATGCAGACCCATGCGGTCGCCATGCACATGAGCGACGGGTTGGTGAACGGGCCGACCGCGCTGCTCTTCGGCGTGGTGGCGGTCGGCGCGCTCGCACTGGCCGTCGTCCGGGCCCGCGCCGACCTCGACGACCGGACGGCCCCGATGGCCGGGCTGGTGACGGCGTTCGTCTTCGCCGTCCAGATGATCAACTTCCCGATCCTGCCCGGTGCCAGCGGGCACCTGCTCGGTGGCGCCCTGGTCGCGATCCTCGTCGGCCCGTGGGTCGGGATGATCTCGATCTCGATCGTCCTGGTCGTGCAGGCCCTGCTGTTCGCCGACGGTGGTCTCACGGCCCTCGGGCTCAACATCACCAACATGGCGGTGATCGGGGTGACGGCCGGCTGGCTCGTCGCCAGGGCACTGCGCCCGCTCGCCCTCCGCTCCCGGGGCGGTCTCGTCGGCGTCGCCTTCGTCGCGGCCCTGCTCAACACCGTCGTCGCGGCGATGGGCTTCGTGGCCGAGTACGCGATCGGCGGAGCCGGGGGCGCGACGCTCGGCACCGTGTTCGCGCTGATGGGCGGCCTGCACGTGCTGATCGGGATCGGCGAGGGCGTGATCACCGCGGCGACCGTCGGCGCGGTCGCCGCGGTGCGGCCCGATCTCGTGTACCTGCTCAGGGGGACGTCGGTGCCGCTCGCGCGCCGGTCCCCGTCCGGGACCGGAGGGACGGCCCGATGACCACCCCCGCCACCGGCCGGCGCACCGCGGTGTTCCTCGCCGGGTTCCTCCTGGTGTCGCTGCTCGTCGCCGGGCTGCTGTCCTCCCTGGCCTCCCCGGACCCCGACGGCCTCGACACGGTCGCCCGCGACGGCTGCACGGTCGTCGAGACCCCGCAGGGCGAGGAGCAGCTGGAGGGCAGCTGCATCGCGCAGAACGAGGGCGAGCACGCGACGGCGTCGAGCCCGCTGGCCGGCTACGCGGTCGGCGGTACCGACGGGACCACCGGGATCGCGGGCGTCGCCGGAGTGGTGGTGACGGTCGTCGTGGCGGGCGGGGTGTTCCTGCTGCTCCGCCGCCGGTCCCGGTGACCGGGCGCCGGCCGGCGGGGACCGTCTGATGGGAGCGGGGCACACCCACCCGCTGCATCTCGCCCACGACTCCCCCGTGCACCGGCTCCCGCCCGAGGTCAAGATCGTCTCGGCGTTCCTGGTCGTGGTGTGCGTGGTCGCCACGCCGCGGGAGGCGTTCGCGGTGTTCGGCGGGTTCGCGCTGCTTCTCGTGGCGGTCTGGACCGCGGCGCGGATCCCGCCGGGCTGGATCCTGCGGCGGTCGCTGATCGAGCTGCCGTTCGTCGTGCTGGCGGTGCTGCTGCCGCTCACCGGCCCGCCGCCGTCGGTGGACGTCCTCGGGTTCGCGCTGTCCGGGCCCGGCCTGCTCGGGGCGTGGAACATCCTCATCAAGGGGACCCTCGGCGTCCTGACCTCGCTGACCCTCGCCGCGACGACACCGATGCGCGACCTGCTCGCCGGCCTGCAGCGACTGCGGGCCCCGGCGATCGTGACCACGATCGCCACGCTGATGCTGCGCTACGCCGAGGTGATCGCCGGAGAGGCCCGCCGGATGCGGCTGTCCCGGATCTCCCGCGGGCACGACCCGCGGTTCCTCTGGCAGGCCGCGGCCACGGCACGCGGGATCGGAGCCCTGTTCGTCCGCTCCTACGAGGGTGGTGAGCGGGTGCACCTGGCGATGCTGTCCCGCGGCTGGACCGGGACCATGCCGCCACTGGGCGACACCCGGACCACCGCCCGGCAGTGGGTCGCCGGGCTGTCGGCGGCGGCCGTCGCGCTGGTGCTCGCCGGATCGGGCTGGTTGCTGACGTGAACCCGTCGCTGCGCCTGCACGATCTCGCCTACGCCTACCCCGACGGCCACCAGGCCCTCTACGGGGTCGACCTCACCGTCGCCCGTGGGGAACGGGTCGCGCTCCTCGGTCCGAACGGCGCCGGGAAGACGACGCTCGTGCTGCACCTGAACGGGATCCTCGGCGGCGGGGAGGGGTCGGTCGAGGTGGGCGGGCTCGCGGTGGAGCGGCCGAACCTGCAGGAGATCCGGCGCCGGGTGGGGATCGTCTTCCAGGACCCGGACGACCAGCTGTTCATGCCCACCGTCGGCGAGGACGTCGCGTTCGGGCCCGCGAACTTCGGGCTGCGCGGCGACGCGCTCACCGACCGGGTCCGGACGGCGCTGCGCGCGGTCGGGATGGAGGGGCACGCCGACCGGTCCCCGCTGCACCTCTCCGGGGGCCAGCGGCGCCGGGTGGCGCTGGCGACGGTTCTCGCCTGCGACCCGGAGATCCTGGTTCTCGACGAGCCGTCGTCGAACCTGGACCCGGTGGCCCGCCGCGAACTGGCCGAGGTCCTGCTCGGGCTGGACGTGACGATGCTGATGGTCACCCACGACCTGCCGTACGCGCTGCAGCTGTGCCCGCGCAGCGTCGTCCTCGACGGCGGGGTGGTCACCGCCGACGGCCCGACCCGGGATCTCCTCGCCGACGATGCCCTGCTGGCGAGGCACCGCCTCGAACTGCCCTACGGCTTCGTACTGGCATGAGCGGGCCCGGGGAGCCGCGGTCCGGTGGTGCCGGACGGCGGTTCCCCGGGCCGCTGAGGGGACGGGTGGAGCGGGGCGTCAGCCCTGGTGCTCACCGTTCGGGTGCGGCTGCACGTCGCCCGGGGTGGTGCTCAGTCCCGGGACCTGGCGGGACGCCTCGATCTGCGACGGGGAGGACCCGCCACCGTCGCCCCCGGACGCCGGGCGGTCGCCGACCGGCGGCACCTCCGCCTGGGCCGCCGCGGTGGCCTCGGCGACCTGCCGGGCGATCTCCGGGTCGGTGGAGGTGTCGAACCAGTCCTCGACGGAGTCGTCGTCGTCGGCGGGACGCGACACCGTGCCGTCGTCCGGGCTGGGGGTGTAGCGGAAGACACCGTCGTCGCCGGGCGCCCCGAGCATGCGGGTGAAGCCCTCCAGGGCCTTGCCGAAGTCGGACGGCACGACCCACATCTTGCTGGCCTCGCCCTGCGCCATCTCCGGCAGCGTCTGGAGGTACTCGTAGGCGAGCAGCTCCGGGGTCGGCCGGCCTGCCTTGATCGCGGCGAACTTCTTCTCGATCGCCTTCGCCGCACCCTGTGCCTCGAGGTACTGCGCGGCCCGGCGGCCCTGCGCGCGCAGGATCTCGCCCTGCCGCTCGGCCTCGGCCTCCAGGATGGACGCCTGCTTGGCACCCTCGGCGGTGAGGATCTGCGACTGCTTCTGACCCTCGGCGCTGCGGATCGCCGACTCCCGCTGGCCCTCCGCCGTGAGGATCATGGCCCGCTTCTCACGGTCGGCCTTCATCTGCTGTTCCATCGAGTTCTGGATGGACGGCGGCGGGTCGATCGCCTTGATCTCGACCCGGGCCACCCGGATGCCCCAGCGCTCGGTGGCCTCGTCGAGCTCGCCGCGCAGCGCGGTGTTGATCCGGTCCCGCGAGGTCAGGGTCTGCTCCAGCGTCATCCCGCCGACCACGTTCCGCAGGGTCGTGGTGGTGATCTGCTCGACACCGGCGATGTAGTTGGCGATCTCGTAGACCGCGGCCTTGGCGTCGTTGACCTTGAAGTAGACGACCGTGTCGATGTTCACCGTCAGGTTGTCCTGGGTGATGACCGGCTGCGGCGGGAAGGACACGACCTGCTCCCGCAGGTCGACCCGCTCCCGGGTGCGGTCCACGAACGGCACCAGGATGGCGGGGCCGCCCTCCCGGGTGCTGTGGTAGCGGCCGAGCCGCTCGATGATGTACGCCCACTCCTGCGGCACGATGACGATCGACTTGACGACGATCGTCACGACCAGGACGAGCAGGACGATCGCGATGATCACACCGGCATCCATCCGGCCTCCCCTCGATGCGCGCCGGAGGACCGGCGCTCACGTACGCCCCGGAGTCCCCGGGGCTCGATCGCCGGCGCTCAGGACGCCGGCAGTTCCCCCCGGCCGGTCACGAGCACGGCAGCGCCGGTGACCTGCAGGACGGTGACGGTCGTGCCCGCCTCGAGGACCTCGCGCCCGTCCATCGAGCGGGCCGACCAGACCTCCTTGCCGATCCGGACCTGGCCGCCCTCGCCGTCGACCCGCTGGACGACCTCGGCGGCGGAGCCCACGAACCGGTCCTGGTGGCGTTCCAGCGACCCCATCCGTTCCTGCAGCTTCCGTTTCGCGACCGGCCGGACGGCCAGCAGCAACAGCACGGACACGATCGCGAACAGTCCCGCGCTCGGCAGCAGCCCCAGTCCGAGCGCGGCGCCCCCGGCCGCGGCGAGCGCACCCCCGCCGAGCATCACCAGGAACAGCTCGCCGGACACGAACTCCGCCCCGACCAGGACCACCCCGACGAGCAGCCAGATCAGTGCCGGTGTCATGCGTCCAGGGTGCCAGAATCGGACATTCGGCGGCGCGGATCCACCGTCGGTTGGCCTGATCGTTATTGGGGCGCAGCCGGTTCAGGCCCTCGCGTCCGGTTCCTCGATCGCCGTCACGAAGTCGATCAGCCGCTCGACGGCCCCGATCATCGGCGACTCCAGGTCGCGGTAGCTCGAGACCGCGCCCAGCACCCGGCGCGCGCCGTCCGCGGGCTCGCCCCAGCCGAGCCGGGCACACACCCCGGTCTTCCAGTCCGTCCCCCGCGGGATCACCGGCCACTCCCGGATCCCGACCACGGACGGTTTCACCGCCTGCCACACGTCGACGTACGGGTGACCGGTGACGAGCACGTGGTGCTGCGCCTCCCGGGTGGCGCGGTACGCCTCGCGCGCCTGCCGGGTCTCCTTGGTGCCCTCGACGAGGTGGTCGACCAGGATCCCGAGACGGCGGTGCGGCCCGGGTGCGAAGTCGCGGACGGCGGCGGCCAGGTCGTCGACGCCGTGCAGGGGTTCGACGACGACACCCTCCACCCGCAGGTCGTGCCCCCACACCTGCTCGAGCAGGTGGGCGTCGTGCAGGCCCTCGACCCAGATCCGGGCGGCGCGGGCCGTGCGGGCCCGGTGGCCCGCGACGTGCACCGACCCCGACGCGGACAGCGTCCGTCCGGCCGGCGCGGCCTTCGGGCGCACCAGCGTGGCCGGAGCGCCCTCGAACAGGAACGCCGCGGGCCGCAGCGGGAAGATCCGCCGCCCGCCGAAGCGGTCCTCCAGCGTCACCTCGGACCCCGTGATCCCGACGACCGCTCCGCAGAACCCGCTCGCCGGGTCCTCCACGACGAGGCCGGGCTCGGCCGGGACCTCCGCGACGCGGGACGGGCGCGCGGCACGGGTGCCTGCGGCGTCGAACGCGCCGCGGTAGTCGTGGGTCCGGCTCATGGTCGTCGAGTATCGCCGCGGGACCCGCCCGTCACCGGTGTACGACACGCCCACCCGGTCGTGGTCACACCCCGCTGACTCGCGGGCACTCAGCGTCACCCTCCTGCCGGGTGTGCGCGGCGCCCACGATCGTTAGCCTGACGGCCGTGTCCAGTGCCTCCGCGACCCTTGCCGTCTGGGCCTCGGCCTGGCTGGCCGGGACCGCCGCCCCCGACGACGTCCTCGACGCGCTCGCGCCGTGGTCGGAGGCGCACGACGTCCTGGCCGCCGACGACGGGACGGCTGCCCTGACCGACCTGCCCGGCCCCGGTACGACCCCGACGTCGACCACGCTGCTGCTGGCCGCCGTCCGCCGGGCGGCGCCGCGCGGGTC
Organism: Pseudonocardia sp. EC080619-01; assembly: GCF_001420995.1. Taxonomy (NCBI): domain Bacteria; kingdom Bacillati; phylum Actinomycetota; class Actinomycetes; order Pseudonocardiales; family Pseudonocardiaceae; genus Pseudonocardia; species Pseudonocardia sp. EC080619-01. The sequence goes on along the minus strand of NZ_CP012184.1, from coordinate 5,707,478 downwards.
GGCCCGGGTCGTGCTGCCCGCCCCCGGTGACGTGCGCGGGCTGCCCGGCCCCGGCCCGTTCTCCCGCGAGGCGACGACGGCCGGCGAGGGCGTCCTGTTCCCGGACGCCGGGCTCGGCGTCGTCCCGTCCCCGATCGCCGACGGCGTCGTCCGCTGGACCGTCCACGCGGTGCCGGACAGCGGGCCGGTGCCGGAGTACGTGGCGCTGAACGAGGCCGAGCGGGACCTGCGCGGACAGGTCCGCAACGCCGCGGCGGCGCTGTCCTACATGGGCGTCGCCCGGCACCGGCCGGGTGTGCGCGAGGAGATCGCCGCGGCGCTGCGCGGCCGGCCGCGTGCACTGTGGCCGGACGGCATGCCGCCGCAGGCGCTGCGGGTGCTCCAGCAGGCCGACGAGGTCGACGCGATCCTCTCCGCCGCGAACGGCGACGCCCCGGGCGGGGCGCTGTCGGCGTCGGCCGCGGTGGCCCGCTCCGACGCGCTGCGGCCGATCGCGTCGGCGGTCCGGGTGGCACGGCGCGCCGCCGTCGCCGAGGCCGTCCGCGTGCTGGTGTCGGTCCCCCGCACCTGAGCGGCTGCGGGGTCAGCCGAGCAGCCGGTCGAGCAACGCGCGCGCGGCGGGTCCCCCGGGCCCGCCCGAGCGCCACACCAGGTGCAGCCGGGTCCGCACCTCCGGTTCGAGCGCCAGCGCCGCCGGCGGCCGCTCCAGCGCCTGCACCGCGGCGGCCCGCAGCGCCGGTGCCGGGACGACGGCCGTCCCCGCCCCACGGGCGGCGAGGCGCAGCAGCAGGTTCATCGCACCGGACTCGAACGTCACCCGGGCGGTCAGGCCGTGCGCCGCGAGCGCGCCGTCCAGCGCGGTGCGCAATCCGTGGCCGCGGGGCAGGCAGATCAGCGGGCGCCGCACCAGCTCGGCGAGCGGGAGCACCGCGTCGCCGGCGACGGCGTCGTCCGCGGCGACAGCGGCGACCAGCTCGGACTCGACCAGCACCCGGCCGTCGAGCCCGTCGGGCGGTGCGGTGGGGAACCCGAGGACCGCCAGATCGACGCGCCCGGCACGCAGATCCGTGACGAGCTCGTCGGTGGTGCCCTCGCGCAGTGTCACCTCGACCCCGGGGTGCTCGGCGGCGAAGTCGCCCACCGGGTCGGCGAGCACGGTGTCGGGCAGCGAGCTGGCCATCCCCACCGCGACCCGGCCCTGCACGAGCCCGCGGAGGGCGGCGACGGCGTCCCGGGCTCCCTCGACGGCGGCCAGCGCGGCCCGGGCGTGCGGCAGCACCGCCCGTCCTGCCTCGGTCGGCACGACGGCACGGGGACCGCGTTCGAGGAGGGTCTCCCCCAGCTCCCGTTCCAGCTGCCGCAGCTGCGCGCTCACGCCGGGCTGCGCGACGTGCAGCGTCTCCGCGGCCGCAGTGACGGTGCCCTCGTCGACCACGGTGACCAGGTAGCGCAGATGCCGCAGTTCCATAACCGCGAATGCTAGCGGCTAGACGAATCAGCTCTTCGACTTATGCCGCTCGGCGTCGCAGGCTCGTTGCCATGACCACGACGACACAGTCCCTGCACACCGCTCTCTCCGCCCGCGTCACCGGCCGGGTCGTCACCGGCGCCGCGCCGGGCACCTGCTTCCAGACCGGGACGGCGCACCGGTCCGAGGTCACCGTCGCCGCCGGCGGTCCCGCGGACGTCGCCGCCGTGCTCGACGTCGCCGACCGGCACGGCGCGCCGGTGACGGTGCACGCGTCGGGCCACGGGCTCCGGGTCCCCGCCGCGGGCGGGGTCCTGCTCGACACCTCGGCGATGAGCGGGGTCGGTGTCGACCCGGCGACGGCGTCGGCACGGGTCGGGGCCGGCGCGACCTGGGCGGACGTGGCGGCCGCGGCGGCACCGCACGGCCTGCGGGCGCCGAGCGGCAGCGCCCCGTCGGTCGGGGTGGCCGGGTACCTGTCCGGCGGCGGTCTCGGCCTCGCCGTCCGGTCCGACGGCTGGGCGGCCGACCACGTGCGGTCGATCGAGGTGGTGGACCGCGACGGCGTCCGCGAGGTCACGGGCGGGGAGGTCTTCACGCGGCTGCGCGGGACCGGTCCGCGGTCCGGGGAGGTCGTGACCGCGGTGACGATCGGCCTGCTCCCCGCGGACCCCCTCACCGGTGGCGGGCTGGTGACGGTCCTCGGCCCCGCCGACGAGCCCGGCGACCCGGCTCCGCTGCACGCCTGGGCCTCGTGGACGGCCGGGTTGCCCGACGCGGTGACGTCCGGCGTCTCGGTCGTGCCCTACCCGGACCTGCCGTTCCTGCCGCCGCACCTGCGCGGGCGCCGGGTGCTGCGGGTCGGCGTCACCGTCAGCGGGACGACCGCCGAGGCCGACCGGTGGCTCGCGCCGCTGCGCGCGGCCGTCGGCTGGGACGACGACACGGTCGGACCGCTCGATCCCGTCGACTCCGCGCGGGTGTACGCCGAGCCGGAGTTCCCGCACGCCTACCTGGGCGACTGCGTCCTCGTCGACGGGCTCGACCCGGCCGCCCTCGACCGGGTCGCGACCCGCACCGGCCCGATGGCGGTGACCGGGATCCGGCACCTCGGCGGGGCGGCGGGCCGGGCCCCGCGGGTCCCGGACTCGGTGCGGGGCCGCGACGCGGCGTACCTGGTGAACGCCCTGGCCCCCTTCGGCGACGGGGCGGTGGACCCCGCCACGGCCCGCACGGAGGTGACCCGGATCCTCCACCCCTTCACCGCCACCGGCACCCACCCCGCATTCCGCTTCGGCCCCGCCTGACCGGACCCCGGTGATCACGGATCGGGAAGGGAACCGGCCGCATACGGCCACCCTGCTTCCCGATCCGTGATCACCGTCAGTGGAGTGCGGCTTTCAGGACGATGATTCCGATGCCCAGCAGGACCGAGCCGGCGACGGCAGCGATCCGGACCGGCAGTGGCCGGTGCGAGCCGCGGCCCTCGAGGACGCTGCACACCGTCAGCGTGAGGACGCCCGCCCACAACGCGATGTCGATGCCGGTCTGCACGGTGGAACCCGCCAGGTCCACGAGCAACAGGATGCCCCCCGCCAGGACACCGGGCGCCGCCGCCGCCGAACTCGCACCGAGCTCGTCCCGCACCTCGGTCCACGGGACCGCACGCACCGACGCGAGCGAGGCCGAGAGCAGACCCGCGTACGCCTCCCCGAAGAAGACCACCAGACCCGTGCCTGCCACCGTGCCGACCGCCGCCACCAGCGTCGTCTCCCGGTCACCGAGGTAGACGAGCACCGCCATCGCGAAGATCGACCCGGTCAGCAGGGACCGGACCCTGGCCCGGGCGAGCGGTCCGAGCTCACCGGCGGGGGCCACGTCGCCGTGGCCGCTCGGGATCGCGTCCATACCGGCCCCTCCGCTGCCGAACCCGGTCCGGTCGCAGGTCATCGTGGTCGGCCCACCGGGTCGGCGGATCACCTGCGGCGGGTGAGACCGTGCGCCGGTCCGGGCCGCTCCCCCGGCGGGGCCGTACCCGGCCGCCCCTGCGACCATGCTGATCGGGGGCCGTGAGGCCGCGCCCCGTGAGTGGCGTCCGGCGGCACCCACGTGGCTCCGTCCGCCGGATTGACCCCGCCGGGGTGCGGGCCCAGGATTCGCCTGCCGTCCGTGCCACCGCACCCCGCGCCCGGCCGCCCGAGGAGCACCGCTGTCCACGATCCCGCTGTCCTGCCTGGACCTGTCCCCGGTGCGGCCCGGTGGGTCCGCCGCCGACGTCGTCGACGGCGCGATCACGATGGCCCAGCACGCCGAGTCGCTCGGGTTGCTGCGCTACTGGGTCGGTGAGCACCACCTCACCCCCGGACTCGGTTCGACCAGCCCGATGGTCCTGCTCTCGCACCTCGCCGCCCGCACCGGGCGGATCCGCCTCGGCGTCGCCGCGACACCGGTCGCCCACCACCCGCCCCTGCGGCTCGCCGAGGACTCGCTGCTCCTCTCCGCGCTCTCCGGCGGCCGGACCGACCTGGGGCTCGGCCGGTCCGACGCCGACCGCATCCCGCGCACCGTGGGTGGCGACCAGGACCGCTCCCGGGTCGAGGCCCGGCTCCTGGAACGCGGGCTGGGCACCTTCTCCGGGCGCTGCGACCAGCTGCTGCGGCTGCTCGACGGGAAGGAGCCGGGGCTGCACGGCGATCCGGTGCGACTGCTCGACGCCGTCCCGCCGCAGGTCTGGGTACACGCGACGGCGGCCGGGGAGAGCTCCGGCTACGCGGCGCGGTCCGGACTGCCGCTGGGCATCGCCTACTTCGCCCGCCCGACGACGGCGCTCGAGGCCGTCGACGACTACCGCGCGCGGTTCACCCCCGGCCCGTACCGGGACAGGCCGCACGTGGCCGTCGCGGTGTCGGCGCTCGCCGCGCGCACCGGGGCGGAGGCCGCTGATCTCACCGCCGGGTACGACGTCTGGCTGCGTGGTCTCGACCGGGACCGTGGGCCGTCCTACCACCCGACGGCGGACGAGCGCGCCCTCATGCCGCCACTGGACACCGACGACGCCGTCGCCCTGGAGGACCGGCTGCGGACCCGGGTCACCGGCACCCCGCGCGCCGTGGCCGAGCGGCTGGCCGCGATCGTCGACGCCGTCGAGGCCGACGAGCTGGTGGTCGAGACGGTGGCGCCGACGCTGGAGGACCGGCTGCGGTCCACCGAACTGATCGCCAGGGCCTGGCGGGAGGTCTGAGACCCGGACTCACGACGACGGCGCCGTCGTGGTCCGCCGCCACGAGCCCCAGGTCACCACCCGCCACAACCACTCGACCGGCCCCTGGTCCGCCCGGCGCAGCCAGAACCGGCAGGCCACGGACTGCGCGGTGACGACGGCGACCGCGAGCCCGAGTGCCGCGGGCAGGTTCCCGGATCCCGGCAGCGCGAGCAGGGCTCCGACCGGCACCACGACCAGCGACGCCGTCAGGTAACAGGTCAGCGCCATCCGGCCGAGCGGGGCGAACACCGCGGACACCGCCCGGCGCAGCGGACCGGACAGGACCAGCGCAACCGCCAGGACGTACACGACCGCCAGCGCGAACCCGGCCCGGCCGCCGGCGACGGTGAAGCGAGGGTCGCCCGGTTCGAGGATCTGCAGGTACAGCGCCACAGCGGCGACCGGCACGGCGATCGCCATGGCCCACCACACCGGGGGCCCGGCCCGCTCCAGCACGGCCGGCACCCCGTAGGCCGCACCGGCCGCACCGATCAGGAACAGGCCCGGGGTCTCCAGCACCGAGCTCCCCGCCACGGCGACGACGACGGCCGTGGCCACGACCCCCAGGGCGAGCTGGACCGCGCGGGGCACCAGGAGGACCACCGGGAGGACCACCAGCCCGACGACCGCGTAGACCGTGAGGATCTCACCGGGATACACGAGCTGGTGCAGCAGACCGATCCCGAGCAGGGCGAGCAGCCTGCGCAGCAGGGGTGGCCACGGCGAGCGGCCGCGGTCGAGGGCGGAGCGGGCGACGAGGAACATCCCGGCGCCGAACAGCACCTCGAAGATCGGGACGAGGCGCCCCTGCACGAGGAGGTCGAGCCCGGTGCGCAGCGGCGCCGACCCGGCCCCGACCGGATCGAGCAGGAGCATGTCCGGCACGTTGACCAGGACGATCCCGGCGATCGCCATTCCGCGCAGGACGTCGAGGACGCGCAGCCGCTCGCTCACGGGACGCCCACCCCCGGTACGGGCAGGACGGCGGTGCGGCTCACGATGGACTCTCCCGTTCGGACGGTGACCGGACCCGCGCAGCATGATCGGCGCGCCCGGGCGCGCGGATCGGCCGTCCGGTGGAAACGGGCCGTGGGGGCTCGGCCGAAAGTCCGATCACCCCGTCCTCCGCCGTCCTCACGGATCACGGACCCGGCCCGGGCGTGGGAACACCTGCCGGCGCGCGACCGGTGGGAGCATCACCTCCGATGGCCGATCCCACCCCGTCCGCCGCGCTGACCGTGCTCACCGCGCTGCCCGCGCGTCCGGCCCCGGAGGTCCCCGGCCCGCACGACGACGGCGCCGGCGCCGACTGGCCGGGCGTCGACGACCCCGCGGAGCTCCGGACGCTCGTCGCCCGCTGGCTCGCCGGGTACGGGACGGCCCAGACCCGCCGCACCTACGCCTACGCGCTCGGCCTGCCCCCGGAGTGGGCCGACGCCGTCACCGGTGTGCCGCGGCCGGAACGGCCGGGGCACGGCCGCACTCCCCCGCCGGCCCGCCGCGGGCGGCTGCACCGCCTCGCCTTCTTCCGGTGGTGCGCAGGTCACCGGCTCGACCCGCGTGCGGTGACGGCCGCACACGTCACGACCTGGCTGCACGCTCTGGACGCGGCGGGCGCCGGCAAGCGCACCCGCGCGCGGATGCTGTCGACGGTGTCGGCGTTCTACGCGTTCCTCGCCGAGGAGGGCGTGCTCGGCGGCAACCCGGCCGCGCTGCACCGCGGCCGGCTCGGACTGGCGGGCACGTCCCGCGACCCGTCGCCGACGATCCGGCTCACCGCCGGCCAGGTGCGGGAGCTCTGGACGGCCGCCGCGGACCTTCCGAACCGCACCCGGCACCGCGAGCTGTACGCGGCCCGCGCCGTCGCCTTCGTCGCGCTGCTCTGCCTGGGGCTGCGGATCTCCGAGATCACCGGCCTCGACCGCGACGATCTCGTCGTCTCCGGCGGTGAACGGCTGCTGCGGGTGCGGGGCAAGGGCGGCACCGTGCGGGAGGTCTTCCCCGGCGACGCCACGATCGACGCCCTCACCGGCTACCTGCTGCTGCGCGACCGGGAGTACGGCGACCCGCTCCCGGCCCGTGGCTCCGCCGACCGCCGGTCACCGCTGCTCGCCACCCGCGACGGCGGGCGCTGCTCGCGCCACGACCTGCACCATCTGCTGCGCCGCATCGCCCGGGCGGCCGGGCCCGCGCTCGCCGACGTCGCCGAGCGGATACATCCGCACACGTTGCGGCACGCCTACGTCACCCTCGCCCTGGAGGCGGGCGCCCCGATCCAGCACGTGCAGGCCGACGTCGGGCACGCCAGCATCGCCACCACCCGGCACTACGACCGGTCGCTGCGCTCCCGGTCCGGGAGCGCAGCGGACCTGGTCACCGGGCTCGTCACCGATCCACGACCGGACCGGTGACGGGCCGGGCCCTCACAGCATGGAACGTTCGGAGGGCTCCACCTCGGTGATCTCGCCCTGCCGCAGCCGCTCCCGGAAGGCGCGCACCTCACGCTTCACGATCGGGGCCAGCAGGTAGAGGCCGATGATGTTGAAGACCGCCAGCAGGAACAGGACGGCGTCGGCGAAGTCCAGCACGCTGCCCAGCGTCAGCACCGAACCGACGATCACGAACAGGCAGAAGACGGTCTGGTAGATCCGCTCGCTGACCTGGCTCTTCCCGAACAGGTAGGTCCAGGCCTTCTGGCCGTAGTACCCCCACGTGATGATCGTCGAGAGCGCGAACAGCAGCACTGCCAGCGCCAGCACGTACGGGAACCACGGGAGCACGGTCGCGAACGCGTCCGAGGTCACGAGCACGCCGTCCGGTACGTCGTCGCCGCCGCTCGCGAACGCCGTCGCCCGGGCCTCCGCCCAGAACGGCGTACCCGCGATCACGATGGTCAGCGCCGTCATCGTGCAGATGAGCACGGTGTCGACGAGCGGCTCGATCATGGCCACATAGCCCTCGGTCGCCGGGTGGCGGGTCCGCACGGCGGAGTGCGCGATCGGGGACGATCCGAGTCCGGCCTCGTTGGAGAACGCCGCCCGCTGGAAACCGACGATCAACGCGCCGATCGCGCCGCCCACCACGCCCTCGGCGCTGAACGCACCGGCGAGGATGAGCCCGATCGCGGAGGGCACCTGGGCGATGTTCACGGCGATGACCACGAGGCAGGCCGCCACGTAGATGATCGCCATCGCGGGGACGAGGCGGCCGGTCACGGCGCCGATCGACCGGATCCCGCCGAACACGACCGCGCCGACCACGAGCGCGAGCAGCACGCCGAAACCGAGTGCGGCGCCGCTGCTGCCGAGCATCCCCGACTCGCCGCCGGTCACCTCGCGCAGCTGGGCGAAGGTCTGGTTGGCCTGGAACATGTTCCCGCCGGCCACGCCGAAGAAGAGGATCATGACAGCCGCACCCGCGGCCAGCACCTTGCCCAGCCCCCGGCCGAAGCCGTTCGGGATCCGTTCGGCGACACCGAGCCGCAGGTAGTGCATCGGTCCGCCGGAGACGGTGCCGTCGGCGTGCATCTCCCGGTACTTCACGCCGAGGGTGCACTCCACGAACTTCGTCGCCATGCTCAGCAGCCCGGCGACGATCATCCAGAACGTCGCACCCGGGCCGCCGATGGTCACCGCGACACCGACACCGGCGATGTTGCCCAACCCCACCGTCCCGGACAGCGCTGACGCGAGCGCCTGGAAATGGGTGATCTCCCCCGGCTCGTCCTTGCGGGTGTAGCGGCCGCGCACGATCCGCACCGCGAGTGCCAGGCTCCGGAACTGCACGAATCCGAAGTACACGGTGAAGATCATTCCGGCGAGGATCAGCCAGGCCACGATCCACGGGAAGCTGATCCCGAAGACGGTCACCTCGTAGAACACGATGCTCGACAGACCCGAGGAGATCGGGTCGAACACGGTGTTCACGGCGTTCTCGATGCTCTCGAGGACCCCGGCCGGTGGCGGGGCGGCGGCGAGCACGTCGGCGGGTGGAGAGCTCGTGGCCGCACCCGGGGGAAGCACTGTCGTCATGATCCGGCACCTCACCCGAAAGACGGACAAAAGGCAATGGAAGACGCAAACGGTTACGCGGTCGTCACCCGGCGACTTGACCTCGACCCGGCTTCAGCTCGCAGGCTGGCCGGGATCCGTTCGAGGAGGAGGACACCATGGACGTCACCCCGCCGGTCGCCCGGTTCGAGCAGGCCTACCGCGACGGCGACCCGCCCTGGGTGATCGGCGAGCCGCAGCCCGCGGTCGTCGCACTCGCCGACGCGGGCGCCTTCACCGGAGCCGTCGCGGACCTCGGCTGCGGTACCGGCGAGCACACGATCCTGCTGGCCCGCCGCGGGTACGACGTCGTCGGCGCGGACGGCTCCGCCGCCGCCGTGGAGCGGGCCGGGGCCCGCGCCGCGGCGGCCGGCGTCACCGCCCGGTTCACCGTCGCCGACGCCCTCGACCCGGCCGGGCTGGGGCCGTTCGACACGGTCCTGGACAGTGCCCTGTTCCACGTGTTCGACGCCGGCGACCAGGCCCGCTACGCCCGCGGGCTCGCGGGGATCGTGCGGCCGGGCGGCGTCGTGCACCTCCTGGCGCTGGCCCGGACCGGCGCGGACGCCGAGTTCGGGCCGGTCATCGACGAGTCGGAGATCCGCACCGCCTTCACCGGGCCGGCTTGGTCGGTGGAGTCGGTCGGCCGCACCACCTACCGCGGTGTCGTCACCCCGGACCTGGCGGCGTCCTACGGCGAGCCGGCGGGCACCCGGGTCGACGTGCCCGCGCACCTCGCCCGCATCGTGCGCGCCTGACGGCCCGGGTTCAGCTCGGCCGGGCCGGACGGCGCTGCGGGACGCAGCAGTCCACCGCGCACGGCGCGCCGTCGCGGGTGCACCCGGCGGCGGGGACGACGCCCAGCCGGGGCGCGTCCGCGCCGTCGGTGTGCTCGCGGACCAGCGCGATCACCATGTCGGCGAACCGCGGGTCCGGGCCGGCGGTCGCGGCGCGGGCGAAGCCCATGCCGTGCTCCGCGGCCCGCTCGGCGGCCTCGTTGTCGAGGTCCCAGATCACCTCGACGTGGTCGGAGACGAACCCGACCGGCGCGACGACGACCGCCGGGACGCCCTTGGCGTGCAGGTCGTCGATGTGGTCGACGATGTCGGGCTCCAGCCACGGCACCTGCGGCGGGCCGGACCGCGACTGCCAGACGACGTCGAAGTCGTCGACACCCAGCTCGGCCGCGACCAGCGCCGACGTCTCGGCGACCTGGCGGGAGTAGCGGTGCCCGCCCTCGGCGGGGGTGCCCGCGGCCGCGTCGGCGGAGTTCGGGATCGAGTGCGCGGTGAAGACCAGGCGGGCGTGCTCGCGCTGGTCGTCGTCCAGGCCCAGCAGCGCGGCCCGGACGGCGTCGGCGTTGGCCCGCACGAAGTCCGGGTGGTCGTGGAAGTGCCGCAGCTTCACCAGCTCCGGTGCCACGTCGCCGACCGCGTCGCGGGACCGGGCGATGTCCTCGTGGTACTGCCGGCAGGCCGAGTAGCCGCCGTAGGCACTGGTGGCGAACACCAGTGCCCGCCGGACGCCCGCCCCGGCCATCTCACGGACGGTGTCCTCGGCGAACGGGTGCCAGTTGCGGTTGCCGAAGTACACCGGCAGCTCGGTGCGGGCGGCGATCGCCTCGACGAGCTCCCGGTTGCGGGCGTTGATCGGCGAGACGCCCCCGAAGTGCTGGTAGTGCTCCTCGACGGCGTCGAGCCGCTCCGGCGGGACCCCGCGGCCCCGGGTCACGTTCTCCAGGAAGGGACGGACCTCGTCGGGGGCCTCGGGACCGCCGAAGCTGAGCACCAGGATGGCGTCGGGGTCGGTGCAGGGGTGTTCGGGCACGGGTCCGATTATCGACCCCGGCCCCGGCGCCCGCGCGCCCGGCGTCAGACGCCGACCGCGTGCACCCCGCCGTCGGCCATCACCATCGAGCCGGTGGTGGTCGGCATCCAGTCCGACAGCACCGCGCAGACGGTCTTCGCGACCGGCACCGGGTCGTTCATGTCCCAGCCCAGCGGGGCACGCTTGTCCCAGACGTCCTCGAACGCGCCGAAGCCGGGGATCGACTTGGCTGCCATCGTCTTCACCGGCCCGGCGGCGACCAGGTTGACCCGGATCCCGTCCTTGCCCAGGTCGCGGGCCAGGTAGCGGGTGACGGACTCGAGCGCCGACTTCGCGACGCCCATCCAGTCGTAGGCGGGCCACGCCTGCCGGTTGTCGAAGTCCATCCCGACGATCGAGGCGCCCGGCCCCATCAGCGGCTTGCACGCCATGGCCAGCGACTTCAGCGAGAAGGCGCTGACCTGGATCGTGGTGGCGACGTCCTCCCACTCGGCGGTGAGGAACGCGCCCTCGCCGAGGGCACCGGCCGGCGCGAACCCGATCGAGTGCAGGACGCCGTCGAGGCGCGGGTCGTCACCCAGGTGCGGGCGTACCCGGTCGGCGAGCGAGTCCAGCTGCTCCTGGTCCGACACGTCCAGCTCGACCACCGGGGCCGGCTTCGGCAGCCGCTGCGCGATCCGCTCGACGAGGCGCATCCGGCCGAACCCGGTGAGCACCACCTCGGCACCCTGCTCCTGGGCGATCTTGGCGGAGTGGAAGGCCAGCGACGCGTCGGTGATCACTCCGGTGATCAGCAGGCGCTTGCCGTCGAGCAGTCCCATGTCGTCCTTTCGGGGTGGTGGCGCGGGTTCGGGGTGTCTAGTGGCCCATGCCGACGCCGCCGTCGACCGGGACGACCGCCCCGGTGACGTAGGCCGCGCCGGGCGAGGCGAGGAAGGTGACGACCGAGGCGATCTCGGCCGGCTCGGCGTAGCGGCCCAGCGGCACGGAACCGAGGATCTCCTCGCGGCGCTTGTCGGACAGCGCGCGGGTCATGTCGGTGTCGACGAACCCGGGGGCGACGACGTTCGCCGTGATACCCCGGCTGCCGAGCTCGCGGGCGACGGAACGGGCGAGACCGACCAGCCCGGACTTGGACGCCGCGTAGTTCACCTGGCCCGCCGAGCCGGACAGCCCGACGACCGACGAGACGAAGACCATCCGGCCGGCCTTGGCCTTCAGCATGCCCCGCGAGGCGCGCTTGGCGACCCGGTAGGCGGCGGTCAGGTTGGCGTCCACGACCCCGGTGAACGACTCCTCGCTCATCCGCATGAGCAGGCCGTCGTCGGTGATCCCGGCGTTCGAGACGAGCACCTCGATCGGGCCGTGCGCGGCCTCGGCCTCGGTGAAGGCGGCGTCGACCGACTCGGCGTCGGTGACGTCGCAGTGCACCGGGAGCAGGCCGTCGGGCACCCCGTCCTTGCCGGAGCGATAGGTCACCGCCACCTGGTCGCCCTGGGCGGCGAACGCCTGGGCGATCGCCAGGCCGATGCCGCGGTTTCCTCCGGTCACGAGCACGCTGCGTCCCACGGGGGCAGAACCTAACGCACTACCGGCCGGTACCGGCGGAGATCACCACGGGACATGGCTCACCCGCGTCACGGCAGCCGCCGCCCGAGCAGGATCCCGGCGCCGAGCCCGCCGATGAGCAGCAGCACCCCGCCGATCATCCAGGGTCTGCTCGCGTCGACCTCGCGTTCCTCGTAGCCGAGCTCCTCGGACAGGTCCGAGTAGACCGCGCGCAGCTCCGACTCGGTGGCGGCGGTGAAGAACCGGCCGCCGGACAGCGACGCGATGCGCTCCATCGACGCGTCGTCGACGGCGACCGGGGTGCGCCCGCCGTCGAGCTCGATCGAGCCGTAGCTGGTGCCGAAGGAGATGGTCGAGACCGGGATGCCGCGACGCTGGGCGTCGGACGCGGCGGTGAAGGAGCCGCGGGGCTCGTTCTCGCCGTCCGGGCCGGGGACGGTCTGGGTGCCGTCGGAGAGCAGCACGACCCGGGCCGGCGGCGGCGTCCCCTGCTGGTCCGGCCCGCCCTGCAGCGACCGGGAGAACGTGTCGATCGACTGCATGGCGGTGAAGATCGCCTCGCCGGTCGCGGTGGACTCGGCGAGCTGCAGGTTGTCGACGCCGTTCTTCACCGCGTTGCGGTCGGTCGTCGGCGAGACCAGCACGGCGGCCGTCCCCGCGAACGAGACGAGACCCAGGTTGACGCCCGGGGTCAGCTGGTCGGCGAACTGCTTGGCCGCGGCCTGCGCCGCCGCCAGCCGGGTCGGGGCGACGTCGGTGGCCTTCATCGACAGCGACACGTCGATCACCAGCATCACCGTGGCCCGGTTGCGCGGGACCTTCGCCATCGCCTGCGGGCCGGCCAGCGCCACCGTCAGCACCGCGAGCGCGGCGATCATCGCGATCGCCGGGAGGTGCCGCCACCGGCCGGGGCGCTCCGGCGCCACCGTCTCCAGCAGCTCCAGGTTCGTGAACCGGACGACGTCGCGGCGACGCCGGCGCAGCAGCCAGACGTAGCCGGCGACCAGCCCGGCGACGGCGAGGAGACCGAGCAGCCACCAGGGGCTCGCGAACGTCATGCGGGCCTCCCCGCGCGCGGCGTCGCCCCGCCGCCGGACCAGGCGTGCTTGCGGGCCACGGCGAACCGGACGATGTCGGCGACCCAGTCCCGGTCGGTGCGCAGCGTCAGGTGCGCGGCGCCGCAGCGGCGCAGCGCGGCCGCGACCCGGTCCCGGTGCGCCGACGCGGCGGCGGCGAACTCGCGGCGCAGCAGCGGCGTCGTCGCGACCTCGCGCTGGCGCCCTGTCTCCGGGTCGGCGAGCACGACCGTGCCGACGTCGGGCAGCTCCAGCTCCCGCGGGTCGACGACCTCGATCGCCAGCAGGTCGTGCCGCCCGGACAGCGCCCGCAGCGAGCGCTCCCACACCGGCTCGCCGAGGAAGTCCGACACCACCGCGACGAGGCCCCGGCGGCGGGGCGGGCGGCGCAGCTGGTCGAGCGCCGCGGTCAGGTCGCCGCGCACCCCCTCCGGGGCGGGCGGGGCGGTGGCGACCCGGCGGACCAGGCCGCGGGCGTGCACCAGGCCGCCGCGCGCGGGCAGCCGCATCGTCTCGGCCCCGTTCGCGACGACGGCGCCGAGCCGGTTCCCGCCGCCGACGGTGAGCTGGGCGACGGCGGTGAGCCCGGCCAGGGCGAGGTGGCGCTTGTCGGTGTCGGCGGTGCCGAAGTCGATGCTGCGGGACAGGTCGACGACGGCCCAGGTCTCCAGCTCCCGGTCGGCGACGGTCTCCCGGACGTGCGGGCTGGTGGTGCGGGCGGTGACCGACCAGTCCATCCGGCGGACGTCGTCACCGGGCTGGTAGGCGCGTGCCTCCCCCGGCTCGCTGCCGGGGCCGGGGAGCAGGCCGATGTGGTTGCCCTGCAGCAGGCCGTCGAGCCGCCGGCGGACGGTCAGCTCCAGGGTGCGCAGCGACGCCTCCAGCCGGGCGAGATCGGCGGTCGCGCCGCCCGCCGGCTCCCCCGCCGTCACGCCGGGCCACCTGCCGGGCCGCTCGCCGCACCGGTGCCGGGACCGGCCTGGTCCGGGCCGCCGGCCTGCGGCCACGCCGGACCGGCCGGTGCCGCAGCGGGCGCGGGCGCCGTGCCCGGACGGGCACTGACCTGCGGCAACGGCACGGTCTGCAGGACACGGGAGACGATGTGGTCGACCGGCACCTGGTCGGCGACGGCGTCGTAGGACAGCACGAGACGGTGCCGCAGCACATCCGGCGCGACCTCCAGCACGTCCTGCGGCAGCACGTAGTCCCGGCCCCGGACCAGCGCGAGCGCGCGGGCGCCTGCCACGATGCCCAGCGACGCCCGCGGCGAGGCGCCGTAGGCGATCCAGGACGCGACGTCGGAGAGCCCGTGCTCACCCGGGAGCCGGGTCGCGACGACCAGCCGGACGACGTAGTCGACCAGGGCGTGGTGCACGAAGACGTCGGCGGCGGTGCGCTGCAGCCGCACCAGCTCGGCGGGGCTGAGCACCTGGGTGGGCTCCGGCGGGGTCGCCCCCATCCGGTAGATGATCTCCCGCTCCTCCTCGACGCCCGGGTACTCGATCAGGAGCTTGAACAGGAAGCGGTCGCGCTGCGCCTCGGGCAGCGGATAGACGCCCTCGTTCTCGATCGGGTTCTGGGTCGCGAGCACGAGGAACGGGTCGGGCATGGGGTGGTCGCGGCCGCCGAGGGACAGCTTCCGCTCGGCCATGACCTCCAGCATCGCGGACTGGACCTTCGCCGGTGCACGGTTGATCTCGTCGGCGAGCACGAAGTTCGCGACGACCGGGCCGAGCTCGATGTCGAACTCCTCGCGGCCCTGCCGGTAGATGCGGGTGCCCAGGATGTCGGCGGGCACCAGGTCCGGGGTGAACTGCAGCCGGGAGAAGCTGCCGCCGACCACCCGGGCGAAGGTCTCGACCGCCAGGGTCTTCGCGACGCCCGGGACACCCTCCAGCAGGAGGTGCCCCTTGGCCAGCAGGCCGACGAGCATCCGTTCGACCAGGCGGTCCTGGCCGACGATCACCCGCTTCACCTCGAGCACCGCGCGCTCGAGCCGCTCGGCGTCCCGCGCGGGGGTGGCCGGGGAACCGGCCGCGGAGGTGTCGTCGGTGGCGTTCGGCCCAGTCGTGCTCACCGTGCCATCCCACCGCGCGTCCCGTGTGACGCCGGTGAAAGCACCGGTTCCCCCTCGCCCGGCCGGGTGGGATCAGGCGAGTGCGTGCAGCAGCGCCGCGGTCAGGGCCGTCTGGCGGACCATCCCGGAGACCAGTGCGTGCTCGTGCCGGGCGTGCGCCCCCGCACCCAGCGCGCCGAGACCGTCCAGGACGCCGACGTCGCGCACGGAGAGGAAGTTCGCGTCGCTGGCCCCACCGACGGCGATCTCGGGCAGGTCCACCCCGATCCCGGACGCCGCCGACCGCGCGATCCCGTACAGCTCGGCCGTCCGCGGGGTCCGCTCCATCACGGGCCGGTTCCACTCCCCCGAGATCCGCAGCGCCGCCGCCGGGTCGGCCGGCCGCAGCTCCGCGAGCACCCGTTCGATCCGGGTGATCTCCTCCGCGCTCGACACCCGGACGTCGACCTCGCCCCAGGCGCGCCCTGCCGTGACGTTGGACCGGCTCCCGCCGCCCACCACGCCGACGTTCACGCTGGTCCCGGCGTCGAGGTCGCGGGCGCCGTGCAGGGCCAGCACCACCCGGGCGAGCTCGTCGACGGCGCTGGTCCCGGCGGTCGGGTCGAGCCCGGCGTGCGCCTCGACGCCGTCGACGTCGACCCGGAACATCCCGACGCCCTTGCGCGCGGTCTTCACCTCACCGCCCGGACCGGCGGCCTCGAACACCAGTGCCGCGCGAACGCCGTCCGCGGCCCGTTCGATGACCGGGCGCGACGCCGGGGAGCCGATCTCCTCGTCCCCGGTCAGCAGCAGGCGCAGCGGCGGGAGCGCCAGCCCCGCGCCGCGGGCGATCCGGATCGCCCACAGCGCCTGCACCAGGCCGGCCTTCATGTCGAAGACACCGGGGCCGGTGATCCGTTCGCCGTCGACGGCGAACGGCATGCCGGCCAGTGTCCCGACCGGCCAGACCGTGTCGTAGTGCGCGAGCAGCAGCACCGGCGCGGCGGACGAGCCCGCGAGGTCCAGCACCCGGACGTCGCCGTACGGACCGCCGTCGACCGACTCCGACGACGACGCGGGCCCGCACCGCTCGGCGACCAGGCCGTCCAGCCAGGCCAGGCCCTTCTCCAGACTGGGGCGGTCGTCGCTCGGTGTCTCGATCTCGACGTAGCCGCGCAGGTCGTCGAGCATCGACGGCAGGGCCGCCTCCGCGGCGTCGAGCAGGGCGTGCGTCACGCGGTCTCCTCGCGGGGGTCGTCGGTCGGAGCATCATGCTCGCACCACCGGGGCGGTGCGGCGCACGGAACGACCCGAACGGGGATCAGCGCTGTGCCGGATCCTGCTCGACGAACCGCAGGGTCATCGCGAGGTAGTCGCGCAGGGCGACGGTGCGGGGAGCGCGCCGGTGCCGCGCCCAGATCGCGTTCGCCTCGGCCGGGCCGAGCCCGCGGGCGTGCGCGACCGCGGCCCGCGCCTCGGCGCCGCCGATCTCCCGCCCGGCCAGCGCCGCGAACGCGACGGCCAGCTCGGCGGCCCGCTCGTCCTCCACGTGGCCGGTCCCCTCGCTCGGTGTGCCGGTGACCAGCAGAGCACGGGCCACCGACAGTCACCGCCGGGTCACTCCAGAAGCAGGAACACGATCGCCGTCACGCCGATCACGACGATGATCCCGCGCAGCACGGTGGGCGGGAGCCTGCGCCCGATCCGGGCACCGAGCAGCCCGCCGACGATCGAGCTCGCGGCGATGATCCCGATGACCGCCCAGTCCACCGGCGCGACGACCGCGTAGATGATCCCGGCGACCAGGTTCACCACCGACGACAACGCGTTCTTGAAGGCGTTGAGGCGCTGCAGCGGGTCCGCGACGAGCAGCCCCAGCACCCCGACGAGCATGATCCCCTGGGCGGCGGTGAAATAGCCGCCGTAGATCCCGATGAGGAACACGGCCAGGTAGACCAGCGGGGACGACGTCCGGTCCGGCCGCTCCCGGTTCCGCAGCCGCCGGGCGATGAGGGGCTGCACCGCGACCAGGACGACCGACAGGCCGACGAGCACGGGGACGATCGACTCGAACGCGTCCGGCGGCAGTGTCAGCAGCAGCGCGGCACCGACGATCGCGCCGAGGAGCGAGGCCACCGCGTAGCGCGCGAGGCGCCGGCCGTGCCCGGCCAGCTCGGCGCGGTAGCCGACCGCGCCGGTGATGCTCCCGGTGATGAGACCGACCGCGTTCGACGTCGTCGCGGTGACCGGCGGGAAGCCCAGCGCGACGAGCACCGGGAAGGTCACCAGCGTCCCGGAGCCGACCACCGTGTTGATCAACCCGGCCCACAGCCCGGCCAGCGCGATGACCGCGACCTCCCACCACTCCATGACCGCCACCCTACGAAGCGGCCGTTGCGCGACGGGACGACCGGTCGTGCGTAAGGCGTACGCCACAGGCGTAGGCCCCTCCACGCACCGCGTGTCATGATCATCTCGTGACCGCCGACCTGCGCTGGGCCGCGCCGCCCGCCCCCGCCCGGCCGTCGCTGGACCGGGCGACGATCGTGTCCACGGCGCTGGCGGTCGCCGACGCCGACGGGCTGGCCGCCCTCTCGATGCCCCGCCTCGCCCGCGAGCTGGGGACCGCGCCGATGTCGCTGTACCGGCACGTCCCCGGCAAGGAGGCCCTGGTCGACCTCGTACTGGACGAGGCACTCGGCGCACCGCCCGAGCTGGCCGGACGGTCCCTGCGGGCGGGCTGCGAGCGGTGGGCGACGGCGCTGCGCGACGTGCTGGCCGAGCACCCGTGGGCGGTGCCGCTGATGGCGGGCGACCGCACCGCCGGGCCGGCCGAGTGCGGGTGGGCGGAGGCGCTGCTCGCGCACGCCGTCGACCGCGGCCGCCCGCTTCCCGAGGCGGTGGAGGTGCTGCACCTGGTGCACGGCTACGTCCGCGGTGCGGCCGCGCTCGCCGGGGACCGGCTCCCCACCGCCCACGACCTGGAACGCTCCGGCCGGTCCGACGGGCTGCCGGTGCTCGCGCGGCTGCTCGGCGGGGCGGCGGTCCGCGGGCCCGGTGGCGCGGAGCCGCTGTTCGACAGCGGCCTGCGCCGGACACTCGACGCCGTCGAGCCCGCACCGTGACCGGACGAGCCGGCGGACCGGCTGGGCGGCGCCGGGTTCACGGTGCGGAGCCGGACCGTCCGTGCGGCGCGGGCCGGTGAGCGGACACCACACACCGTCGTCCCGGCCCGCCGCGACGGCTGACGCCGGTCACCCCGTCGTTCCGGGGACCTCCGGGACCTCCGGGACCTCCGGGACCTCCGGGTCGCTCGCGGCGACGAGCGCGGAACGGCGCCGCTCCAGGAACCGCCGCTCCGTCGGGTTCGTCGTCAGTTCCAGCGCCGTCCCGTAGGCCGCGGCGGCCTCGCCGCTCCGCCCCAGCCGGGCCAGCAGGTCGGCCCGCGCCGCCGGGAGGTACGGGTAGCCCGCCAGCCCCGGCGCGAGCCCGTCGATCTCGCGCAGGACCGCCGCCGGATCGGCATCGGGCAGGCGCCCGCGGACGACGGCCCGGTTGAGGGCGACGACCGGGGACGGCCAGACCGCCAGCAACGCGTCGTAGGTCCGTGCCAGCTGGGCCCAGTCGGTGTCCGCCCAGCTCGGGGCCACCGCGTGCAGACCGGCGACCGCGGCCTGCAACGCGAACCTGCCGTGCGGCGGGCCCGTCCGCAGCGCCGCGGTGGTGTGCGCGAGCCCCTCGGCGGCCAGGCGCCGGTCCCAGACCGACCGGTCCTGGTCGGGGAGCAGGACGAGGTCCCCGCCGTCGTCGGTGCGGGAGCCGCCGCGTGCCTCGGTGAGCAGCACCAGACCGAGCAGCGCGCGCGGGCCGGGCTCGCCGGGCAGCAGCCGGACGAGCATCCGCGCCAGCCCGGTCGCCCGTCCGGTCAGGTCGGTGTCGGCGAGACGCTCACCGGACCCGGTGTGCCCGGCGGTGTAGGCGAGGTGCACGACGGTCAGCACGGTGTCGAGACGGGCGGGCAGCTCGTCGTCGGGCGGGACGCGGAACGGGATCCGGGCGGCGGCGATCTTGTGCTTGGCCCGGGTGATCCGCCGTGCGACGCCCGCCTCCCCGCTCAGCATCACCGCGGCGATCGAGGGGACGTCGAGCCCGCACACCAGGCGCAGGGTCAGCGCGACCTGCG
The DNA here is from genome assembly GCF_001420995.1 of Pseudonocardia sp. EC080619-01. NCBI lineage: Bacteria > Bacillati > Actinomycetota > Actinomycetes > Pseudonocardiales > Pseudonocardiaceae > Pseudonocardia > Pseudonocardia sp. EC080619-01. The sequence goes on along the minus strand of NZ_CP012184.1, from coordinate 5,687,988 downwards.
ACTCGCGGGCGAGCGCCGGGTGGCAGCAGGTGAACACCAGGCGCAGCGGATCGGTGGGTGCGCCGTCGTCGCTGCCGTCGTCGCTGCCGCCGCCGGGCGGGGGCTCGACGAGCAGCGGGAGCTTCCGCCGCATCGCCGTGTCCCGGCGCAGCCGGTCCAGAGCGATCCGGCGGGCGGTCGTGGTGAGCCAGCCCGCCGGGTTGTCCGGGACCCCGTCCGGCCAGCTGCGCAGCGCCCGCTCGAACGCCTCCTGCGCGCAGTCCTCGGCCAGGTCGAGGTCCCGGACGGACCGGGCCGTGGCGGCGACGACCACCCGCCACGACTCCCGGTACGCCCGCCGGACGGCCGTCGCGGCGTCCGGCACCGTGGTCAGCCGGTGCCGCCGTCGTCGGGCAGGTCCATGACCGGGCGGACCTCGACGTTCCCGGCCGGGCACACCGCGGCCAGCCGGAGCGCCACGTCGAGGTCCGGCGCCTCGATCACGTAGAAGCCGCCCAGTGCCTCCTTGGTGTCGGCGAACGGGCCGTCCGTCACCAGGGGGTCGCCGCCGGAGGCACGCCGCACGGTGCTCGCGGTGGCGGAGCGCTCGAGCGCCTCCCCGCCGACGACCTCCGCGCCGGCCTCGCGCACGGCCGCCATGAACTCCTCGTGCAGCCGGACCTCGTCGGCGACGCCCTGCTCGTCGGCGGTGTCGTACCAGTCCTCGGCGTCGTACATCAGGAACACGTAGCGGGCCATCGGTGGATCCTTCCCTCGTTCTCGGTGCGGTCACCCTGCTGACGAACGGGCCGGGCCGGATCGGACACCGGTGCTCCGCCCGATTCTCCCGGTTCCCGCGCGCAGTTCCAGCCGCGGCCAGCCGGCGAGGTCGCGCAGCAGCTGCCGGTCGTGCGTCGCGACGACGACGGCGGCGCCCGTCCGCCGGAGCGCCGCGGTCAGGTCGTCCACGAGGGCCGCCGACAGGTGGTTGGTCGGCTCGTCCAGCAGGATCGTCCCGGGCCGCCCGGCCAGTGCGAGCGCGAGGTCGAGCCGGCGGCGCCCACCCTCCGACAGCCGGCCGACCGGGGTGCGCGCCGCCTCGGCGTCGAGCAGGCCGAGCGACCCGAGCGGGACGACGTCGGACTCGGCGAGCACGCCGCGGGACACCAGCCGCCCGGCGTGCGCGCGGTGCGCCTCCCAGGCGGTGCGGTCCGGGTCCTGTGCGGCGGTCTCCTGGGTGACCCGGACGACGCGGGCACCCGGCGCCGTCCGCACCTCCCCCGACGACGGCGTCAGCGCACCGGCCAGCACCGCCAGCAGGGTCGACTTCCCGGCCCCGTTCGGGCCCGTGACGAGGAGCCGGTCGCCGCCGTCGAGGGTCAGGTCGACCGGGCCGCCGAGCCGCCCGTCGACGGCGACGCCGTGCGCCCGGAGCTGCGGCGCCCCCGGCCGGACGCCGAGGTCGGGCCAGTGCAGCACCGGCGGCGGGACCGGCACGTCGAGCCGGTGCGCCTCCAGTTCCTCCTGCCTGCGGTGCAGGGCCTGGACCACGCCCGGGGCCCGGGACTGGCGCTGGTGTCGCCCGGTGCCCTTGTCGGGGCGCCATCCGGTGCTGAGCCGGTCACGGGCCTGCGACACCTGTTCCCGGAGCCGCCGGTGCTCGGCCTGCTGCTCGGCGACGTCCTGCTCCCAGCGTTCCCGTTCCCGGCGGCGGCCGTCCTGCCACGCGTCGTAGCCGCCGGCGTGCAGGTGGGCCCGCCCGTCCCGGGTGGGGTCGAGATCGAGGAAGCGGTCGGCGACGTCGCGCAGCAGGGCCCGGTCGTGGCTGACGACGGCGAGCCCACCGGGGTGCGCGCGCAGCGTCCGGGTCAGGAAGTCCAGGCCGTCGGCGTCGAGGTGGTTGGTCGGCTCGTCGAGCAGGAGCACGTCGTGCCGGGCGCCGAGCAGGCAGGCCAGCCGGACCCGGTAGCGCTGCCCCATCGACAGCGTCGTCAGCTCGCGGTCCCGGTCGGTGCAGGCACCCAGCGCGTCGAGCGCGATGTCGACGCGACGCTCGGCGTCCCACGCGTCGAGCCGGGTCGCGGCCTCGAGCGCCGCGGCGTAGCGGTCGCCGGCGGCCGGGTCGCCCGCGGCCATCGCACGGGCCGCCTCGTCGAGCGCGCCGAGCGCGCCGAGGCTCGCGGCCAGCGCCCGGCCGGTGAGGGTGCCGACGGTCTCGCCCGCTCCCGCCGGGAGCTCCTGACGGGCGAGGCCGACCGTGCCGGCCCGGCGGACGGTGCCCTCGTCGGGCCGGACGATCCCGGCGAGGACGTGCAGCAGGGTCGTCTTCCCGCGTCCGTTCTCGCCGACGACGGCGATCCGGGACCGGGCCGCGACGGTGACGGAGACGTCGTCGAGCACGCGGCGGGACCCGCGGGTCACGGACACGTTCTCGGCGCGGACGTGGGCGCTGCCGCCCGCCTCGACGGCGGGGGCGGACAGGATGGGTTCGGAGATGGGGTGCAACGATCGCTCCGCGGCTCGCAGTGGGCCGGGCAGCACGGGACGGCCGCCCGGCGGGACCGGGACGGCGGGCGCGGATCGAACGGGGAGAGGGCGCCGCCGTCAGCGGGCGGTGCGCAGCCTCTGGGCCCAGATGCCTCGTCTCATGGGAGCAGCCTAACCGCACGATCCGGGCGGTTCATCCGGTTTCCGCCGGGGTCCGTGTGCGCGCACAGGTGGGCCACAGCCTCACCTGCCATGATCGGCCCCCGGCACGGCACATCGGCTGGGGAGGACCATGACCGCCGGCATCCTCGAGGCACCGCCCGAGCACGGCCTGACCGCCGGCCAGGTGGCGGCACAGCGCCGGGCCGGACTGGTGAACGCGCCGGTCTCGGGCGGTTCGCGCACCTACGCGACGATCCTGCGCACCAACGTCTTCTCGTTCTACAACTCGATCCTGTTCGCGATCGGCGCCATCCTGCTGGTGCTCGGCCGCTACAACGACGCCCTGGTCAGCGTCGGGCTCGGCCTGATCAAAGCCGTGATCGGCGCCGTCCAGGAGATCCGGGCGAAGCGCAAGCTCGACAACCTCCAGCTGCTCGACGAGGCCGGTGTCACCGTCGTCCGGGACGGGCCCGAGCAGCGGGTCGCGGGCACCGACGTCGTCGCGGGGGACGTGCTCCTCGTGCGGGCCGGTGACCAGATCGTCGTCGACGGGCCGGTGCTCACCGGCCGGGCCGAGGCCGACGAGTCGCTGCTGACCGGCGAGTCCGACCCGGTCGTCAAGGAGACCGGCGACGTCCTCCGGTCGGGCAGCCACTGCGTGGCCGGGGAGGCCCGGCAGCGCGCCGAGGCCGTCGGCGCCGGCAGCTACGCGGGCCGGCTGACCCTCGACGCCCGCCGGGCGACGACGGACGCGACGCCGCTGCAGCGCCGCATCGACTTCGTCGTGCGCCTGACGATGGCGCTGGTCGTGCTGATGAGCGGTGCGATCCTGGCGCAGGCGTTCCTGGAGGGCTTCTCCCTGCTGCGCGTCGTCCAGATCACCGCGGTGCTGTCCGGGCTGGTGCCCTACGGGCTGTTCTTCCTCATCGCCGTCGCCTACACCCGCGGGGCCGCCCGCATCGCGCGGAAGGGCGCGCTGGTCCAGCAGGTCAACGCGGTCGAGTCGGTCACCCACGTCGACGTCGTGTGCACCGACAAGACCGGCACCCTCACCACCGGCAGGCTGCGGCTGAAGGAGACCGAGCCCCTGGCGGGGACCGACCCCGATCCGGTGCTCGCCCGCTACGCCGCCGCCGTGTCCGACCCGAACCTCACCTCGGCCGCGCTGGCCGCGGCGCTGCCCGGCGAGCCGTGGGAGCTGCGCGACGAGGTCCCCTTCACCTCCGCGCAGCGGTGGTCCGGCCAGGTCACCGACGACGGCGCCTGGGTGCTCGGCGCCCCCGACGCACTCGCCCCGCACCTCACCACCGCGCTGCCCGACGGTGCCGTCGACGGGCGCACGGCGCTCGGGCTGCGGGTGCTGCTCCTGGCCCGGGCCGCGGACCCGGCGGCCGGGCTGCGCCGCGACGGGCGCCCCGCGCTGCCCCGGCTGGAGCCGGTGGCGCTGGTCGCGCTGGCCGACGAGCTGCGGCCCGAGGTGGTCGAGAGCATCGCCCGGTTCGCCGGGAGCGGCGTCGCGATCAAGGTGCTGTCCGGGGACGACCCGCGGACCGTCGCCGCGCTCGCCGTCCAGGCGGGGCTCGACGCCGGGGACCCGGTCGCCGGGCCCTCGCTCGACGCGCTCGACGACGCCGGGCTCGACCGGCTCGTCGCCCGCACGACCGTGTTCGGCCGGGTCGCGCCCGAGCAGAAGGAGCGCATCGTCGCCGCCCTGCGCCGCGGCGGCGGGTACGTGGCGATGCTGGGCGACGGGGTCAACGACGCCCGCGCGCTCAAGGGCGCCCACGTCGGCGTCGCGATGCGCAGCGGGTCGCCCGTCACCCGCGACGTCGCCGACATCGTGCTGGTGGACGACTCGTTCTCGGCGCTGCTCCCGGCGCGGGCCGAGGGCCGCCGGATCATCGACGGCATCGCCGTCTCGATGTACGTGTTCCTCGCCCGGGTCGCGACCCAGGGCCTGGTCATCGCGATCGTGGCGATGCTCGGGCTGGGCTTCCCGTACTCCCCCACCCAGGTCGGGCTCACCCTGCTGACGGTGGGTGTGCCGACGTTCTTCCTGACGATGTGGGCCCGCGAGGACGAGCCCGACCCGGACCTGCTCGGGAACCTGGCCCGGTTCGTCGTCCCGGCGTCGGTGGTGACGGCGAGCATCGGCGCGATCGTCTACACCACACTCCACCAGGCGATCCTGCAGGGCCTCACCAGTGGCCGGACCCCGGACCAGGTCGTGCAGGCGTTCCAGTCCTACACCGGTCTGACCTACGGGCGGGACGCCGACTTCGCCGAGGCCGCCGCGACGATCGGCGCCCAGACCGGGCTGTCCACGTTCGTCAGCCTGGCCTCGTTCGTGCTGATCCTGTTCCTGCGCCCGCCGCACCGGATCTTCGCCGCGTGGACGGCGCCGGTGGCCGACCGGCGCCCCGCCTGGCTGGTCCTCGCGCTCACGGCCGCGTTCGCCGGGGTCGTGTTCACCCCGGTGCTGTCGACGTACTTCGGCCTGACCGGCGCGGCACGGCCGGTGTTCAGCGTGGTCGTCCCGTCGCTGCTGACCTGGTTCGTGCTGCTGTGGCTCGCGTTCCGGTACCGGGCGCTGGACCGGATCCTCGGGATCGACCGGTTGCCCGGGCGCCGCTGAACCCGGTGCCGCCGCGTCCGCCGACGGGCGCTCAGCGGCCGTCCTGCCGGGCGGAGTCGGGCGGGGCCGGCGCCGTCCCGCCGGTCCCGGCGGCGTCGCCGGGGTCGGCGGTCCCGGCCGTGGTGGCCGCCACGGTGGTCGCGCCGTTCCGTCCGGTGGTGTCGTCCGCCCCGGACTCCGCCGGTGCCGGCACCTCGGCGGTCGTGTCCCCGGCGCCGTCCTCGATCTCGTCCGGGTGCTCCTCCGAGAACCGCTGGTCCCGGATGTCGATCTGCTCGCCCAGGTAGCGCAGCAGCACCGCGACGACGGCCGCGACCGGGACCGCGAGGAACGCACCGGCGATCCCCGCGAGCGAACTGCCCGCGGTGACGGCGAGCAGCACGACGGCACCGTGCAGCTTCAGGCTCTGCCCCTGCAGGAACGGCTGCAGGACGTTCCCCTCCACCTGCTGGACCACCAGGATCAGGACGAGCACCAGCACCGCGGTCGTGAAGCCCTGGGTGACCAGCGCGATGAGCACGGCGAGCGCCCCTGCGACGAACGCACCGACGATCGGGATGAAGCCGCCGAGGAAGGTCAGGATCGCCAGCGGCAGCGCCAGCGGCACGCTGAGCAGGACCAGGCCGATGCCGATGAACACGGCGTCGATCAGGCTCACCAGGGCCTGCACCCGGATGAAGCCGCCGAGCACCGACCACATCCGGGACAGCACCTCGGTGAGGTGCCGGCCCGCGGTGCGCCCGCTGATGGCGCTGATCCACGGCAGGAACCGCGGCCCGTCCTTCACGAAGAAGAACGTCAGCACCAGCGCGAGCACGAGTGCGAGCAGGCCGGACGCGACGGTCGAGACGCCGGTCAGCACGCCACCCGCGATCGCGGTGATGCTCTGCTGCAGCTGCGCGGTGACCTGGTTGATGATGTCACCGATCTGGCCGTCGCCCAGGTTCAGCGGCGGGCCGCTGACCCACTGCTGGATCTGCCCGACGGCCTGGATCACCCCGGTGGTGATCTGCTGGGTCTGCCCCGCCACCGACGGGGCGATGGCGACGAACAGCCCGCTGACCGCGCCGATCCCGACGAGCAGCACCACGATCGACGCGAGCGCCGGTGGCACGCGGTGCCGGATGAGCCAGCCGGCCGGTGGGCGCAGCACCGTCGTGAGCAGGATCGCCAGCACGACCGGCCAGACGACCACCCAGAACGTGCCGATCACCCAGCCGGCGATCACGAGCCCGACGGCGATGAGCGCGACCCGCAGGCTCCAGGCGGCGAGCCAGGTGAGCCCGTTGCCGATCACCGTGCCACGGCTCGCGACCGTCGCGACGGGAACGGGGCTCAGCACCGACCCGCCCGCCGGATCCCGCTGTGGGGCGGCCCGGCCGTCCTCCTGGACCGCCGGCTGCGACCGCGACTTCATGATCCTCCCCGTTCGTCCGGACCCGACAGCCGCGCACACTAGCCCCGCCGGGACCTCCGCGCCCGCAGGCGCCGGGGTCGGGTCGCCCACGCGTGCCGTGGACGGGATTGGCAGGAAGTTGCCGGGCGCTGTCCTTCCTGCCCCTGTCCGGGTCACCGGGACCGGCGGATCCTCGGTCGTGGCTCCTTTCCGGGCGCAACGCCCGGGCACCGCCGGAGCCACCCGTCACCGACCGGAGGAAGAACGATGCTGACCCAGATCCTGCTCGCCGCACTCGTCGTCACCGGTTCGGCCGCGACCTTCCGCGAGGTGCTGCGCGGCCGTCCGCGCCGGATCGGCACGAGGCGTGGCTACGACACGAGGACTCCGTCACTGCGGTGACCCCCGCTCACCCCCCGGTGGGCTCGGCGATCCGGGCCGCCACCGCGTCGACGTGGGCACTCATCGCGTCGAGATCGTCGGCGGCCTGCCGGAGCAGGCCGGGATCGGCGAGCGCGGTCCCGGCGACGCAGTGCCGCGCACCGTCGGCGCCGGCGTCGAGACCGGCCGTCCAGGACGCCTGGGCCCGCTCGTCCGGGATGGGCCGGTAGGCCCGCGCGGCCGCGACGTCGTCACGCAGGTCCCGGCAGGCGTCGCCCATCGCGGCCACGTCACGGCGCTCACCGGCGCGGACGACGGCCGCGAGGTCGCGGGTGATCGCGTCCACCCGGGTCCGGCCGCCGCCGTCGCGCCACTCGGAGATCTCGGCGGCCGCCACCGCGGTGCCGGGGACCGGCCCCGCGGCGGTGGCCGCGCCGACGACCAGCGTGAACACCCCGATCAGCGTCGCGATGCCGACGAGCAGGCCGCCGCCGACCACGCGGGGCGGCCGCGGCGGGCGGGGCAGCAGCGCGGCGGGGAAGCCGGGAAGACGGCCGTCGGCGTCCGGCGGGCCGGCCGGTTCCACCGGCGGGCCGGGCGGGACGTCCCACCACGGCCGCGCGGTCGTCCGCGGCGGTCCGCCGGACGGACGGCGGGGTGCCGGGACCACCGGCGCGGGCGGTGCGGCGGGTGCGTCCCGCGCGACGTACGGAGGAACCCGGTCCACGGCGGCGCCCCTCCCCACGACTCCCACGACGGCGGTGATGTCACGACATCGCGGTACGGACGGAGCCGTTAGCCGGAGACGGCGGACGTCATCAGATGTGTCGACGGTCACCACCCGCCCGGGTGATGCCCGCGACCCACCCGGGATCCGCACGCCCGCGGCCTGCCGCGACGGCGAGGCCACGTCGGGCGCGGGTGCACGACCGCCCGGCCGTGATCGGCCAGGACGGGTCCGGTCAGCCCGACCGCTCGACGTGCCCGCCGGCGGCGACGTCGCGGACGGAGTGCGCACCGAGGCGCTCGACCAGGAGACGACCGGTCCGTTCCAGGTGGTCCCGCATGGCCACCTCGGCCGACGTGTCGTCGCGGAGCACCACCGCGGCGACGACCGGCTCGTGTTCGGCGACGATCTCGGCCAGGGTGCGCCCACCGGCGGTCGTCGGCGGACCGAGCAGGGCGGTGGTGGCCCGCAGCCGCTCGACGATCGCGGCCGCACGCGCGTTGCCCGCAGCGCGCAGCAGGCGGTCGTGCAGGGTCCGGTCGGCCGCCCAGAACGCCTGTTCGTCGTCCCGGGCCGCGGCATCCGTCATGTCCGCCAGCGCCGCGCGCACGGTGTCGTGGTCGGCGTCCGAGCCCTCCCGCGCGGCGCGCCCGGCCGCCGCGGGCTCGAGGGCGAGCCGGATCTCGATGATCTCCTCGATGTCGTGCGCGGTCGGCACGACGATCTGGAAACCCCGGTTGCGCGCGATCCGCACCAGCCCGGCCTCGGCGAGCTGCAGCAACGCCTCCCGAACCGGGCTGCGGGAGACACCGAGCTCGTCGGCGAGCTGGTAGACCGAGTACGTCTCGCCGGCGACGAGCTCGCCCGCGGCCACCGCGTCCCGGACGGCCTGAGCCACCCCGGCGGCCAGCGAGGGCGCATCGGTGGACAGCACGAGCCTCGGCATGAGTAACATGTTAGCCGTGGGAAGTAACATGTTACTCGCGGGCGCAGGGACGGACGGGGTCGAGGCGGCGCTGCGGGGTGCCGGCCTGGAGGTGCGGGCCGACGCAGCCACCCGGGGGATGTACGCCTCCGACGCCTCGCTGTACCGGATCCCGCCGCTGGCGGTCGTGCGCCCCCGCGACGTCGACGAGGTCGCCGCGGTCCTCGCCGTGGCGCGCGAGACCGGGGTGCCCGTCACCTCCCGCGGAGCGGGGACCTCGGTGGCGGGCAACGCCGTGGGCCGCGGGATCGTCATCGACTTCTCCCGCCACCTCGGGCGGGTGCTCTCGGTCGATCCCGACTCGCGCACCGCCGTGGTCGAGCCCGGCACGGTGCACGCGGTCCTGCAGCGTGCCGCCGCCCCGTCCGGTGTCCGGTTCGGGCCGGACCCCTCCACCCACCCCCGGTGCACGATCGGCGGAATGATCGGCAACAACGCGTGCGGGTCGCGTTCGCTGGCCTACGGGCGCACCTCGGACAACGTCGCCGGCCTGGAACTGCTCACCGCCGCCGGTGACCGTCTGGTCACCGGCTACGAGGACGGCGTCCCGTACGCCCGCGGCTCGGAGACCGTCGTCTCCGGCGTCCGGGCCGCGGTCTCGCGGCACCTGCAGACCGCCCGCCTGGAGTTCGACCGGTTCGGCAGGCAGGTCTCCGGCTACGCCGCCCAGCACCTGCTGCCCGAACGCTTCGACCTCACCCGTGCTCTCGTCGGGTCCGAGGGCACCCTCGGGGTGATCACCCGGGCGACGGTGAATCTGGTGGAGGACGCACCGGTGCGGGTCGTGGTGGTGCTCGGCTTCTCCGACATCGTCGCCGCCGGTCACGCCGCACCGTCGGTCGTGGCCCACGGCCCCACCTCGTGCGAGGGGCTCGACTCACGGCTGCTCGACGTCCTGCGCGCCCGCCGCGGCCCCGACGCCGTCCCGCCCCTGCCGCGGGGCAAGGCGTGGCTGTTCGTCGAGCTCGCCGGCCACGAGCCCGGCGAGGTCCTCGACCGGGCCCGCCGCCTCGCCGCCGACGGGATCGGCGACGACTCCACCGTCGTCGAGGACCCCGCGGTCCAGGCCCGGCTGTGGCGCATCCGCGAGGACGGCGCCGGCCTCGCCGGGCGCGCCCCGTCCGACCGGCCCGCCTGGCCCGGGTGGGAGGACGCCGCCGTGCCGCCCGAGCAGCTCGGCCGCTACCTGGCCCGCTTCGACGAGCTGGTCGACTCCTACGGCATGACCTCGGCCCCGTTCGGGCACTTCGGGGACGGCTGCATGCACGTCCGGCTCGACGTGCCCCTCGACCGGCCCGACGGCAGCACCGTGCTGCGCCACTTCCTCACCGACGCCGCGCAGCTGGTCGGCGAGTTCGGTGGCTCGCTGTCCGGGGAGCACGGCGACGGCCGCGCCCGGTCCGAGCTGCTGCCCCACATGTACTCCGCCGACGCGATCGCCCTGTTCGGCGCCGTCAAGCACGCCTTCGACCCCGGCAACCTGCTCAACCCCGGCGTCCTGGTCGACCCCGACCCGGTCGACGCCGACGTCCGCGTCGCCGGAACCTTCCCGCTGGGCCGACGACACCTGGCGATGGCCTACCCCCACGACGACGGCGACCTCGCCCAGGCCGTCCACCGCTGCACCGGGGTCGGCAAGTGCCGGGCCGACAACTCCGCCTCGGGCGGGGTCATGTGCCCCTCCTACCTCGCCACCCGCGAGGAGAAGGACTCCACCCGCGGACGCGCACGCGTCCTGCAGGAGGTCGTGCGCGGAGAGCTCGTGTGGTCCGACCCGGCCGTGCACGACTCCCTGGATCTGTGCCTGTCCTGCAAGGGATGCGCCTCGGACTGCCCGACCGGCATCGACATGGCCACCTACAAGTCCGAGGCGCTCCACCAGACCTACCGCCGGCGGCTGCGCCCACGCTCGCACTACACCCTCGGCAAGCTGCCGTTCTGGGCCCGCATCGCCGGACGGACCCCGCGCCTGGCCAACGCCGCGGTACGCCTGCCCGGCCTCGGCCCGGTTCTGCTGTGGCTCGCCGGTGTCGACGGCCGCCGCTCGGTCCCGGCCTTCGCCCGCCGCCCCTTCCGCAGGCTCTTCCGCCCCACGGCATCCGACCGGACCCCGGTGGTGCTGTTCGCCGACTCGTTCTCCGACGCCTTCTCCCCCGAGGTCGCCGAGGCCACCGTCCGCGTCCTGCGATCGGCGGGCTACGAGCCGCGGCTGCCGTCCTCCACCGTGTGCTGCGGCCTGACCTGGATCACCACCGGGCAGCTCGACCCGGCCAAGAAGATCCTGCGCCGGACCGTGGCCACGCTCGCCGACGACGCCCGCGCCGGCATCCCCATCGTGGGCATCGAGCCCTCGTGCACCGCGGTGCTGCGCTCCGACGTCCGCGAGCTGCTGCCCGACGACCCGGACGCCGCACCCGTCGCCTCGGCGGTGCGGACCCTGTCCGAGCTGCTCGCCGAGACCCCCGGCTGGACCCCGCCGGACCTGTCGGACCTCGAACTCGTCGTCCAGCCCCACTGCCACCACCACGCCGTGCTGGGCTGGAAACCCGACGCCGACCTGCTGGCCTCGACGGGTGCCCGGGTCCGGAACCTGGCCGGATGCTGCGGGCTCGCCGGCAACTTCGGCGTCGAACGCGGCCACTACGAGGTGTCGGTCGCCGTCGCCGGACAGAACCTGCTCCCCGCACTCGACGCCGCCCCCGGCGCCGTCGCACTCGCCGACGGCTTCTCCTGCCGCACGCAGATCGCCGATCTGCGCGACCGGCCGGCGCTGCACCTGGCCCAGCTGCTCGACCGGTGATCCGCGCCTAGGATCGGTCCCGCCGCCACCTCGACCGAGGACCGTCATGCCCGCTCCCGTCCCGCCGTCGCGCACCGGTGCCGCCCCGCGCTCACCGCACGTCCCGTCGGAGCAGACGTCCCAGCCCCGCTACGCCGCCCGGGCCCGCGGCCCGGCGCCGCACCTGGTGGTCACCGTGGGCGGTGCCGCCGCGCCGGAGGTCCGGCCGCAGGACCGGCTCGTGGAGATCGCGCCCGGGGCCGCCACCGGGGACCGGCTCGGCATCGAGCTGGCCGGCGTGACGACCGGCTGGCGGATCCTCGTCACCGGCCCCGAGCTGGAGGTGCAGGAGGTCCGGTCCGCCGCCCTGGCCCGGGGCGCACTGGACGAGGAGCTGCTGCTCGTGCCGACCGACGTCACCGGTACCGGGGACGCCGCCGTCGAGGGCGTCCGGCGCCGGGCCGTCCACTGCGGTCACTGCCACGTCCGGTTCGTCTCGGAGACCGCACCCGGCGACGCCCTCGGCTGCCCCGGCTGCCGCTCGGAGCTCGTCGTCGCCCACCACCACTCCCGCACGCACGCCGCGTTCCTCGGCGTCCCCACCGGTACCCGGGTCGGGGGGCCCGGCGCGTGACGCTCGATCTCGTCGTCGCCGCGCTCGGGACGCCGTGCCCGGGAGTGCGCAGCCTGGAGCTGGCGCCGGCCGGCGGCGGGCCGCTGCCGTCGTACCCGCCGGGCAGCCACGTCGCGGTGCGGTGGGCGCCGGACCGGTGGAACCCGTACTCGCTCACCGGCCCGTCGGTCGCGCCCGAGCGGCTGCATCTCGCGGTGGCGCTGCGCCCGGACGGACACGGCGGGTCCCGGTGGATGCACGCACTCGCCGTCGGGGACCGGGTCCGGGCGAGCCGGCCGCGCGCGACGTTCCGGCCGGTCGAGACCGCGACGCACCACCTGCTCGTCGCCGGCGGCATCGGGGTGACGCCGGTGCTCTCGCACGCCCGCTGGCACGCGTTCTGGGGGCACCGGTTCACCGTGCTGTTCGTGCACCGGCCGGGCGTCGCCCCGCACCTCGAGGAGCTGCGCGCCGTCTGCGGCGACCGGCTGGAGGCGGTGACCGGTCGCGCCGCGGCGCTCGTCGCGCTCCGCAGGCTCCTCGGGTCGGCACCGTTCGGCAGCCACCTCCACGTCTGCGGGCCGCCCGGGCTGATCGCCGCCGCCGCGGACGCCGCCCGGGCCGCGCACTGGCCGGACGCGCGGATCCATGCCGAGGCGTTCGTCCACGCCCCGGAGCCGGGCCGCCCGTTCCGGGCGGTGCTACGGCGCAGCGGCCGCACCGTCGACGTCGGTGCCCGGGAGTCGCTGCTCGACGCGCTCGACCGCGCCGGGATCCCGGTACCGCGGATGTGCCGGCAGGGGGTGTGCGGCGAGTGCGCCACCACGGTGCACGCCGGCGCGGTGGACCACCGCGACTCCGTCCTCGATCCGGCGGACCGCGACCACCGGATGACACCGTGCGTGTCCCGCGCCGGCGGCGACTCCCTGGAGCTGGACCTGTGAGCAGCTACCCGGCCGACGTCGCGTCCTACCCGTTCCCGCTGCCGCACCCCACGTACCGGATCAGCGCCAACGTCGAACCGGCCGGTGTGGAGCGCCGCACCGAGGCCGGGTCCTGGGGCGCGACGGTGCTGCACCCCGGTGACGACCGGGCGGCGGTCGCGGCCGGGCGCACCGCGGTCCTCGACCGCGAACCGGCCCGGTTCGTCGCCGCCCCGCACGCCCGCGCCGCCTCCTGGGACGCGCTGCTCCACCTCACCGGGCTGCTCGCCGCGGAACGGCCGGACGACTGCTCCCTCACCCGCGACGGCGACCGGTACCGCTTCCGCGACGACGGGACCGGCGTCGACCAGGAGTTCGTGTTCGGCGACGAATCGACGCTGCCGGAGCACCCGCTGCGGTTCGCCTCCCGCCTGCTCGCCGAGGACGTCGTCGTCCTCGGGGCCCGCGACGACCGGCTCTGGCTCGACGCCGGCGCCGTCGCGGCCGCGTCGGTCTGGTCGATCGGGTTCGACGCCGGCATGAGCTTCCGCGAGCTGCACGGCCCGGTCCCCGGCAACGGCCCCGGCGGGGTGTTCGAGCGCGCCGAGCGGTTCCTGCTGCGGCTGGCCCCCGGCGAGGCGTACCGGCGGCTGAACTGGGGCCTGCAGCCCGGCGACCGGCTCGACCTCTCCCTCGACGCCTCCCCGGAGTGGCTGCCCGCGCGCGACGCGCTCGACGGTCTCGACCCCGGCCGGGACCTGCACCTGCGGACCGAGGTGCAGCACCTCGTCCGGCTGCCCCTCACCGGGTCGCTGCTGTTCCTCATCGGGATCCGGCTGCTCCCGCTGGAACGGGTCGCGCTCGTCCCGGCGTGGCGGGACCGGCTGGCGTCGGTGCTGGAGACGCTGCCGCCCGAGGTGGCCGGGTACAAGGAGCTCGACCGGCTCGCCGCGCTCGCGGCGCCCTGGCTGCGCGGCCGCAGCGTGCCCGACCAGTAACGGAGCGCGACGATCACACGATCACCTCCGATGAGGAACCGGGCGAAGGGGGAACCACGAGGATGTCGGCCAGCAACCTGTCGGTGCACGGCGTGGACGTGCAGACGGTCGAGGAGGTCGTCGAGGCGCTGCGCGCGATCCGCGACGCCGCCGCCGAGGACATCCGGGCACCCCGGATCGACGGCATCTCCTGCTTCAGCAGGCTCTACACGACCATCACCGAGAACGTGCTGGCCACCCTGCAGGGCGCCCACCCCGGCCGGTCGTTCGACGACCCGGAGTTCCTCACCCGGCTCGACGTCGCGTTCGCCCGCCGCTACTTCGCCGCGGTCCACGCCCACGAGCGCCGGGACGGCTCGGTCCCCGCGTGCTGGAAGGTCCTGTTCGACCATCGCCGCGACCCCTCGGTGGGACACGTCAACTTCGCGGCCTGCGGCGTCAACGCCCACGTGAACCACGATCTCGCGCTCGCGCTGCTGGACACCTGGGAGGACTTCCCCCCGACCCCCGCCCGGCGTGCGGACTACGACCGGGTCAACGACATCTTCGCCGAGGAGATGGACGACCTGCGGGAGGACTTCGACGCGTTCCTCGCCGGCACCACCGAGGGCGGGCTGCTGGACCGCCTCGGCAACGCGCTGTCCGACCTGCTCGTGCGCGCGACCCGCGGGCAGGCGTGGGAGGCGGCCGAGCGGGTGTGGCGGCACCGCGGCGACGACGAGGCCTACCGGCGGGCGCTGGCGGCGGAGACGGCGCGGCTGGACAGCGCGGCGACCGTGCTGGGCTGGATGATCCTGCGGGCCCCCGACCTGCCCTGATCAGCCGGTGGGCAGGCCGCGGTGCAGGACGTCGAGCGCGGCGTTCTCCCGGGAGCCGCCCCCGGCGTGGTCGTCGAGACGGTGCGCGAGATCGGCCGGCAGGTCCAGGACGAGTCGCACCGTCTCCCCCGCGGGCTCCGGCGCCGGTGCCCCCGGTGCCGTGACCGGCTCCGGGCGGCGCAGCACGAGCCCGAGGACCGGCAGCGCGATCGTGCCGAGCGCGTCGACGATCCCGGCGACGCCGAACCAGCGCCAGTACCACTCGTCGGACGAGCCGGGGATCTCGCCGTCGGTCACCACCGGGATCGCGAGCATCACCGCGACCACGGCGATCGCGGCCAGGGTGACGGCGAGCCCGGTCCGGATCGCCGGGTGCGGGCGCCCGGCGAGCAGCAGGAGCAGGTTCGCGTGGGCCAGGCTCACCGCGGCGATCGTCAGCAGGGCGAGCGACTTCCACCAGCCCTCCCCCGGCCCCGGGCCCGACCAGTCCTGCCAGATCAGCACCAGCGCGCAGACCGCTGCCCCGAGACTCGCCGCGAGCCCGCCGAAGCCGACCGCCCGCACCGCCCGGGTGACGACGGCGAGGTGGCACAGCGCCGTCGTCCCGAACGCGGCGACGACGAGCGTGGTGACCACGATCCGGCCCTGCAGCTCGCCGAACTCGCCGGTGAGCAGGGCGACGATGCCGAGCAGCGACGCCACCACCAGCGAGGCGACGACCAGCACGATCATCCCGCGGCGGGCGCCGCGGGCCGTCGTGACAGGACCGGTCCCGGGTCGCGTGGTCTGCGGTGCGGTGGACATGGGGGGACCGTAGGCCCGCCCCACCCGCCACGGCCTGCGTAGCGCTACCGAGATCACCCACCGGTGGTGGTCCGCTCCGGAGGCTCAGGCGTGGGTCGCCGGGCGCCGGTCCGCGCCGAAGTGCTTGTCCACCAGGGCGAGGATCGTCTCCCGCTGGCGCACGCTGATCTCCTCCGCGTGCTCCTCCCAGCCGAACACACAGCTGGAGAGCACGCCGTCGAAGCCGGTCGCGGCGAGCGCGGCGAACACCTCGTCGAAGTCGACCTCGCCGCGGCCGATCTCGGCGTGCTGGTGCACCCGCACCGTCGAGCCGGGCGGGTTGACGATGTAGCGCAACCCGTTCGACGCCGTGTGGTCCAGGGTGTCCGCCAGGTGCACGGAGGCCAGCTTCCCCGCGGCCGCGGTGATGATCCCGGCGGCGTCGTCGCCCTGGTGGAAGGTGTGCGGGGTGCAGTACAGGAAGTCGATCCAGTCGGCGTTGAGCCCGCGGACGAGGTTCAGCGCGGCGTGGCCGTCCTCGACGAAGTCGTCGGGGTGCGGTTCGAGCACCAGCCGGACACCCTCCCGCTCGAACACCGGTGCCAGCTCGTCGAGCGAGCGCAGGAACTGGCTCTCGGCGTGCTCCGGCGCCTCCGGGCGGCCGTTGAACTCGGAGTTCATGACGTCCACCCCGAGGTCGACGGTCATCCGGATCGCCCGTTTCCAGGCCCGGACGGCGGCCTGCCGCTCGTCCTCGCCGGGGCCGGACCAGCGCAGCACCGGCAGCACCGAGGCGATGCCGACACCGGCGTCGGCGGCCCGTTTGCGCAGCGAGGCGACGGCGGCGTCGTCGGCGCGGGGGTGGCGGAAGAACGGGATGAAGTCGTCCTTCGGGGAGAGCTCCATCCAGCAGTAGCCCATCCGCGCGACGACGTCGGGCAGCTCCTGGACCGGGTGCGTCGCGTAGAACATCTGGGGGTCGAGTGCGAGCTTCACGGTGGTCCTCCCCTACAGCGCGGCCGCGGCGGCGTGCAGGGTCTTCGCGGCGAGCGCGAGTCCCTCGGTGCGCGAGTACGCGGCGTCCTCGTGCTCGATGTTCACGGCGATGTCCGGGTCGACCTCGGCGAGCGCGCGCAGGAACCCGGTCCAGTACGCGACGTCGTGCCCCTCGCCGACGGCGACGAACGACCACGCCGGGTCGTCGGGCCAGGCCGAGCACCAGTGTCCGATCCCGGTCGGGACCCGGTCGGGGTCGTCGGCGGGCACCCGGGTGAAGGACGTGTCGAGCACGCCCCGGATCGCGGCGCCGGGCTCGATCCGGGCGTCCTTCGCCGCGGCGTGGAAGACCAGCGGCCCCAGCCAGCGGATGCAGGCCTCGACGTCCATCCCCTGCCACATCAGGTGCGACGGGTCCATCTCCGCACCCAGGTTCGTCGCGCCGATCCCGTCGACCAGGCGGCGCAGCGTGACCGGGGAGAACACCAGGTTGTGCGGGTGCATCTCGATCGCGACCCGCACGCCGGAGGTCCGGGCGAGCTCGTCGATCCCCGTCCAGAACTCGCAGGCGACCGACCACTGGTGGTCGAGGACGTCGAGGTAGACGCCGTCCCACGGGTTCACCACCCAGGACGGGTAGCGGGCGTCCGGGTCCGAGCCCGGCGTGCCGGACATCGTGACGACGTGGCGCACCCCGAGCAGACCGGCCAGCCGGACCGTGCGGCGCAGGTCCTCGGCGTGCTTCGGCCCGACGCCGGGCAGCGGGCTGAGCGGGTTCCCGTTGCAGTTCAGCCCGGTCAGCTCCATCCCCCGTTCGGCGAACACCGCGAGGTAGTCGCGCCGGGCGGTCTCCGAGGACAGCAGCAGGTCGACCGGGCAGTGCGGGGCGGGCAGGAAACCCCCGGTGTTGACCTCCACCGAGGTCAGGCCGTTCGCGGCGAGCTCGTCGAGCGCCTCGGCGAGCGGGCGGTCGTGCAGACAGGCGGTGTAGGCACCCAGTTTCACGGCTTCTCCCCCAGACGGACCTCGACCCGTTTCCCGCTGGTCACGGCCTCGACCCCGGCCGCGCAGACCGCGACGGCGGCGTAGCCGTCCCAGGCGCCGGGCCCGGTGACGGTGCCCTGCGCGGCGGCGTCGACGAACGCCTGCATCTGGGAGTCGTAGGCCCGGCCGAACCGGACGACGAAGTCCGGTGCGATCTCCCCGCCCCAGCGGCCGGCGCGCCGCAGCAGCAGGTTCTGGTCGAGGCCGATCGTCGCCATGCCGTGCTCGGCGACCAGCTCGGTGCGGACCTCGTAGGCGACGCCGGTCCGGACGAACGACTCGACGTCGACCAGGCGTCCGGACTCGGTCTCGAAGAGCACGAGCATCGGGTCGGCGTTCCCCGCTGGCGACGACGACGTGGCGGCCGGCTTCAGCACGGTGACGGCGGTGATCTCCTCGCCGAGCAGGAACCGGGTGCAGTCGACCTCGTGGACGACCGAGTCGGCCATCGCGAACACCGAGGTGAAGTGCTCGGGGACCGCCGGGTTGCGGTGCACGCAGTGCAGCATCAGCGGGTCGCCCAGCTCGCCGCCGGTGACCATCTCGCGCAGGCGGGCGTACTCGGCGTCGAACCGGCGCATGAAGCCGACCTGGATCAGCCGTCGTCCGGTCGCGGCCTCCGCCCGCACGACGGCGTGCGCGCTCGGCTCGTCCATCGTCAGCGGCTTCTCGCAGAGCACCGGCTTCCCCGCGTCGAGGCAGGCGAGCACCTGCTTCTCGTGCGCGGCCCCGGGGCTGGCGAGCACGACGGCGTCCACGTCGGACGCCCCGATCGCCGTGACGGGATCGGGCTCGATCCGGGCCCCGGCGACGGCGGCGACCTCGGCGGCCCGGTCGGCGTCGGCGTCGCTGACGACCGTGACCCGGGCGCCGCGGACCCGCCGGGACAGCGAGTCGACGTGGAACGCGCCCATCTTCCCGACGCCGACGACGGCGACGCGCAGCTCCTCGCTCATCGTGGGCTCCCGATCTCGACGGCCGCGGTGCCGCAGCCGGACAGGTAGGTGTGGGTGCGGCGGGCGATCGGCAGCGGGGCGTCCGGCGCGCAGGGGTACATGTCCTGCTCGACGATGGCGTACACGTCCCGCCCGAGGCCCGCGACGGCGTCGAGCAGCGGGCCCATCTCGGGCACGCCGCGCGGCGGCTCCGTCATCACGCCGCGTCGTACGGCCTCGGGGAAGGTCAGGTCCTCGGCCTCGACCTCGTCCAGCACGGCCGGATCGACCTGCTTGAGGTGCAGGTAGCCGATCCGGTCGGGGTAGCGGCGGACCAGGTCGAGGTTGTCGCCGCGGTAGTACGAGACGTGCCCGGTGTCGAGGCACAGGTTCACGTACGCCGGGTCGGTGTCGGCGAGGAAGCGCTCGATGTCGCGCTGGTACCCGACGTGCGAGTCGGCGTGGCTGTGGAACTGCACGTGCAGCCCGTACTCGTCGAGGATGCGCCTGCCCAGCTCGTTCATGCCGTCCGTGAGGCTGCGCCACTGCTCGGGGGCGAGCTCGGGGCTCTCCAGGGCGTCGCCGGTCCGGTGGTCGCGCCACGGCTCCGGGATGACGATGATGTGGCCGCCGCCGGTGGCCCGGGTCAGGGCAGCGACGTCGGTGACCTGCTTCCAGACGTCCTCCCAGGAGCCCGGTCGGTGCAGGTGCTCGAAGACGGTGCCGGCGGACACCTTCAGGCCGTGCTTCCCGAGCTGGTCGGTGAGCTCGTCCGGGTCGGTCGGCAGGTAGCCGTACGGACCGAGCTCGATCCAGTCGTAGCCGGCCGCCGAGACCTCGGCGAGGAACCGGTCCGCCGGGGTCTGGTCGGGGTCGGATGCGAACCAGACCCCCCACGAGTCGGGTGCCGACCCGACCCTGATGCGCCCTGTGCTGACCACGCTGCCGCCTCCTCGTCTACGCTGAACTAGAGCGCGCTAGTAGCGCCTGGCCGGGAACTATCCAGGCCGTCCGGAACTATGTCAAGACAAAGATCGGCCCAGGAGGTGCCCGTGGCCGCACCGAGGCGTCCGACGATGCTCGACGTCGCCGCACGCGCCGGGGTCCCCCGCGCCCTGGTGTCGATCGTGTTCCGGGACCGGCCCGGCGCCTCGGAGCGGACCCGGGCCCGGGTGCTCGCCGCGGCCGAGGAGCTCGGGTACCGGCCGGACGGGGCGGCTCGGCTGCTGGCCCGCGGGCGCAGCCGCACCGTCGGCGTCGTGACGACCGTCGGCGAGCCCTACGAGGCCGACATGCTCGAGTCGATCTACGACGAGGCGGCCCGGCTCGGCTACGACGTCCTGCTCTCCGCGCGCACCCCGACCCACCCGGAGGCCGACGCCGTCGAGGGGCTCCTCGCCCACCGGTGCGAGGCGCTCGTCCTGCTCGGTCCCACGCTCGGCGACACCGCGCTGACCGCACTCGCCGGGCGGACGACGGTCGCCCTCGTCGGCCGCGCAGCGCCCGCCGGCGAGGCGATGGACAGCCTCCGCACCGCCGACGACGTCGGCCTGCGCCAGGCCGTCGACCACCTCGTCGGGCTCGGGCACCGCGCGGTCGCCCACGTCGACGGCGGCGACGGCCCGAACGCCGGGGTCCGCCGGGACGGCTACCGGGACGCCATGGCCGCGCACGGGCTCGGCGCGTCGGCCCGCGTCCTCGACGGCGGGTACGACGAGCAGGCCGGGATCGCCGCGGCACGCGCCCTGCTCGACGCACCGGACCCGCCGACCGCGGTGGTCGCCGCGAACGACCGCTGCGCGCTCGGCCTGCTCGACACCCTGCGCCGCTCCGGAGTGGACGTCCCGGGGACCCTGTCGGTGGTCGGCTACAACGACGACCGGCTCGCCCGGCTCGCGCACGTCGACCTGACCACCGTCCGCCAGGACGCCGGCGCACTCGCCCGCGGCGCCGTCCGGGCCGTCGCGACCCGCCTGGACGACACCACCGCCACCCCCGAGGACCGCCTCCTCCCCCCGGACCTGGTGGTCCGGGGAACGACCGCACCCCCGCCCTGCTCCCGCCGGTGATCACGGATCCGGAAGCAGGACGGCCGGATGTGGCCGGGTCCCTTCCCGATCCGTGATCACCGGGTCTCTCAGCGGGCGGTCGCGGTGGTCACGAAGTCGGTGATCGCGGCGGTGAAGGCGCGGCGGCTGTCGTCCCACAGGTAGAACATGTGCCCGCCGTCGAAGTGCTGCGCGGTCAGGCGGGAGGCCACCCCCGGGGTCAGCCGCATCTGGTTCCGCAACCGGTCACCGGCGTGGTACGGAGTCACGAGGTCGTGGTGGCCGTGCGTGATGATCGCGCGGACGCCCGGGTTGAGGGCGAGCCCGTAGCGGAGGTCGTCGGTCGCGCCCTTCGGCGGGTGGTTGTAGACGGCGCGGGTGTCGTCCTGCCAGGCGGCGACCACCGTGGGGTCGAGCAGCGTGTACGTCCGCTCGGTCCGCACCCCGAGCTCGCCCCGCAGGTACTGGTTGATCCCCGCGCCGAACGCCGCGGCGATGCCGGTCAGGGTCGGGTCGGCGCCCATGTACAGCTCGCGGTCGGGGTACGGGTCCGTGGTGGTGACCGTGGCGTCGTAGATCCCGAGGGCCAGCCGGTCCGCGCGGAGCAGGTCGCGGGTGAACCGGGTGATGCGGATCCGTCCCTCGGCCCGGGCGACGTCCTCGACGTCGAGTCCGGTCAGGGCGGCGTGGCGCTCGAACACCCGCTGCCGGTCCGCAGGGTCCGTCGCGGCACCGCGGACGAGGAACGTCGCGAACTCGCCGGTGGCGAACTCCTCGGCGGCGCGGCGGATCTCGGACGGCGGGGTGTCCGGCCCGAACGCGCGGGAGCGTCCGTGGTGGGCGGCGGCCAGCGCCATCGTGGGCAGCGTGTCGACCCACGGCAGCACGTCGTAGTCACCGAGCTCCAGCCCGATGGTGGACAGACCCGCGAACTCCAGCGCGGGGGAGATCAGGATCGACCCGGACACGCCGATCCCGGCGCTCTCCTGCAGCCGGCGGATCAGCCGGGCCGCGCGGTAACCGCCGTAGCTCTCCCCCGCGACCAGCACGGGCGAGTGCCACCGGCCGTTGTCCCCCAGCCACCGGGTGATGACCTCGACCAGCGCGTCGAGATCACGCTCGGTGCCGTAGTACGAGGTGGGCTCGGCGCCCGGTGCGCTGCGGCTGAAGCCGGTGTCCACCGCGTCGACGACGACGAGGTCGGTGAACGCCAGCCACGACTCCGGGTTGTCGACCAGGCGCGCGGGCGGGGACGGCATGGTCCCGTCCCCGGGGAAGGCGATGCGCCGCGGCCCGACGACGCCCAGGTGCAGGTAGGCCGACGCACCGCCGGGCCCACCGCCGAACACGAACGTCACCGGCCGCTCGCCCCGGTCCTCCGCGACGTAGGAGACCGTGAAGATCTCCGCCGCGGGCTTCTCCTCCTGACGCAGCACGATCCACTGCGCGTCGGCGCGGTAGCCGAGACCGTTCCAGACGCCGGTCGTCGACACCCCCGCCGGCGGCTCGTGGGCGGGCGGGGTCGGTCCAGGTTGCTCCATACCCCCGATGAAACGCCGTGCCGTAACGGCATGGTCAAGCCACGACGACCGCTGATCACCGATCCGGAAGCCGCCCGGTCACATATGGCCGCGTGGCTTCCCGATCCGTGATCACGGGCCGGCTCAGGGCGTGCCGGAGCTGGGCCACGACCCGGGCGGGGGCCGTGTCCAGGTCGTGCCAGGTCACGCGGAGCAGCGTCCAGCCGGCGGTCACCAGGTCGTTGCCCTTGCTCCGGTCCCGGCGGAAGCGTTCGACGTCGCTGTGCCACGCCCAGCCGTCGAGCTCGATCGCGACGCGCTGCTCCGGGAAGGCCAGGTCGAGCTCGTACGGGCCGAACGCGTACCCGAGGACCCAGCCGGTCACGCCGGCGTCGCGCAGCAGCCGGACGAGGCGTCGTTCGGCGTGCGATGCCGCCCGGTCCCCGGCCACGACCAGGAGACTCCGTGCCGCGGTGGCGCCGGTCGCGCCGCTCATCCGGCACCAGGCGGCGTGCAGGTCCTCGAACGTGACCCACCGTTGCAGCGCCCGGTCCAGGAACGCCGCACCGTCCCGGACCGCGATCGCCGTCTCGAGCGCGGTCAGGGGCCGGGCGGTGAGGGCGAGCCCACGGGCCTCCGTCCGGTCGGCGGGGGCGATGTCCCGGCGCCGGAGACGGACCCCCGGGCGGGGCGTGCGGCCCACGGACCGGGGGACGGTGACCCCGACCGTCGACGGCGCCGTGTCGAGCATCCGGTGCCACCAGGCGGCGGCCGGGCCCGCCAGCAGCGCCGACGGTCCCGCCCAGAACACGGCGGCGCGGCAGCGGGCCGCGGCACCGAACGGATGCCCTCCCCCGAGGAGCACGCCCGGCAGCGGTGACGAGAACCGCCCCGTCGCGACCCACCGCCGCAGGGTGCGCGCCGAGACCCCGCACGCGACCGCCTGCGCGACGGACACGACGCCGTCCTGGTGCCGCAGCAGCCGGTCGAGCTCCATGCCCCGACCCTGCGCCCCCGACCCCCGCCCCACGCCGGAACCGGCTCCGCCGTTCCCGCGAGCGAACGCCTGATCACGGATCGGGCAGCGGGGCGGCCGGATGTGGCCGCCCCGCTTCCGGATCCGTGATCACAGGGTCAGTTCGACGGCGTAGCGGGTCGGGCGGTACAGGTGGGAGCCGTACTCCACCGCGCGGCCGGTCTCGTCCCAGGCGGTGCGGGTCATCGTCAGCAGCGGGGCGCCGGGGGGTTCGTCGAGCGCGGCGGCCTCGGCGGCACCGGCGGCCCGCGCCCCCACGACCTGCCGGGCCGAGCGCGGCGCGTGCCCGCCGGCACGGAGGAGCTCGTAGAGGCCGTGCCCGGTGAGATCGTCCGGGCGCAGCGGGAGCACGTCGGCCGGGACGACGTTCGTCATCAGCGCGAGCGGCTCCCCACCGGCGAGGCGCAGCCGCTCGAACCGCGCCGCCGGGGCCGAGGGCGGGATCCCGAGCGCCGCGGCGACGACGTCACCGACCGGCCCGACGGAGAACGCCCGCAGCACGGTGGCCGGGGCGCGGCCGTCGCGGGCGAGGTCGTCGTGGAGGCTCGTGAGATCGACCGGTCGCTCCATCCGGGTGGGCAGCACCCGGGTCCCGGCGCCGCGCCTGCGGGCCAGCACCCCCTGCTCGACCAGGTAGGACACGGCGCGGCGCAGGCTCGGACGGCTCGCGCCGGTGCGGGCGGCGAGCTCCGCCTCGGCGGGGAGCCGGCTCCCCGCGGGCAGCTCGCCGGACTCGACCATGCCCCGGATCCGGGTCGCGACCTGGAAGTAGAGCGGCACCGGGCTCCCCCGGTCCACCTGGCCCGACGGCCCGGTCACCGCGCCTCCCCACATGTGACGATCGACCATCTTTGTCAGGACAAAGCATTGACGTGACGTGTGCGGCAGCGTACACCTGTCCGTGGTCTGCATCACTCTCCGGACGTCGGGGCCCGGCCGGAGCGGACCACCCACCCCCGCGGACGGCGACCGAGCCGATCGCGATCACAGAGAGAACTGATGCTCGATGAGGAGTATTCGGAAGGTCGCCGTCGGACTGGCCGCCGTCTCGCTGCTGGCCGGGCTCACCGCCTGCAGCAGCCAGGGCGGGGCCCAGAACGACGCCGCGGACCAGGGGCAGCGCTACACGATCGCGATGGTCACCCACGAGCAGGCGGGTGACACGTTCTGGGACAAGATCCGCGCGGGCGCCGAGGACGCGGCCGCGACGCACGGGATCGACCTCAAGTACTCGAACAACGAGCAGGGGCCCGAGCAGGCGACGCTGGTGCAGAACGCGATCGACTCGAAGGTCGACGGGATCGCCGTGACGCTGTCCAGCGCCGACGCCGTCGTCCCGGTCGCGAAGAAGGCCGCCGACTCCGGCATCCCGGTCGTCGCGTTCAACCAGGGCATCGACCAGTACAAGGCCGCCGGCGCGACGATGTACTTCGGCTCCGACGAGACCCTCGCCGGCCAGACCGTCGGCGAGAAGCTGACCGCGCTGAGCCCGGGCGGCAAGACCCTCTGCGTCATCCAGGCCCAGGGCTCGGTGGCGCTGGAGACCCGCTGCCAGGGCGTCAAGAAGGGCTACCCGAACACCGAGAACATCCAGGTCAACGGGGCCGACCTGCCGTCGGTCCAGCAGACCCTGAACGCGAAGCTGGCCGAGGACCCCGCGATCACCGACGTCGTCACCCTCGGCGCGCCGATCGCGATGGCGGCGCTGCAGGCCCAGCAGGGCACCGGCTCGACCGCGAAGATCGCGACCTTCGACCTCAACCAGGACGCCGCCAAGGCCATCCAGGACGGGCGGATCGCCTTCTCGGTCGACCAGCAGCCCTACGTCCAGGGCTACCTGGCCGTCGAGTCGCTGTGGCTGAACCTCTCCAACGGCAACGACATCGGCGGCGGGAAGCCGACGCTCACCGGTCCGTCCGTGGTCGACGCGTCCAACATCGCCCAGATCCTGCCCTACACCGAGGCCAACACCCGCTGACGGCGGCTCCCCCGGGGGCGGCACCGACGACCGTCGCCCCCGGGTGTCCCCTCCTCCAGGAGCCCACCCATGAGCACACCCACCGCCGCCGGCACGACCGGCGCCACCACCGAACCGGACCCCGCACCGCCGGCCTCGCAGGCCCGGTCGCTGTCCGCCCGGCTGTTCACCCGGCCCGAGGCGGGCACGGTCGCGGCCGCCCTGGCGATCTTCGTCTTCTTCTACGCCATCGCCGAGCCGTTCCGGACGCTCGACTCCTTCGCGACCGTGCTGTACGCGTCGTCGACCATCGGCATCGTCGCGGTCGGCGTGGCGCTGCTCATGATCGGCGGCGAGTTCGACCTGTCCTCCGGCGTCGCGGTGACCACCTCCGCGCTCACCGCCGCCCTGATCACCTACCAGCTGTCGCTGAACATGTGGGTCGGCGTCGTGCTGAGCCTGGTCGTCGCGCTGCTGGTCGGCTTCGTCAACGGGTGGCTGGTCGTGACGACCGGCATCCCCAGCTTCCTGATCACGCTGTCGATGTTCTTCATCCTGCGCGGCGCCAACATCGGCGTCACCAAGGGTATCACCGGCACCGTCGCGACCGACAACGCCTCCGAGCTCGACGGCTTCGTCTCGGCGCACACGATCTTCGCCTCCGACGTCCCGCTGGGGTTCATGACGGTCAAGGTGACGGTCTTCTGGTGGCTCGGGCTCGCGGCCGTCGCGTCCTGGATCCTGTTCCGCACCCGCCTCGGCAACTGGATCTTCGCGGCGGGCGGCAACGCCGCGTCCGCCCGCGCCGTCGGCGTCCCGGTGAAGCGGGTCAAGATCGGCCTGTTCATGGGCGTCGGGTTCGTCGGCTGGGTACTCGGGATGCACATCCTGTTCAACTTCTCGTCCGTGCAGTCCGGGCTCGGGGTCGGCAACGAGCTGATCTACATCGTCGCCGCGGTGGTCGGCGGCTGCCTGCTCACCGGCGGTTTCGGTTCGGCGATCGGCGCCGCGATCGGCGCCTTCATCCTCGGCATGACCACCCAGGGCATCGTGTTCGCCGGCTTCGACCCGAACTGGTTCTACACGTTCCTGGGCGCGATGCTGCTGCTCGCGGTCGTGCTGAACCTCTACATCAAGAACTACGCCTCGACGCGGAAGTGACGACGATGACCGACACGATCTCCGACCACGCCGCGTCCGACCTGCGGGCCGGCACCCCACTCGTCCGGATGGCCGGGATCGGGAAGACCTACGGCGCCATCCGTGCCCTGGAGGGCATCGACCTGACCGTCCGGGCGGGCGAGGTCACCTGCGTGCTCGGTGACAACGGCGCCGGGAAGTCGACCCTCATCAAGATCATGTCCGGACTGCACCCGCACTCCGAGGGCACGCTGACCGTGCACGACGAGGACGTCACCTTCTCCTCGCCCCGGCAGTCCCTGGACCTGGGCATCGCGACCGTCTACCAGGACCTGGCCGTGGTCGGGCTGATGGAGGTGTGGCGGAACTTCTTCCTCGGCTCCGAGCTGCGGAAGGGCAACTACCCGCTCGCCCCGCTCGACATCCGCGGGATGCGCGAGATCGCCGACGCCGAGCTGAGGAAGATGGGTATCCAGGTCAAGGACATCAACCAGCCCATCGGGACGCTGTCCGGCGGCCAGCGCCAGTGCGTGGCGATCGCCCGGGCCGTCTACTTCGGTGCCCGGGTGCTGATCCTCGACGAGCCGACGGCGGCGCTGGGCGTCAAGCAGTCCGGGGTCGTCCTCCGGTACACCGCCGCGGCCCGCGACGCCGGCCTCGGCGTCGTCTTCATCACCCACAACCCGCACCACGCCTACATGGTCGGCGACCACTTCATCATCCTGAAGCTCGGCCGCCGGGTGCTCGACCGGGCGCGCTCCGAGGTCTCCCTGGAGGAGCTCACCACCGAGATGGCGGGCGGTCAGGAGCTCGCCGAGCTGTCGCACGAGCTGCAGCGCTGACCGCACCCGCACCACCGCGAGGAGGAACAGTGAACGACCGTCCACTGCGGATCGGGATCCTGGGCGCCGCCCGGATCGCCGGCGAGGCGCTCTGTGCCCCGGCCGCGGAGACCGGGGACCGCCTCGTCGCCGTCGCCGCGCGCGACCGCGGCCGGGCCGAGCGCTTCGCCGCCGAGCACGGCGTCGACCGGGTGCACGACGACTACGCCGCCGTGCTCGACGATCCCGGGGTCGAGGTCGTCTACAACCCGCTGGCCAACGCGCTGCACGGCCCCTGGAACCTCGCGGCCGTCGCGGCCGGCAAGCACGTGCTGAGCGAGAAGCCGTTCGCGTCCGACGCCGGCGAGGCCCGTGAGGTCGCCGCTGCGGCCCGCGCCGCCGGGGTGACGGTCGTCGAGGGGTTCCACCACGTCCACCACCCGGTGTTCCGGCGGCTCGCCGCGATCACCGGCTCCGGGGAGCTCGGCCGGATCACGACGGTCGAGACGACGTTCCGGATGCCCGCACCGCCGGACACCGATCCCCGCTGGTCACTGGACCTCGCCGGTGGCGCGCTGATGGACCTGGGCTGCTACGCGCTGCACATCCAGCGCCGGCTCGGCGCGCAGCTGGGCGGCGAGCCCACGGTGACGGCGGCGACGGCGCGGGAGCGTTCCCCCGGCGTCGACGCGTCGGTGACCGCGGACCTCGGGTTCCCGTCCGGGGCGACGGGCGCGGCGCACTGCGACATGGACGCCGACGGCTGGACGATCACCGCCCGGGTGGTCGGCGAGCGCGGCGAGGCGCTGGCCCGCAACGTCGTCCTGCCGACCCGGGACGACCGGATCGAGGTGCGGGCCGGTGGTGTCACCCGCACGGAGCACCTCGGCACCCGGCCGACCTACACCTACCAGCTGGAGGCGTTGCGGGCGCACCTGCGCGGGCGGGAGCCGTTCCCGCTGGACCTCGACGACGCCGTCGCGACGGCCGAGCTGATCGACGCCGTCTACCGCGCGGCCGGGATGGAGCCGCGGCCGCGCCGGGCACCGCTCCGGCTCTGACCGGCGGGACCGCGGCGCCCCGTCACACCGCGGCGGGGCGCGGCGGGGCCGTCGTCCCCCGCACCACGAGCCGCGGCGCCAGCACCACCTCCCGGGCCGCGGTCCGGTCGCCGTCGAGCCGCTCGGCCACCAGGTCGAGGACGTGCTCGGCGGTGCCCGGGACGTCCTGGCTGACCGTCGTCAGGTCCACGTGCGCCAGCCGGGACAGCGGACTGTCGTCGTACCCGGCGACGGAGACGGTCCCCGGCACACCCGTCCCGGCCCGGCTCAGCGCGTCCAGCAGTCCGACGGCGCACCGGTCGTTGAACACCGCGACCGCGGTGGGCAGGTCCGTGGTGCCGTCCAGCAGGGTCGCGGCGGCGCGGGCACCGTCGGCCTCCCCGTGCCCGCCGGGCAGCACCCGGTCGGTCAGGCCGGCCGCGCGCATCGCCGCCCGGTAGCCCTTCCGGCGGTCCGCGGCGATCGAGCCGCGCCCGCCGTCGACGTGCACGATCTCCCGGTGCCCCAGGCCGATCAGGTGCTGGACCTGCTCGCGGGCGCCCTCGTCGTCGGGGACCCGGACGACGTCGACCCCGGTCCCCGGCAGCCGGCGCCCGACGGCGACGACCGGCAGCTGGCGGCCGAGCTCGGCGAGCCGGGCGGCCGGGGCGTCGCTGCCGAGCAGCACCAGCGCCTCGCACCGCGAGTCCACCAGCGACTCCACGGCCCGGCGCTCGTCCCGCGACGGCGACCGCGCGCCCAGCACGAGATCGTGCCCGCGGCGCTCGGCGATCTCGAGGAGCTGCTCGACGAGCTCGGCGTGGTAGGTGGAGCGGATGTCGAGGACCACCCCGAGGGTCCCGCTGCGCCGGCTCGCCAGCAGGCTCGCGGCCCGGTCCGGCCGGTAGCCGAGCCGGTCGGCCGCGGCCAGGACCCGTTCCCGGGTCTCCGCACTCGGGCCCGGCGCGCCGCGCAGCACCAGCGACACCGACGCCGGGGACAACCCGACCTCGGCGGCGACGTCCGAGAGCCGGGGACGGCGGGCGGTCGATCGGTCGGTCACGTCCCGCATCATCGCGCCGCACCTCCTCCACGAGTTTGTCTTGACATGATCAGCCACGAGCCCGGAGACTCGACCCCGTCATTAAAGCGTTTTAAGGCGCGCTCGACGAGGAGCTGAGGAGGTCCCCGTGACCACGACACCCTGGGCAGCCACCCGCGACCCGGCCTGGCTGGACCCGGCCGAGGCCCGGGTCGAGGACCTGCGTGCGCACGTCGAGCGGGGCACCGATCCCGCCGCGCACCCGCGGGCGACGACGATCGAGCAGGGCGTGCCGCTCTACCGGGCCGCCGACCTGACCGCCGAGGCCGCGACGCCCGAGGGACGGCGCGCCGTGCAGGCCGAGCTGGTGCACACCCTGCTCGACGGGCCCGGCATCGCCGTGTTCACCGGTGCGTTCGCCGCGGCCGAGCTGGGCCCGGCGACGTCCGCGTTCGACGCGATGATCGCGGAGCAGCGCGCCTCCGGCGCGGTCGCGGGCGACCACTTCGCGAAGCCCGGGGCGAACGACCGGATCTGGAACGCCGTCGAGAAGCTCGCGCTGCGCGCCCCCGAGGTGTTCACCGCGTACTACGCCAACCCGCTCACCGCGCTGGTGTGCGAGGCCTGGCTCGGCCCGGGCTACCAGGTGACGTCGCAGGTCAACGTGGTGAACCCGGGCGGTGCCGCGCAGAACCCGCACCGCGACTACCACCTCGGTTTCATGGACGCGGCCGGCGCGGCCCGCTACCCGGCGCACGTCCACCGCCTCTCCCCCGCGCTGACCCTGCAGGGCGCCGTCGCGCACTGCGACATGCCCGTCGAGTCCGGGCCGACGATGTACCTGCCCGGCTCGCAGACCTACCCGCACGGCTACCTGGTCGCCGGCCGTCCCGAGTTCCGGGAGTACTTCGCGGACGCCCACGTGCAGCTGCCCCTCGCCGCGGGCGACGCGGTGTTCTTCAACCCGGCGCTGATCCACGGGGCCGGGCACAACCGGTCCGCCGGCGTCCGCCGGATGGCGAACCTGCTGCAGGTGTCGTCGGCGTTCGGCCGGGCGATGGAGAGCGCCGACCGGGCCGCGATGGCCCGCGCCGTGTTCCCCGCCCTGCGGCGGATGCACACCGGCGGGGCGCCCGACGAGCTGGTCGCGCACGCCGTGTCCGCCGCCGCGGAGGGCTACGCCTTCCCGACCGACCTCGACGCCGATCCGCCGGTCGACGGGCTCGCCCCGCCGTCCCCGGCCGCGGTGCTGCTGCGCGCGGTCCGCGAGGGCTGGGACGCCGACCGGCTCGACGACGTCCTCGCCGGCCAGACCGCACGCCGCCGCGGGGTGCCCGCATGAGCGACGCGGGGCTGCTCGACGGCAGGGTCGTGCTGGTCAGCGGCGGCACGGCCGGTGTCGGCGCCGCCTGTGCCCGCACCGCGGCCCGGGAGGGCGCGGCGGCCGTCGCCGTCACCGGGCGGCGCCGGGAGCCGGGCGAGAAGCTCGTCGCCGAGCTGGCCGAGCAGGGCGTCCGGGCACTGTTCGTGCCGTGCGACGTCGCCGACCCGGACGCCTGCCGGGACGCGGTGGCCGCCGTCGTCGCCGGGTACGGACGGGTCGACTGCCTGGTCAACGCGGCGGGCCTGACCGACCGCGGCACCCTGCTCGACACCACACCGGAGCTGTTCGACCGGCACGTCGCGGTCAACCTGCGCGGGCCCTTCTTCCTGATGCAGGCGGCCGTCGCCGACATGGTGAGCCGCGGCGAGCCGGGGACCGTGGTGAACGTCGTCTCCGAGGCGGCGCACGGCGGGGCCCCGGTGCTCGCCCCCTACGTCGCGGCGAAGGCCGGGCTCGCCGGCCTGGTCCGCAACGCCGCGCACGCGCACCGGTTCGACCGGGTCCGGATCAACGGCCTCAACATCGGCTGGACCGACACCGAGGGCGAGGACGCGACCCAGCGCCGCTTCCACGGTGCGGGCGACGACTGGCGCGAGCGCGCCGGCGAGCGCCTGCCGATGGGGCGGCTGGCCACCGCCCGGGACGCGGCCGAGGCCGTCGTCTTCCTGCTCTCCGACCGCTCCGGCATCGTCACCGGGTCCGTCATGGACTGGGACCAGAACGTCGTCGGCGCCCACGACTGAACACGAGGGATCACCCATGAGGATCGGACTCATCGGCCTGGGCCGGATCGGCGCGTTCCACGCGCGGACGCTGGCCGGGCTCGACGCCGTCGGCGAGCTCGTCGTCACCGACGCCCGGCCCGACGTCACCGCCGCGGTCGCGGCCGAGGCCGGCGCCACCGCCGTGAGCTCGCCGGACGAGCTGCTCGCGTCCGGGGTGGACGGTGTCGTCATCGCGGCCGCCACCCCGGCGCACCCGGAGCTGCTGCTGGCCGCCGTCGACGCCGGGCTGCCGGTGTTCTGCGAGAAGCCGGTCGCCGGGCGGATCGACGACGCCGTCGACGTCGCGGCGAAGCTGACCGGCCGCGACGAGCGGGTGCAGATCGGCTACCCCCGCCGGTTCGACGACGGCTACGCGGCCGCCCGCGCCGCCGTCGCCGCCGGAGAACTGGGCCGGGTGCACACGGTGCGCGCCACCACGCTGGACCCCGCCCCGCCGCCCACCGACTACGTGCGGATCTCCGGCGGGATCTTCCGGGACTGCTCGGTGCACGACTTCGACGCGGTCCGCTGGGTCACCGGCCGCGAGGTCGTCGAGGTCTACGCCACCGGCGACGCGCACGGCGACCCGGTGTTCGCCGAGACCGGGGACGTGTCGACGTCCCAGGCGATCCTGACCCTGGACGACGGCTCGGCCGCCGTCGTGTCCAACTCCCGGTACAACCCGCGCGGCTACGACGTGCGCCTGGAGCTGCACGGCGACGCCGACTCGGTCGCCGTCGGCCTCGACGCCGGGCTGCCGCTGCGCTCGGTGGAGCCGGGCGTCACGTTCCCCGGCGGCACCCCGCACGGGTTCTTCATGGACCGGCTCGCACCCGCGTTCCGGGCCGAGCTGACCGCGTTCACCGAGCTGGTCGCGGGTACCCGGCCCTCGCCGTGCACGGTCGCCGACGCCATGGCCGCCGGCTGGATCGCCGAGGCCGCCACCCTGTCGCTCACGTCCCGCCGCCCGGTGCGGGTCGAGGAGGTCGTCCGATGAGCGGGCGGATCGCCGGAGCCCCCATCTCCTGGGGCGTGTGCGAGGTGCCCGGCTGGGGTCACCAGCTCGCACCGTCGCGGGTGCTCGCCGAGATGCGCGAGGTCGGCCTGTCGGCCACCGAGTTCGGCCCGGACGGCTTCCTGCCGGACGCGCCCGCCGAGAAGGCCGCCACCCTCGACGGGTACGGCCTGCAGGCGGTCGGCGGGTTCACCCCGACCCTGCTGCACGTCCCCGGTCACGACCCGCTGCCGGGCGTCGAGGAGCTGCTCGCCGGCTACGACGCCGCGGGCGCCGCGACGCTGGTGCTGTCCGCCGACTCGGGCGGCACCGGCTACGACTCCCGCCCCGAGCTGGACGGTGCCGGATGGGCCCTGCTGCTGTCGAACCTGGACCGCATCACCGGGTACGCGGCGACCCGCGGCGTGACCGCGGTCCTGCACCCGCACGTCGGGACGATGGTGGAGACCGGCGACGACGTGGCGCGCGTGCTGGAGGGCTCGTCGATCCGGCTGTGCCTGGACACCGGGCACCTGCTGATCGGCGGCACCGACCCGGCGGCGCTGACCCGGCAGGCGCCGGAACGGATCGCGCACACCCACCTCAAGGACGTCGACCTCGGGCTGGCGCGGCAGGTGCAGGACGGACGGCTGACCTACACCGACGCCGTCGGCAGGGGGATGTACCGGCCGCTCGGCGAGGGCGACGTCGATCTCGACGGCGTGCTGTCGCACCTGTCCGCCCACGGTTACGACGGCTGGCACGTGCTGGAGCAGGACACGATCCTGCACGGCCCGCCCTCCGGTGCGGGCCCCGCGGCCGACGTGCACACGAGCGTGCAGAACCTGCTGAAGGCGCTGGCCCGGTAGCGACCGCGCCGCACTCCTCCGCCCCGGGTCGTCGGTGACGGCCCGGGGCGGAGCCGTGTCCGGGGTCAGACCACCAGCGAGGTCTGCACGGTGTAGCGGTCCGCGCGGTAGAGGTGGCGGCCCAGCTCGACGAGGGCGCCGGCGTCGTCGTAGACGGTCAGCTCGGCCGTGACGCAGGCCAGCGGCGCCGGACGTTCGAGCAGCGCGGCCTCGTCGTCGTGCGCGAGCCGGGCACCGATGGTCTGGTGGGCGATCGCGATCTGCGCACCCTGCTCCCGCAGCAGCGCGTACAGGCCACGCTCGGCGAGCACGTCGTCGTCGAGGTCGAACCGCGCGGGCAGGTAGTTCGTCATGATCGACAGCGGTTCGCCGTCGGCGCGGCGGAGCCGCCGCAGCATCTGCAGCGGCTCGTCGGCCGGGAGGAGGTCCCGCAGCGCGGGCACCCCGGAGGTCGCCGGCGTGACGGCCTCGTGGGCGAGCAGCCGGGTCTCCGGTGCGCGCCCGGCGTCCGTCAGGTCCTCGTAGAGGCTGGTCAGGCGCACGTCGCGGTGGATCGCCGGGCGCACGACCTGGGTGCCGAGGCCGCGGCGGCGCACCAGCAGACCCTTGCGCACGAGCTCCTGGATCGCCTGGCGCGCGGTCGGGCGGGCGAGCCCGAGGCGCTCGGTCAGGGTGATCTCGTTCTCCAGCCGGTCCCCCGGCTGCAGCGCACCGCGGTCGATCGCCGTCTCGATCGCCTGCGCGAGCTGGTGGTAGAGCGGCACCGGGCTGGAGCGGTCCAGCCGGACGTCGATCTGCACGGCGTCGGAGCGGGTGGCCATGTCCCCCACCCTACCGCGCGACGTCATGTTGTCCTTATGTCTGTACAAACTATTGACCACGGAGGTGACCACGGCCTACCGTCGTCATCGTCACCGCCGCACACACGAGAGGTCGCCGAGGACCCATGAACGCCCCCGCTGAGATCCTCACCTTCGGCCGCGCCGGGGTGGACATCTATCCGTTGCAGGTCGGCGTCGGGCTGGAGGACGTCACCTCGTTCGGGAAGTTCCTCGGCGGGACCACCGCGAACGTCGCCGTCGCCGCCGCCCGGCTGGGGCGCCGCGCCGCCATCGTGACCGGGGTCGGCGACGACCCGTTCGGCCGCTACGTGCGCCGCGAGCTGCGCCGGCTCGGCGTCGACGACCGGCACGTCGTCACGAACACCGAGTACCCGACGCCGGTGACCTTCTGCGAGATCTTCCCGCCGGACGACTTCCCGCTGTACTTCTACCGGAAGCCGACCGCGCCGGACCTGCAGGTCGCGCCGTCGGACCTGGACCGGGACGCGATCGCCGGGGCGGGCCTGTTCTGGCTGTCGGTGTCCGGGCTGTCGGAGGAGCCGTCGCGCTCGGCGCACCACGAGGCCCTCGCGGCCCGGGCCGGTCGTCCGACGGTGCTGGACCTCGACTACCGCCCGATGTTCTGGGAGTCCCCCGCCGCCGCGACCGAGCAGGTCCAGAAGGTGCTCGGGCAGGTCACCGTCGCCGTCGGCAACCGCGAGGAGTGCGAGGTCGCGGTCGGCGAGACCGACCCGGAACGCGCCGCCGACGCCCTGCTCGGCGCCGGGGTGGAGCTCGCGGTCGTCAAGCAGGGCCCGAAGGGCGTGCTCGCGAAGTCCCGCTCCGAGCGCGTGGTGTCCCCGCCGATCGACATCACCCCCTACAACGGCCTCGGTGCCGGTGACAGCTTCGGCGGGTCGCTGGCCCACGGCCTGCTCGCGGGGTGGCCCCTGGACGAGGTGCTGCGCCGGGCCAACGCCGCGGGCGCGATCGTCGCCTCCCGCCTGGAGTGCTCCACCGCCATGCCCACCGACGCCGAGATCGACGTCCTGCTGTCGGGCGGCGACCCGAACGCCGCCACGACCTCCGAGGAGACAGCGTGAACTTCGCGCGGAACTACGACGAGGTCCGCGAGATCCGCGCCCTCGCCCCCGAGCGCATCCCGGCGCTGCTGGCGTCGCGGCGGCGGCGCCCGTTCGTCCCCGCCGACGGCCGGCTGATGATCGTCGCCGCGGACCACCCGGCCCGCGGGGCGCTGTCCGCCCGTGGCCGCGCCGACGCCATGGCCAGCCGCCCCGAGCTGCTCGACCGCCTGGTCACCGCGCTGCGCCGTCCCGGGGTCGACGGGGTGCTCGGCACCGCCGACGTCCTCGAGGACCTCCTGCTGCTCGGCGCGCTGGAGGGCAAGGTCGTCGTCTCGTCCATGAACCGGGGCGGGCTGCAGGGCTCGGTGTTCGAGCTGGACGACCGGCTGACCGGCTACGACGTGCGCGGCACCGTCGACGCCGGGTTCGAGGCCATCAAGATGCTCACCCGCATCGACCCGGCCGACCCCGCGTCGGTCGCCACGCTGGAGACCTGCGCGCAGGTGGTCACCGAGGCCAACCGGGCCGCGCTCGTCGCGATGGTCGAGCCGTTCTGGTCCCGGCGCGTCGACGGGCACGTGGTCAACGACCTGTCCCCCGAGGCCGTCATCCGGTCCGTGCACGTCGCCCAGGGCCTCGGCGCCTCCAGCGCCTACACCTGGATGAAGCTGCCCGTCGTCGACGAGATGGAGCGGGTGATGGAGGCGACGACGCTGCCGACGCTGCTGCTCGGCGGTGACCCGACGACCAGCCCGGACGAGACCTACGCGTCCTGGAAGGCGGCGCTGGAGCTGCCGTCGGTGCGCGGCCTGATCGTCGGGCGGGCCCTGCTGTACCCGGAGGACGGTGACGTCGGCGCGGCCGTCGACACCGCCGTCTCGCTCGTGCGGCCGCAGGAGGTGCGGGCCGCGTGAAGGGGAACGACGAGTACGTGATCCCGGCGGGATCCGCCCCGGCCGACGGCTACGAGCTGGAGGTCACCCAGGGGACGGCGGGCTGGGAGCACTCCAGCCTGCGGATCCTGGCCCTGCCCGCGGGCGGATCGCGCACCGTGGACACCGCGGGCGAGGAGATGTTCCTCGTCCCGCTGTCCGGCTCGGCGACGGTCACCCGCGGCGCGGAGTCCATCGTGCTGGCCGGGCGGGCCGGTGTGTTCGAGGGCCCGACCGACTTCGCCTACCTCCCGGTCCGGTCCGCGGTCTCCGTGACCTCGGAGGCCGGCGGCCGGTTCGCCCTCTGCGGGGCGCGCACCGAGCGGGAGCTGCCGTTCCGCCACGGCCCCCGGTCCGACGTCCCGGTGGAGCTGCGCGGGGCCGGGCAGTCGTCGCGGCAGGTGCGCAACTTCGGCGCCGCCGGGGTGTTCGAGGCCGCGTCGGCGATCTGCGTCGAGGTGGTGACCCCGGGCGGGAACTGGTCGAGCTACCCCGCGCACAAGCACGACGAGGCCGGTCCGCACGAGTGCGAGCTGGAGGAGATCTACTACTTCGAGATCGCCCCCGGCCCCGCCGGGCAGCCGGGCCTCGGCTTCCACCGCACCTCCAGCTCCCCCGGGAACGACATCGACGTCCTCGTCGAGGTGCGCGACCGGGACACCGTGCTCGTCCCGTGGGGCTGGCACGGCCCGTGCGCCGCCGCTCCCGGGCACGACATGTACTACCTCAACGTGATGGCGGGCCCGGGCGAGGAACGGGCCTGGCGGATCAGCGACCATCCCGACCAGGCCTGGGTCCGCGACACGTGGGCGGACCAGGAGATCGACACCCGGCTCACCGGAGGCCAGTGACCATGCCCGAGACGATCCGGCTCACCGTCGCCCAGGCGACCGTGCGGTTCCTGGGCGCGCAGTACGGCGAGCGCGACGGCATGCGGCAGAAGCTGTTCGAGGGCTGCTTCGGCATCTTCGGCCACGGCAACGTCGCGGGCCTCGGCCAGGCGCTGCTGCAGGCCGAGCTGCACGACCCGGACCTGCTGCCCTACGTGCTGGGCCGCAACGAGCAGGCGATGGTGCACACCGCCGTCGCCTACGCCCGGGCGAACGACCGGCTGCGGACCTGGGCGGTGTCCTCCAGCGTCGGGCCGGGCGCGACCAACATGGTCACCGGTGCCGCGCTGGCGACGATCAACCGGCTGCCCGTGCTGCTGCTGCCCGCCGACACCTTCGCCGACCGCGCCGCGTCGCCGCTGCTGCAGGAGCTGGAACGCCCCGACGCCGGCGACGTCACCGTGAACGACGCGTTCCGGCCGGTCTCGGCGTACTTCGACCGGGTGTGGCGCCCCGAGCAGCTGCCGGCCGCACTGCTGTCGGCGATGCGGGTGCTCACCGACCCGGCCGCCACCGGGGCCGTCACCGTCTGCTTCCCGCAGGACGTGCAGGCCCAGGCCCACGACTGGCCGGTCGAACTGTTCGCCGAGCGCACCTGGCACGTCGCCCGCCCCCGGCCCGAGTCGTGGGCCGTCGACCAGGCCGCGGAGATCATCCGCGGCGCGCGGCGGCCGCTCGTCGTCGCCGGGGGCGGGGTGCACTACTCCGCCGCCGCCGACGCCCTGGCCGCGTTCTGCGCCGCGACCGGGATCCCGGCCGGGCAGAGCCAGGCGGGCAAGGGCACACTCGTGTGGGACCACCCGCAGTGCCTCGGCGCCATCGGGTCCACCGGCACCACCGCGGCGAACGCGATCGCCGCCGACGCCGACGTGGTGATCGGGATCGGCACCCGCTACTCCGACTTCACCACCGCCAGCCGCACCGCGTTCCGGAACCCGGACGTGCGGTTCGTCAACGTCAACGTCGCGCCGATCGACGCGGTGAAGCACTCCGGGGTCTCGGTCGTCGCCGACGCCCGCGAGACGCTCACCGAGCTCACCGCCCGGCTCGACGGCCACCGCGTCGCCGACGGCTACGCCGCGGAGTACACCCGGCTCGACGCCGAGTGGGCCGCCACCGTCGACGCCGCGTTCCACCCCGCGGTACCCGCGCGCGGCACCGGCGGCCTGCTGACCCAGAACGAGGTCATCGGCCTGGTGAACGACCTGTCCGACCCGCGCGACGTCGTCGTGTGCGCAGCCGGGTCGATGCCCGGTGACCTGCACAAGCTGTGGCAGACCCGGGACGCGAAGGGCTACCACGTCGAGTACGGCTACTCCTGCATGGGCTACGAGGTCGCGGGCGGCCTCGGCGTCGCGCTCGCCTGCCCGGACCGCGACGTGTTCGTCATGGTCGGCGACGGCTCGTACCTCATGATGGCCACCGAGCTCGCCACGGCCGTGCAGGAGGGCATCAAGGTGATCACCGTGCTGGTGCAGAACCACGGCTTCGCCTCCATCGGCGCGCTGTCCGAGGAGCTCGGCTCGCAGCGGTTCGGCACCCGCTACCGCTACCGCTCGGCCGGCTCCGGACGGCTCGACGGCGACCGGCTCCCGCTGGACCTCGCCGCCAACGCCGAGAGCTTCGGGCTGCGGGTGATCCGCACGCACACCCCGGCCGAGTTCGCCGACGCGATCAAGGCCGCCAAGGCCGCCGACGACAGCACCGTGATCCACGTCGAGACCGACCCGCTGATCGGCGCCCCGGACTCGGCGTCCTGGTGGGACGTCCCGGTGTCCGAGGTCAGCGAGCTCGACTCGACACGGTCCGCCCGCACGGTCTACGACGGGCACAAGGCCACCCAGCGCCCGTACCTGCGCCCCAGCAGCTCCTGAGGAAGAAGAGGATCATGACGAGCACGCTCCCGAAGACCGACGTCCCGACGCTGCACCACTGGGCCGGCGGGAAGCGCGTCGAGGGCACCTCCGGGCGGTTCTCCGACGTGACCGACCCGGCCACCGGCGCGGTCACCGCACACCTGCCCCTCGCCTCGGCCGACGAGACCGCCGCGGTGATCGCCACCGCGAAGGCCGCGTTCCCGGGCTGGCGCGACACCAGCCTCACCCGCCGCACCCAGATCCTGTTCCGGTTCCGCGAGCTGCTCAACGCCCGCGCCCCGGAGCTGGCCGCGCTGATCACCGCCGAGCACGGCAAGGTCGCCTCCGACGCCGCGGGCGAGGTCGCCCGCGGCCAGGAGGTCGTCGAGTTCGCCTGCGGCATGCCGCACCTGCTCAAGGGCTCGGCCACCGAGAACGCCTCCACCGGCGTCGACGTCCACTCCGTGCGCCAGCCGCTCGGCGTCGTCGGGATCATCAGCCCGTTCAACTTCCCCGCGATGGTCCCGATGTGGTTCTTCCCCGTCGCGATCGCCGCGGGCAACACCGTGGTCCTCAAGCCGTCGGAGAAGGTCCCCTCCGCCGCCCTGTGGATCGCCGAGCTCTGGCGCGAGGCCGGCCTGCCCGACGGCGTGTTCAACGTCGTCGGCGGCGACAAGACCGCCGTCGACACCCTGCTCACCAGCCCGGACGTCAAGTCGATCTCGTTCGTCGGGTCCACCCCGATCGCCCGCTACGTCTACGAGACCGGCACCGCGCACGGCAAGCGCGTCCAGGCACTCGGCGGCGCGAAGAACCACATGGTCGTCCTGCCCGACGCCGACCTCGACCTCGCCGCCGACCAGGCGATCAACGCCGGGTTCGGCTCCGCCGGCGAGCGCTGCATGGCCGTCTCCGCACTGGTCGCCGTCGGCGACATCGCCGACACCCTCGTCGGCAAGATCGCCGACCGGGCCGAGGCACTGCGCACCGGCGACGGCCGCCGTGCCAGCGACATGGGACCGCTCGTCACCCGCGCCGCCCAGGAACGCGTCACCGGCTACATCGACGCCGGCGTCGCCTCCGGTGCCACCCTCGTCGTCGACGGCCGGACGGGCGAGTTCGACGCCGACGCCGCCCCCGGCACCGACGGCGGCTTCTTCGTCGGCCCCACCCTGTTCGACCACGTCTCCACCGAGTCGAGCATCTACGGCGACGAGATCTTCGGCCCCGTCCTGTCGGTGATCCGGGTCGGCACCTACGCCGAGGCCGTCGACCTGGTCAACGCCAACCCCTACGGCAACGGCACCGCCCTGTTCACCAACGACGGCGGCGCCGCCCGCCGCTTCCAGAACGAGGTCGAGGTCGGCATGATCGGCATCAACGTGCCCGTCCCCGTGCCGATGGCCTACTACAGCTTCGGCGGCTGGAAGAACTCGCTGTTCGGCGACACCCACGCCCACGGCACCGAGGGCGTCCACTTCTTCACCCGCGGCAAGGTCGTCACCACCCGCTGGCTCGACCCCGGCCACGCCGGTGTGAACCTGGGCTTCCCCACCAACACCTGATCCCGCCCCGGGTGGCCGCCGGTGGACGGCGGCCACCCGGTCCCCCGTCGATCCCACCGGGCCCCGCTCGCGGCCGGCCGCCCGGCGGTCACCCCTGTCCTCGTCCGCCGCGCCTCGATGTGGAGGAACCATGAGCGCTCACGGCGCGACGAACACTCCCGCCGGTCTGCCCCCGGACGTCCGCGGGCCGCACTCGGCACGCCTCGGCCTGATCACCGTCATCGCCACGTTCGGCGGGCTGCTGTTCGGCTACGACACCGGCGTCATCAACGGAGCGCTGGAGCCGCTCACCCGCGATCTGGGCCTGACCCCGCTCACCGAGGGCTTCGTCGTCAGCATCCTGATCTTCGGTGCGGCGTTCGGCGCCCTGTTCGGCGGGATGCTGTCCGACCGGCACGGCCGGCGGCACAACATCCTGCTGCTCGCCGTCGTGTTCATGATCGGGACGATCGGGTGCGTCCTCGCCCCGAACTGGCAGGTCCTCGCCCTGTTCCGGCTGATCCTGGGCCTGGCCGTCGGTGGCGCGTCGGCGACCGTCCCCGTCTACCTGGCCGAGATCGCCCCGGTG
This sequence comes from Pseudonocardia sp. EC080619-01, assembly GCF_001420995.1. Lineage (NCBI taxonomy): Bacteria > Bacillati > Actinomycetota > Actinomycetes > Pseudonocardiales > Pseudonocardiaceae > Pseudonocardia > Pseudonocardia sp. EC080619-01. The sequence goes on along the minus strand of NZ_CP012184.1, from coordinate 5,647,015 downwards.
GAGCGGCGCGGCGGCCTGGTCACCCGGAACGAGGTCATGATCGTCTCCGGCCAGTTCGCCGCGTTCGTGGTCAACGCCCTGATCTACAACGTGTGGGGCGAGATCGACTGGATCTGGCGGGTCATGCTGCTCGTCGCCGTCGCCCCCGCGATCGTGCTGTTCGTCGGGATGCTGCGGATGCCGGAGAGCCCGCGCTGGCTGGTCGCGCAGGGCCGTGTGGACGAGGCGCTCGCCGTCCTCAGGCAGGTGCGCAGCACCGAGCGGGCCGAGGCCGAGATGGCGGAGGTGCACCGGCTCGCCGAGGAGGAGACGACCGCCCGCACCGGCGGCGCCACCGATCTCGGTGTGCGCTGGATCCGCAGGCTCATCCTCATCGGCGCCGGGCTGGGCGTCTTCCAGCAGGCCACCGGTATCAACTCGATCATGTACTACGGCACCCAGCTGCTCGCCGACGCGGGTTTCTCGGCCAACGCCGCGATCCTGGCCAACACCCTCAACGGGCTGTTCTCGGTCCTGGGCATCACCGTCGGCATCCTGCTGATCAACAAGATCGGCCGCAGGCGGATGCTCGTCGGCGGGTTCGTGCTGACCACGACGTTCCACGTCCTGGTCGGGCTCTCGGCGCTGCTGCTGCCCGACGGGCCGGCGAAGGCCTGGTTCATCCTGGTGTTCGTCGTGGCGTTCGTGTTCTGCATGCAGGGCACGATCGGGCCGCTGGTCTGGCTGATCCTGTCCGAGATCTACCCGCTGAAGATCCGCAGCCTCGCGATCGGCATCAGCGTGTTCGTGCTCTGGATCGCGAACGCCCTGGTGGCGCTGCTGTTCCCGCCGGTCGTCGAGGCCATCGGCATCGCCAACTCGTTCTTCCTGTTCGCGGCGCTCGGCGTCGCCGCGATCGTCTTCACCGTCCGCACGGTCCCGGAGACCCGGGGCCGCACCCTGGAGCAGCTCGAGGCCGAGTTCCGCTCCCGCTACGCCTGAGCATCCCCGTACGAGGAGGGAGAGACCATGAGCGTGCTCGTCGCCGTGAGCGCCGGGGCCGAGGGCCGGGCGGCCCGGACGGCCGGTGCCACCGAGGCCGAACTGCTCGGCACCGCGCTGGTGCTGCTGAACCTGACCCTGGAGCCGATCTCCGACGCCGGGCCGGGCGTCACCGTCCTGGAGCGCCGCGGCCCCGGGGACCGCGACCCCGCCGACGCCGTCCTCGACGAGATCGACGAGCGCGGCGACGTGCAGCGCCTCGTCATCGGGCTGCGCCGCCGCAACCGCCTGAGCAAGGCGCTGCTCGGCAGCATCTCGCAGCGGCTGCTGCTGGAGAGCCCGGTCCCCGTCGTCGCCGTGAAGCCGGAGGGCTGAGCCGTGGGCGACGAGATCGGGATCGGCGTCGTCGGCGCCGGCTGGATGGGCCACCTGCACGCCCGCGCGTACGCCCGGGTCCCGCACCACGTCCCGGACCTCGCGCGGCGTCCCCGTCCGGTCGCGGTGGCCGATCCCGCGGCGGCGGCCGTGGCCGACCACCGGGCGCGCTACGGCTTCGCCCGCGGGCACGCCCGCTGGGAGGACCTGGTCGCCGACCCGGAGGTCGAGGCCGTCAGCTGCGCGGCGCCGAACAGCAGGCACCGGGAGATCGGTGTCGCCGTCGCCGAGGCCGGCAAGCACCTCTGGATCGAGAAGCCGGTCGGGCTGTCCACGGCGGACACCGCCGCCGTCGCCGACGCGGTGCACCGGGCCGGGGTGTGCGCGACCGTCGGCTTCAACTACCGGATGGTCCCGGCCGTCGCCCGCGCGAAGCGGGTCATCGACGAGGGCACCCTCGGCACGCTCACGCACGCCCGGTTCCGGCTGCTCACCGACTTCGCCGCCGACCCGTACGGCGTGCTGAGCTGGCGGTTCACCCGGGAGCACGGCGGCTCCGGCGTGCTCAACGACCTCGCCGTGCACGGCGCCGACCTGGTCCGGTTCCTGGTCGGCGACCTCACCACGGTCGTCGCCGACGGTGAGCGGTTCGTCCCGCGGCGCCCGCTCGCCGGGGCGGGGGCGAGCCAGTACGTCCGGGGCGACGCGGACTCCCCCACGGGTGAGGTGGAGAACCTGGACTTCGTCTCGGTCCTCGGCCGGACCGGGGCCGGGTCGATCGTCACGCTGGAGGCCAGCCGGGTCGCCGCCGGCGACCAGAACGACTACGGGTTCGAGATCCACGGGACGCGGGGCCTCCTCTCGTTCGACTTCCGGCGGCCGGGCGAGCTCGTCGTCGCGGCCGGGGACCGCTACGTCGACCAGCCGGCGACCACCTGGGCCGCCGCTCCCGGCGACGGCGACTTCGCGCTGTTCCAGCCGGGCGCGGGCAACCCGACCGGCTTCGACGACCTCAAGGTGTCGGAGTGCGCGGCGTTCCTGGCCGGCATCGCCGAGGGGCGCAGCGGCGGCGCCACCATCGACGACGCCCTGGCCGCGGCCCGGGTGCTCGACGCCGTCGCACGGTCGGTCGACGAACGCGCCTGGATCGACGTCGAGCACTGACCCGCTCCCCGCGGGGCGCCGCCGGTCCCCCGGCGACCGGCGGCGCCGTCGCGTCACAGGTCCAGCACCAGCCGGTCCGAGCAGGACCGGGACACGCAGATCATCATGCAGTCGCCGCGGGCCCGCTCCCCGTCGTCGAGGACCGAGTCACGGTGGTCGACCTCGCCGGCGAGCACCGGGGTCTCGCAGGTGCCGCAGGTGCCCTCCGCACACGACGAGAGCACCGTCGCGCCCGCGGACTCGACGACGTCGAGCACCGACCGTTCCGGCGGCACGGTCAGGGTCACCCCGGTCCGGACCAGCTCCACCTCGAACGCCGTGCTGCGCCGCGGTCCGGCCTGCGGCTTCGGGCTGAACCGTTCGACGTGCAGCGCGCCGTCCGGCCAGCCCGCGCACCGCTGCTCCACCGCCGCGAGCAGCGGCTCCGGCCCGCAGCAGTAGACGAGCGTGTCGTCGCGCGGCGTGCCCAGCAGCGTGTCCAGGTCGAGCAATCCGGCCTCGTCCTGCGGGACGACCGAGACCCGGTCGCCGTAGCGGGCGAGCTCGTCGAGGAACGCCATCGACGCCCGCCGCCGCCCGCCGTAGACGAGGTGCCAGTCCGCGCCGAGCGCGTCCACGGCGGCGATCATCGGCAGGACGGCGGTGATCCCGATGCCGCCCGCGACGAACAGGTAGCGGCGCGAGCAGGCCAGCGGGAAGTTGTTGCGGGGCCCGCGCAGCCGCACGGTGTCGCCCGCGGCGAGGGTGTCGTGCACGTGCCGGGAGGTGCCACGCCCGTCCGCCTCGCGGAGCACGCCGAGCCGCCAGGTACCGGTGTCGGCCGGGTCGCCGCACAGCGAGTACTGCCGGGCCTGCGCCCCGCCGCAGACGAGGTCGGCGTGCGCGCCCGGCGCCCACCCGGGCAGCGGCGCACCGTCGGCGGCCCGCAGGGTCAGGGTCACGACGCCGTCGGACACGGTCTCCTTGGCGACGACCGTCGCCTCGATCTCGGGCTCGGCCCGCGGCGCGGGGCGGCGGCGCGACGGTTCCGGCGCGGACGGCACCGGCGCGTCGAGCGCGAGCGGCATCGTCTTCCAGACGTACATGTTCGGGCTGCTGGCGTAGAAGCGCGGCTCGCCGTCGAGGGCGAAGTTCCCGAGCAGGGGCAGCGCCTCCTCCAGGGCGATCCGCGCCTCCAGCCGGGCCAGCGGCGCGCCGAGGCAGCCGTGCACGCCCTCGCCGAACCCGACGTGCCGGCCGGGCGGGCGGGTGATGTCGAACCGGTCGGGATCGGGGAAGCGGCGGTCGTCGCGGTTGGCCGCACCGGGGACCAGCACGACCCGCGAGCCCGCCGGGAGGGTGACGTCGTGCAGGGTCACCTCGCGCGCGGTGGTGCGGGCGGTGAGCTGCAGCGGGGTCGCCCAGCGCATCGTCTCCTCGACCGCGGCCGGGATCAGCGACGGGTCGGAGCGCAGCAGCGCGAGCTGGTCCGGGTTCTCGGCGAGGAGCTTGAACATCGTGGTGACCAGCCCGGCGGTGGACTCCACCCCGCCGAGGAAGAGGATCATCATCAGGCCGCTGATCTCGGAGACCGGGGTGATCTCGCCCGGCACGAACGGCTCGCCGTCGATCTCGGCGTGCACCATCGTCGTCATGAGGTCGTCGCGGCCCCGGCGGCGGCGCGACTCGAGCACGTCGACGAAGTACTGCTGGACCTTCGGCGTGGCCACCTTCGCCTTCGGGCCCAGGTGCGGGGTGCCGGGGACGCGGTCCTTGAGCTCGTGCGTCCAGTGCTCGAGCTGCGCGCGGTGGGCCCGGTCGGCGTCGGTCGCCTCGGCCCGGCCGGGGAACCCCATCAGGTGGAAGAACACGTCGAACGGCATCGGCCAGGCGAGCTCCTCGCCGATGTCGATCCGGTCCCGGCCCGCCCACGACGACACGAGCTCCCGGACGACACCGCGGACGCCCTCCTCCAGGTGGGCGACCCGGCGCGGCACGAAGAACGGCTGCACGACCTGGCGGACCTGGTCGTGGCGCGGGTTGTCCATCGACCCGATCGAGCCCGGCGGGACGTGCTCGAGCCGGGAGTCGTCGATGTCCATGCCCTCGAAGCTGCGGAAGGTGTCCGCGTCGGTGATGGCGTCGCGCACGTCGTCGAACCGGGTCAGCGCGTACCAGCCGTAGCGCTCGCTGTAGTGGACCGGCGCCTCGTCGCGCATCCGCCGGTACACCGAGAACGGATCGGCCGGATAGAAGTCCGGGTCGAACGGGTCGTACTGGACTGCCGTCATGGAAGCCTCCTCCGGCCACGGGCACGTGTCGTCGAGGAGCGATTGAAGCGCTCCAACGAGGAGATTAGAGCGCTTCAAAGCGAGGCGTCAACGGATCCGCGCGGGGCTCTCCCGCCGGACCGGTCAGGTACCCGGCGGCGGGTGCGCGGTCGAGCCGCGGACCACCAGCTCCGGGGTCAGGACGATCTCGCGGGGCTCCGGCCGCTCTCCCCGCAGCCGTGCGACGCTGCGCCCGACCGCGAGGCGGGCCAGCTCGTCCGGGTCCTGGCGGACCGTCGTGAGGCCGGCCTCGGGCAGCCGGGCGAGCGCGCTGTCGTCCCAGCCGGTGACGGACACGTCGTCGGGGACCCGGACGCCGCGCGCCAGCAGCCCCTCGACCAGGCCGGCGGCGACGTCGTCGTTGAAGCCGATCACGGCGGTGGGCAGCTCCGGCAGGCGGAGCAGGGCGCGGGCGGCGCGGACCCCCGCGTCGAGACTGTCGCCGCCGGGCACGACGACGCCCCCGGCGCGCAGTCCCCGCTCCCGCAGCGCCGTGCGGTAGGCCGACCGGCGCGACGACGCGATCGGGCCGCTCCCGCCGTCGACGTGCGCGATCCGGGTGTGCCCGGCCCCGGCGAGGTGGTCGGCGAGCAGCCGCATGCCCACCGGGTCCGCGGTCCGCACGACGTCCACCGACGGGTCGGGCACCCGGCAGCCGACGACGGTGACGGGCATCCGGCCGGCCACCACCGGCACCCGGTCCAGGTCGTGACCGAGGAGGATCGCGGCCTCGCAGCGGAAGTCCAGCAGCGTCTCGACCGCGGCTCGCTCGTCGCGCTCCGGGGTCATCGCGGACAGGATCAGCTCGTGACCGACGGCGCCGGCGGCGCGGTAGAGGCCGTCGAGCAGCTCGGCGTGGAAGCGCCCGGAGAGGCCGAGGACGACACCGATCTGCCGTGCGCTCCCGCTGGCGAGCAGCCGGGCCCGCGCGTCCGGCCGATACCCGACGCGCTCGGCCGCCGCGAGCACCTTCTCCCGGGTCGCCGGGCGCGAGCCCGCCGCACCACGCAGCACGATCGACACCATCGCGCGCGACACCCCGGCGACGGCGGCGACGTCGTCGAGCGTGGGGCGCCGTCCCCCGGCCGCACCACCCATGCCCGGGAACCTACCCGGTGATCACGGATCGGGAAGGAACCCGGCCGGATCCGGCCGCCTCGCTGCCCGATCCGTGATCAGGCGGGGATCGGGGTGGTGGGGAGGGCGGTGTACAGGTGGGTCAGGGCGGTCAGGACGGGGTGGGTCCCGGGGAAGGGGGTGTCGTCGATCGCGGCGATCGGGCGGATCCCGGTCGCGTTCGTGGCGAAGGCGGCCTCGAACCGGGGCAGGTCCGCCGTGCGGACGGTCTCCTCCCGGTCGTCGACGCCGGGGAGCTCCGCCGGGGGTTCCCGCAGCGCGTCCCGCAGCAGGGTGCGGGTGACACCGGCGAGCACCGGGCCAGCGGCCCAGACCACCCGGTTCCCCGCCACGAACCCGACGTTCCAGGTGCTGCCCTCCAGCACCGTGCCGCGCCCGTCGGTGAGCAGGACGTCGTCGAACCCGTCGCGGCTCGCGAGACGGCGCAGGTGCATCGTGGGGAACAGGCCGACGCTCTTGACCTCGGGCAGGTACCGCTGGTGCCCGACCGTCCGCACGCGCAGCGGGGGCGGCGCAGCCTGCGGTGCGGGCCGGGCGGTCACGGCGATCCGCGGGTCGGCAGGCGCACCGATCGTGGCGAGCCCGAGCGCGGGATCGGCGACCGACACCCGGACGACGACGGCGCCGTCGCCCGGCGCCACCGCCCGGATCCGCCCGCACACGGCGTCGCGGTCCGGGACGGTCCCGAACAACGCGCGGGAGTCCCGGGCCAGCCGGTCGAGGTGCAGGTCGAGGCCGCGGACCCGGCCGTCGGTGACGAGCATCGTCGTGAAGTGCCCGTAGCCGGTGGTCGCCAGTGCGCGGAGCACCCGGTCGTCGTCGGTGCCGGGGGTGTGTCCCGCGGAGGGTGCGGCCATGGCGGGGACGGTGTCACACCCGTCCGGGGTGACGGACCGCACCGGCCCTGACCGACGACGTCCGCGGGCCGGCGTCCACACTCGTCACCGACCCGTACCCGCCGGGCCGATCCGGCCGGCACGCATCGAGAGGAGCGCCGGTGAGCACCGCGCGGGACACGTCGTCGCCCGGGGCGGGGATCCGCACGCTCCTGGTCGACAACCACGACTCGTTCACCTACAACCTGTTCCACCAGCTGAGCCGGGTGAACGGGTGCGAGCCCGAGGTGGTCCGCAACGACGACCCGGCGTGGCGGCCCGCACTGCTCGACGGGTTCGACCAGGTCGTCCTCTCCCCCGGACCGGGCACCCCGCACCGGCCGGCGGACGTCGGGATCTGCGCCGGGCTCACCGCCCAGGACCGGGTCCCGGTGCTCGGGGTCTGCCTGGGGCACCAGACGATCGCGCTCACCCACGGGGCGCGGGTCGGGCGGGCGCCGGAGCCCCGGCACGGCCGCAGCTCCCCCGTCCACCACGACGGGACCGGGCTGTTCGCCGGCCTGCCGTCGCCGATCGAGGTGGTCCGCTACCACTCGCTGGCGGTCACGGATCTGCCCGCCGGGCTCGCGGCGACGGCGTGCACGCCGGACGGGGTGCTGATGGCGCTGCGGCACCGCACGCTGCCGCTGTGGGGGGTGCAGTTCCACCCGGAGTCGATCGGCACCCTCGACGGGACGGCGCTGCTGCGGAACTTCCGTGACCTGACCCTGCGGTGGGCGGACCGCGCGGACCGGCCACGGCGCACACCGGCGCCGGATCGTGCGGCCACGGGCCGGACGGGGTCCGCGGCCGGGTCCCACGGTCCGGGCGGAGCGGGCGGCCCCGGACCGGGCGCGGCCCCCGCCGGGCCGGGTTCCCCGGGGCACCGTCGGCCCGATCGCGGCGACCGGGGCGGCCCGGACCCGTCGCGCCGCCTCCGCGTCCTCGTGGAGCGGGTGCCGTCCGGGATCGACGGCGAGGTCGCGTTCGACCGGCTGTTCCGCACCGGGCACCACCCGTTCTGGCTGGACAGCAGCAGATCCGGCGGACCGCTCGGCCGGCTGTCCGCGATGGGTGACGCGTCGGGCCCGCTGGGCCGCACCGCCGAGGCCGACGTGCACGCGGGGACGGTCACGGTGACCACACGCAGCGGCCGCGAGGTCGTCCCGTCGCCGTTCCTGGACTGGCTGGAGCGCGACCTCGCCGGGATCCGGGCGGAGGTCCCCGAGCTGCCGTTCGACTTCGCCCCCGGCTGGGTCGGCTACCTCGGCTACGAGCTGAAGGCCGAGTGCGGCGGCGAGGCCGTGCACCGCTCGCCCGACCCGGACGCGTCGATGGTGTTCTGCGACCGCGCCCTCGTCCTCGACCACGAGGACGGCTCCGGGTACCTGCTGGCGCTGGCCGAGTGCGGCGACGACACCGCCGCCCGGCAATGGCTCGGCGCCGCCGCGGCGACCCTCGCGGGCGCGGCCGGACGCGAGCCGGATCCCGTCCCGGACGTCGTGGCGGACCCCGCCCCCGTCCGGCTGCGGCACGACCGCGGGACCTACCTCGACCTGGTCCGCGCCTGCCAGGACGAGATCCTCGACGGGGAGACCTACGAGATCTGCCTGACCAACATGGTCGAGGCCGGGGTGCGGCTGGACCCCTGGTCCGCGTACCGGCGGCTGCGCCGGGCGAACCGGGCACCGTTCGCGTCGTTCCTGCACTTCGGGCGCACCGCCGTGCTGAGCAGCTCCCCGGAGCGGTTCCTGCGGATCGGCCGGGACGGCGTCGTGGAGTCGAAGCCGATCAAGGGGACCCGGCCGCGTGGCGCATCACCCGCGCAGGACGCGCGGCTGCGCGCCGAGCTCGCGACGTCGGAGAAGGACCGGGCCGAGAACCTGATGATCGTCGACCTGGTGCGGCACGACCTGGGCCGCTGCGCGGAGGTCGGCTCGGTCGTCGCCGGCCCGGTGTTCGACGTCGAGTCCTACCCGACCGTCCACCAGCTGGTGAGCACGGTGCGGGCCCGGCTGCGGCCCGGGACGAGCCCGGTCGCCGCGGTGCGCGCCGCGTTCCCCGGCGGGTCCATGACGGGTGCCCCGAAGGTCCGCACGATGCGGATCCTCGACCGGCTGGAGGCCGGCCCGCGCGGGGTCTACTCGGGTGCCGTCGGCTACCTGTCGGTGACGGGCACGGTGGACCTGAGCATCGTGATCCGGACGGCCGTCCTGAGCGGGGACCGGCTCCGCTACGGCGTCGGCGGCGCGGTGATCGCGCTGTCCGACCCGGCGGCGGAGTTCGAGGAGACCGCGGTCAAGGCGACCCCCGTACTGGCGCTGCTCGGGGCGGAGTTCCCCGGCCGCGCCCCCGGGGCCGGCCCGCCGGACGCGCCGGACCGTCAGGAGACCCCGTCGGCCGGCGACGACGGCAGCTCCGCCCGGCCACCGATGCCCAGCTTCCGGTAGCACCGGGTGAGGTGACCCTCGACCGCGCGCTGCGTGACGCCGAGCGTCCCGGCGATGTCCCGGTTGGTCGCTCCCCCGGCGGCGAGCCGGGCGACGTCGACCTCGGCCGGTGTCAGCGGGGACGGCCCGGAACGGCGCATCCGGCCACCGGCGGCGGCCAGCTCCGCGCAGGCACGGCCGGCGAGCACCGGCGCCCCGCACTCGTCGGCCAGGTCCAGCCCGTGCCGCAGCAGGGCCCGCGCCTCCCCCACGCCGCCGTGCTCCCGCACCAGAGCGCCCAGGTCGACGGTGCACCGCGCCCGGTCGAGCACCCGCGGCGACGCGGCCAGCTCGGCGCGGGCCACGCGCAGCGTCGCGAGCCCGCGCTCCCCGCCCTGCACGACCCCGAGCACCCGCAGCGCCCCGCCGACGTGCCCGCTGGTGCCCCAGCGCCGGCAGAGCGCGAGGTGCTCCCCGGCCACGGCCAGCGCCGCCTCGTGCTCACCGAGGTCGTGGTGCAGCTCGGCGGCCCGCCGCCGCCAGTCGAGCGCGGCCGGGTTGACGATCCCGACGGCCGTCAGGCGGCGCCCGGACTCCAGCGACAGCGCGAGCGCCTCCCGGGTCCGCCCGGTCGCCGCCAGGACGGCGGCACGGGCGTCGAGCAGGCAGCTCCACCGCCAGGTCCGGTCGGACGTGCCGTCGGGGACGCCCGAGCTGAGCAGCCGCCCGGCCTCCTCCGGTTCGCCGAGCTCGACCAGCGCGAGCGCCGCCGAGTAGAGGACCATCAACCGCGCCTCACCACTGACCTCCCCGGTGAGGACGTCGAGCGAGGCGCGGGCGTCGGCGAGCGCCTCGGGGACCCGGCCGCACCGCAGGCGCAGCAGCGAGCGGACCCCGCGCAGGAACGCCTCGACGTCGGGGCGGTTCCGGCGGTGCGCCGCGTCGAGGGCACGACGGTGGACGGCGTCGAGGTCGGCGTCGGCCTCGGTCCAGGACAGCAGGCCGAGCGCCCCCATCCGGATCGGCTGGAAGTACGCGCTGTCGTCGAGGTCGCCGCGCAGCACCTCCACGGTCCGGGCGGCGACCGTCGCGGCGTCGTCGTGCAGGCCCAGCGCGGAGAAGAACAGGTGCGCGCCGCGCAGCGCGTCGGCGCCGGTCCCGGCGCCCAGCGCGCCGGGATCGGTCCGCGCCACCCAGTCCCAGACCCGGCCGACGTGCGCGGTGTCCTCGGAGGCCGCGTAGAGCCGCAGCGCCTCCAGGCGCCGCCGCAGCTCGCGGTCCTCCGGCGTCCCGGCGCCGACGGTCCCTGCGGCGAGGTCCCGCAGGCCGTCGTCGAGCGTCCGGAGCAGGCCCGCGGCATCGGTCCCGGACAGCAGGGGCACGGTGTGCGCGAGCACCTCGGCCCGTTCCCGCGCGGAGGGCAGCAGGGCCAGTGCGTCGACGAGGTGGCCGTGCGCCGTCGCCGGCGCGACGACCCGCCGGCTGACGCCCAGGTCCACCAGCAGGGCGGCACGCCGGCGTCCGGTCACCGGGCCGGTGAGGGCGTGCTCCAGCAGGGCGGTCGCGTGTGCGCGGTCGCCGCGCTGCTCGGCCCGCGACGCGGCGACGTGCAGCAGCTCGACCACACCGCCGTCCTGCGGCGGACCGGCCGCGAGGTGGTGCTCCGCCACCCGCTCCAGCGGGGCGCCCTCGGAGTCGAGCACCCGGGCGGCGCGGGCGTGCACCTGCCGGAGCCGGTCGTCGCCGGCGTCCGCGAGGACCGCGTCGCGCACCCGCTCGTGCCGGAACCGGGTCCCGTCGAGCACGCCCAGCTCCGCGAGCCGTTCGGCGGCGCGGCTGGACTCGGCGTCGTCGAGCCCGGCCACCCGGGCGCGGGTGGGGGCGGTCGTGTCCGGGCCGAGTACCGCGGCGGCCCGGGCCAGGGCGACCACGCCGGACGGCTCGTCGCGCAGCGTCGCGACCGCGCTGCGGACGGACGGCGGCGCGGCCGGGACGGTGTCGGCGGGGTCAGGCGATGCGATCGGACCCGCCCTCCCAGACCCGGCGGAGCGCGGCCCGGCCGGACACCCCCAGCTTGCGGTAGACGCCGGTCAGGTGCTTCTCGACGGCGCGGACGCTGACCGCGAGGTCGCCGGCGATCTCCTGGTTGGTGCGGCCCTGCGCGGCGCGGGTCGCGACCCGCCGTTCGGACCGGGTCAGGGCGGGAGCGGGCGGGGCATCGCCGCCGGGGCGGCCCGCCGGCGCCGGTGCTCCGGCCGGGGCGTCGCCGCGCGGCGGTTCCGCCGGGGCGCGGGGCGTCCGCGGGAGCGGCCCGGTGCCGGGATCGGCGGCCCGGTCCCGGTGCGCGGCCACCGCCCGGACCGCCCGGTCGGACTCGGTGCGGTCACCGGCGGTGTCCAGGACCGTGACCGCCTCGGTGAGGAGCTCGCCGGCACGGGCGGGAGCGGACAGCTCCCCGAGCATCCGCAGGGCCCGGCCCAGCTGCGTCGGTGCCCCCCAGCGCCGGGCGCGGGCCACCTCCTGCTCGGCGAGCGCCCTGGCCTCCGGCCACCGGCCACGCCCGCCGAGGATCTCCACCGCCCACGGGCGCCACGGCACCGGCGTCGCGGTCCAGCCGGCCCGCTCGAACCGGCGTCCGGCGTCGAGGCAGTACTCCAGAGCGGTGTCCGCGTCGCCGGCCTCGACCGCGGCGCGGGCCCGCAGCATCTGCAGGCAGGCGCCGAAGCCCGGCGGGACCGACGGGGCGGCGCCGTACCGGGCCAGGACCCGCTCGGCGCCGGAGGGGTGGTGCACCGCGGTCAGGACCGGCGCGAGCACCATGCCGGGCAGCAGGGAGTCGTCGGCCAGGTCGTCGACGAGGTCGACCGAGCGCCGCACCTCCTCCTCGGCCTCCGCGGGGCGCCCGGAGCACAGGAGCACCGCGGCGAGCTCGGCGCGGATCACGGCCTCGGCGACGCCGGCCCGCTCGGTCCGCGCGTGCCCGGCCGCGACCGACAGCCAGGCCGGGAGGTCCTCGACCGCGTCCGCCATGCACAGGCAGGTCACCAGCATCCCGACGGTGCTGTGCACGTGCTCCGACGACGCCGGCTCGCGGGCCAGGACGGCCCGGCACACCGCCGCCACCCGGGCCGCCGGGCGGTGACCGCCGACGGCGGCGGAGTGGACCAGGACGCAGGCGAGCTCACGCTCGCCCGGGGTGTCCAGGGGTAGCCCACCGGGACGCCGTTCGAGCTCGTCGAGGCGGGCGGCCGCGGCGGACAGCCCGGCGCGGGTGTGCTTGTCGACGTAGTGCAGCCGGGCCTCCAGCCGCAGCGCGAGCTCGCGGCCTGCGGCGTCCCCGGTGTCCCCGGCGACGGCGCGTCCCAGCTCCCCGGCCACCCCCCGGAGCATCGCGATCACCGGGGGCGCCGCGCCCTCCAGCGCGAGCGGCGTGACCCGGCACAGCGCCTCGGCCCGGTCACGTACCGGCCCGAGCAACGGCACCGCCTGGACGACCCGGCGCAGGGCGAGCCCGGCGTCCAGACACCGCTCCAGACCGGCCAGGTCGACGAGCACGCGGGCCCGCTCGGCCTCGCCCGGCTCGGCGAGCAGCGCGTGCCGCAGGTAGCGGATCGCGGTCCACGGCTCGCCGCGGCCGGCGGCGGGCCCCGCGGCCTCGCGCAGCGCGTCGATCGCCCAGCCCGGCGCCGGTCCGCCGACCGCGAGCAGGTGCAGGGCGACCCGGTCGGAGGACCCGCCGAAGTCACGCAGCAGCTCCGCCGCCCGGAGGTGGGTGTCGCGGCGCTGGCCCGAGGACTGGACGACGTCCAGGGCGTGGCCGACGACGCGGTGCCGCAGCCGGTGCTCCGCGGGCCCGGTGAGCCCCATCCGCCGGGCGACGGACCCGGCGGCGGCGGTGTCGGTGGCGTCCAGCCCGGCGAGCCGGCCGAGCATCGTGTCGTCGGTGACGTCACCCGCCGCGGCGACCGCGGTCAGGTACCGGCGCTCCGGTTCGGGCATCCGCCGCACGGCGCGGGCGAGCCGGTCCCGCAACCGCGCCGGGGCGCACTCGCGCACCCGGTGCGCCAGCGTCTCCTGGCAGCCGTGCGGGCCGGCCGCGACCTCCTCGACCACGGCGGCGAGGAACAGCGGGTTCCCGCCCGTCGCCTCGGCCAGCGCGGCGACGACGACCGGCGTCGCGTCGCGGCCGAGCCCGGCCCGGGCGGCGACGGCGACCGCGCCGTCCGAGAGCGGGCGCAGTGGACGCACGGCGCCGGCCTGCCCCACCAGGTCCGCCGGGACCGGTCCGGCGCCGCCGTCGTGGCCGCCGTCGCCGTCCAGCGCCGTGAGCACGATCGTCACCCGCAGCCCGGCCAGGCGGTGGCCGAGGAAGGCGAACCAGCGCAGCGAGTCCGCGTCGCAGCGGGACGCGTCGTCGACGAGCAGCAGCACCGGCCCGTCGGCCGCGTGCGCGGCCAGCTCGGCGTGCAGGGCCTCGAAGTCCCCGTGGGCGGCGCGTCCGGGCAGGTCGGTGGGGGCGACCGCGAGCAGGCGCCGGGCGGTGCTCAGGGGGACGCCGCGCTCGTCGTCGGTGCCGCGGGCACGCAGCACCCGCACCCCGCGGGCGGTGCCGCGGCGCGCGCACTCGTCGAGCAGGGCGGTGCGCCCGATGCCGAGCGGGCCGGTGAACACGAGCAGGCTCCCCGACCCGCCGACGGCGCGGTCGACCGCCGCGTCGACGGCACCGAGGTCGTCGTCGCGGTCGACCAGCACCGGCCGGGGCATCAGCGGCAGCCCCGCCGACGTACCGGGGCCCGGGTGGTGTCCGGGTCCGCGCGGCGGCCGGTGCCCTCGGGTACGCCCTCGACGCTCATGCGACCTCCGACACCACGGACGGGAACAAGTCGATCATGACCTTACGGCCCCCGTCCGGTGGGGAACGGAGCACCTCGGTCGGACGCCACCCGACTACGGAACGCACCGGGAAAACACCCGTTCTTCGTCCGCTCCGGGCAGTGCGGGTTCGATCCGCGCAGTGGATACTGGTGGTATCCGGGTTTCGCCGAAGGCATAGTCCACCGCGATGACGATCGAGGACGGCGAACGTGAACACATCATGTCGGCAGTGCGGCCGACCGGCGATCCGGCCGGCCGCGGATTCACGGACGGACCCCGTCCGGCACCGAGGGGGATGGACGTGGAACCGGTTCCAGGACTGACCGTCCGGGCACTCGACACCGGCTGGATGGAGCTGGGGCACCCGGGGCACGACGACCGGCTGCTGTGCGACGAACTCGGCACCGCCATGTGGATCGCCCTGTGCCGGTCCGCCTGGAACCTCGGCGACGCGGCCGCGCACCTCGCCGAGCTCTGGGACGCCGATCCCTGGTGGATGCGGGACATGATGGACGACTGGCTGGCCGACCTGCAGGAAGCCGGTCTCGTGCAGCACTGAGCACCCGCACTGCGGAGCGCCGGAGCGGCCCCGCACGACCGCCGGCAGCACACCTCGCGCACCCGCCGGGCGCGCACGCGGACCACGGTGGCGACCAGCAGAACCACAGTGTCCGCACCCCGCACCGTAGTGATCCAGCTCACACACCGTACCGCACCCCACCGAACCCCCGTACCTCCGATGCCACAGTGTTAAGCGCTTACGTCCGGGAGCCGTTGACCCCCGTCGAGTGTCCTCCATACGGTCGAAATCGGTTATCGAGAACGGCTACCGCGACTGTCCGGTCCGCTCCCGGAACAGCGCGTTCCGTTGAACTTCGGGGAGTTATTCCATGCGAGCACTGCCATACGACGGCGCCACCGACGAGCGAATTTCCTAGGAATCCACCAGTGCGTGCATGGTATCGCTCGACCGGGGTCTGCGCGTGGTCGCGGCGAATCAGGAGATGTTCCGCCGGATGTGCGACATCGGCTCCGGTGACGTGTGCGGGTCGGCGTTCTGCGACCTGCTGGACGCGAGCATCCGTACCCGCGTCCGCCACCAGATGGAGCGGCTGCTGGACGGTCAGCAGCCCCGGTTCCAGGAGCGGTCGGTCGCCCTCGCGGGGCCCGACTCGTCGCTCCAGGGCGACCTGATGGCGACCGCGATCGCGCGGAACGCCGGCCGGGTCGAGGGTGTCGTCGCCGTGCTCCGCACCGGTGACGCCGAGCCGTCGTCGGCCAGGAGCGGGCCGCGCCGGCTGCTCTCGGACATGGACGCCAAGATCCTCGAGGGCGTCGCCTCCGGAGCCTCCACCGTGCAGCTGGCCTCCACCCTGTTCCTCAGCCGCGGCGGCGTGGAGTACCACGTGACCGCGCTGCTCCGGAAGATGAAGGTCAAGAACCGGCCGGCACTGATCTCCAAGGCCTACTCGATGGGTTTCTTCGAGCTGGGGTCCTGGCCGCCCCAGGTCGTTCCCGACCACGTGAAGTGACCACGTGACGTGACGCCGACGGCCCGAGGCGAGGGGTGAGGACATGACCGCCACCGACGACATCCAGACCACCACGGCCGACCTGCGGTCGCGGGTGGCCGAGTTGCACGCGGCCCGCGAGCAGGCCCGGTCCGGCCCGTCCGCCAGGGCGACCGAACAGCAGCACGCCCGCGGCAAGCTCACGGTGCACGAGCGCCTGGCGATGCTGCTCGACGAGGGCAGCTTCCGCGAGATCGAGCAGTTCCGCAGGCACCGCGCCACCGGGTTCGGGCTCGAGGACCGGCGACCGCACACCGACGGCGTCGTCACCGGCTGGGGCACGATCGACGGCCGCACCGTGTTCGTCTACGCCCACGACTTCCGGATCTTCGGCGGCTCGCTCGGCGAGGCGCACGCGACCAAGATCCACAAGGTGATGGACCTGGCCGAGTCGGCCGGTGCCCCGCTGATCAGCCTGAGCGACGGTGCGGGCGCCCGGATCCAGGAGGGCGTCACCGCACTGGCCGGCTACGGCGGGATCTTCCGGCGCAACGTCCGGGCCTCGGGCGTCGTCCCGCAGATCAGCGTGATGCTCGGCCCGTGCGCCGGGGGTGCGACCTACTCCCCCGCCCTGACCGACTACGTGTTCATGGTCCGCGACATCGCCCAGATGTACATCACCGGACCGGACGTGGTGTCGGCCGTGACCGGCGAGGACATCACCCACGAGGAGCTCGGCGGCGCGGAGGTGCACAGCACCGAGTCCGGGGCCAGCGCCTTCGTGTACGACGACGAGGAGTCCTGCTTCGCCGACGTCCGGCACCTCGTGTCGCTGCTGCCGTCGAACAACCGCGAGCAGCCCCCGGTCGCGCCCGCGGCGGACCCGCCGGACCGCGCCACCCCGTCGCTGCTCGACATCGTCCCCGCCGACACCACCCGCGCGTACGACATGCGCGACGTCGTCGCCGAGGTGGTCGACGACGGCGACCTGTTCGAGGTGCACGCCGGGTGGGCGACCAACATCGTGTGCGGGCTCGCCCGGCTCGACGGGCACACCGTCGGGATCGTCGCGAACCAGCCGGCGTCGCTGGCCGGGGTGCTCGACATCCACGCCTCGGAGAAGGCGGCCCGGTTCGTCTCCACCTGCGACTCCTTCAGCATCCCGCTGGTGACGCTCGTCGACGTCCCGGGCTTCCTGCCCGGCGGCGACCAGGAGCACGGCGGCATCATCCGGCACGGCGCCAAGCTGCTCTACGCCTACT
Source organism: Pseudonocardia sp. EC080619-01 (assembly GCF_001420995.1). Classification (NCBI taxonomy): domain Bacteria; kingdom Bacillati; phylum Actinomycetota; class Actinomycetes; order Pseudonocardiales; family Pseudonocardiaceae; genus Pseudonocardia; species Pseudonocardia sp. EC080619-01. The sequence goes on along the minus strand of NZ_CP012184.1, from coordinate 5,630,097 downwards.
GCGCCGCCACCGTCCCGCGGGTGCAGCTCATCCTGCGCAAGGCCTACGGCGGCGCGTACATCGTGATGGACTCCCGCTCGATCGGCGCGGACCTGTCCCTGGCCTGGCCGACCAACGAGATCGCGGTCATGGGCGCCGAGGCCGCGGCCAACGTGGTGTTCCGGCGCGAGATCGCGGCCGCACCCGACCCCGAGATCGCCCGCGCCCAGCGGATCAAGCAGTACCGCAACGACCTCATGCACCCGTACTACGCGGCCGAGGCCGGACTCGTCGACGACGTCATCGACCCGGCCGACACCCGTTCGGCCCTGGTCGACGCGCTCGCGATGCTGCGGGCCAAGCGCACGGACCTGCCGGTCCGCAAGCACGGGAACCCGCCGACGTGAGCGCCGCGACGGACGCCGCCCCGCGGATCAGGATCACCGCCGGTCACCCGGACCCGGCCGAGGTCGCGGCGGTGACAATGGCGCTGCTGGCCCTGGCCGGCCGTGCGGACGGCGCCCCGGAGGCGCCCCGGCGCCGTCCCACGACCTGGGCCGGGCCCGGCGGCTACCAGTCCCCGGCGAGCTGGGCCGGGTCCACCGCGGGCCGGGCCGGGGCCGCCCGCTGAGCTCCTCCTCCGGTGCCGGGACCACCCGGCACCGGAGGAGGCCGTCAGCCCGCGCCGGGCAGCGCGGTGCGGCCGCTCACCCCGAGCTTGCGGTAGGCGCTCGTCAACCGCTTCTCCACGGCCCGGCGGCTGACGCCCAGCTCCTCGGCGATCATCTGGTTGGTGGCCCCGCCGACCACCCGGTCCACGACCTGCCGCTCCGCATCGGTGAGGACGTCGGCAGGGCCCGCGGACGCCGCCGCGGCCGAGCCGTCGGAGCCGTCGGAGCCGGTCGGGCCGTCGGCGCCGTCGGTCCGTACCGGCATCTCGACGGCCGGTGCCACGGCCTGCGCCGACCCCGCCGCACCGGCGTCGCCGGTCCCGGCCTCGTCGACGCGACGGCGGCCCCGGCGCAGCAGGTCCTCCCCCGCCGGGTCCCCCGCCGCGGCGAGGTGCCGCCCCAGTGCGATCTCGGCGCGCCCCAGGCCGGCCGTGTCGGCGGAGTCCCCGAGCACGGCGACGGCCTCGCGCAGCTGCGCCTCGCCCGCGGACCCGCCGACGAGCGAGCCCCGTACCCGCAGGGCACGCCCGAGCGCGGCCGGCGCTCCCCAGGCCCGGGCCAGCGCGAGCTCCTCGTCGGCCCAGTCGAGTGCCGCCGTCGTCTCGCCGCGCCGCCGCAGCAGCCGCGCCGCCCAGCTCCGCCACGGGAACAGCGCCGGGTTGGACCAGCCGAGGTGCTCCAGGTGGCGGCCGCAGTCGAGGAAGCACTCCAGCGCCAGGTCCCGCTGCTCGCCCAGCAGCGCGCCCGCCGCGCGCACGAGCTGGTGGGTGGCGTGCGCGACGAGGCCCCCGCCGGGCGGCCGCCCGGCGGGCTCCGGGCCGAGGGCAGGCACCCGGGCCTCGATCGCCGCGGCGATCAGCGCGGCGTGGAACGCCGCCGACGCGGGCGGCACCCGCTCGCGCAGGACGCCGCCGGGCAGTGCGGCGGCCTCCGCGGGGCGCCCGTGCGCGAGGAGCACCAGCGCGAGCTCGTCGGCCGTGGCCGCCGCGGGCGACGCCGGGTCGGGCACGAGCCAGGTCCCCAGCGACCGCGGCCGGTCCGCGGCGACCAGCGCGAGCACCAGCAGGCCGCGCGGGCCGTCGCCGGGCGGTACCCCGTGCGGTGGCCGGACCTCGCGGGCCGGGGTGATCCGCAGCAGGCGCTCGCCGAGGTGGGCGACGTCGGCCGCCGGGACCCGCCCGGACAGCGCCGCGGCGTGCAGCAGCACGCCGACCAGCTCGCGGCCGGCCGAGGTGCTCAGGAGCTCGTCCGGCGCGTCGATCACCTCGCGGAGCAGCGCGCACGAGCGGGCCAGTCCCTCGGGGCGCTGCTCGTCCAGCCGCCGGGCGCGGGCGCGGATCCGCACCGTCACCGCGCGCCCGTCGTCGCCGGCGGGACCGGTCCCGCCGACGTCGCGGTCGTCGCGGTCGGCGGCGCGGACGGCGTCGCGGACCGGGTCCGTGGCGTCCCGGACCGTCGACGGGTCGATCAGGGTGAGGGCGGTCGCCCGGTCCCGCGCCGACGCCAGCAGCGGCAGCGCCTGCGACACGTGCCGGACCGCCGTGCCGGGCTCGGTGAACCGCTCCGCCGCGGCCAGCTCGACCAGCAGGACACCGCGCTCGTGGCCGGTGACGTCGCTGTCGAGCAGCGCACGGCGCAGGTAGCGGACCGCGGCCGGGTCGCCGTCGTGGTCGTCGGCGGAGTCCGGGCGGTGCGCCGTGGTCGCCTGGTGGGCGGCGGCCCGCAGGACCTCGACGGCCCAGTCGTCGAGCGGGGCGGCGACCGCGAGCAGGTGCACGGCCACCTCCCGGACGTGGTGCCCCGTCTCGTGCAGCAGCCACGCCGCGCGCAGGTGCAGCCGCTCCCGCTCGGCCGGTCCGGTCGCGACCTCCCGCACGAGCGGGTGCGCGAACCCGGTGTGGTCCTCGCTGAGCAGGCCCTGCTCGGCCAGCTGTCCCTGCACCGTGCGGAGCCCGTGGGGATCCAGGTCGGCGAGGCGCTGCACGATCGCCGGGTCGGCGTCGGTCCCGAGCACCGCGAGCGCGCCGAGGTACCGGCGGGCCGGGTCGTCCTGGGCCCGCAGGCACCGGGCGAACCGCTCGCGCAGGGCGGCGGGCAGTGCCTCCCGCACCCGGCCGGCGTGCACCGCGAGCGGGCCGCCGCCGGTGGCGGCGACGTCGTCGAGCACGGCGTGCAGCACCGACGGCGTGCCCGCGGAGACGTCCCGGCACGCCTGCACGAACTCCGGCTCGCCGTCGCGGCCGAGGCGGTCGGCGACGACCCCGCGGACGGCGGCGTCCCCCAGCGGGCGGGTCCGCAACGGCGTGGCCGACCCGGCCAGGCCGCGCACCAGCGCCCGCCCCGCGCCCGGGTCGCCGTGCAGGACGGTGCCGACGAGGGCGACCGGCAGCTCCGGGACGCGCGCGGCGAGCCGGTTCAGCCACCGCAACGACGCGGTGTCCGCCCACTGCAGGTCGTCGACCAGCACCAGGACCGGCCGCTCGGCGCTCACGGTCTCGAGCAGCTCCTGCAGCTCGCGCACCCGGCCGTGCCGGACCTCCGGGGCCGGCGGGTCGACCGGCTCCGCGGCGAGCGCGGCGGGGAGCTCGCCGCCGCCCGCGGCCAGCCACCGGCTGCGGGTGCCACGACCGGCGGCGGCGAGCATCGGGTCGAAGAGCTGCCGGGCGACGCCGTGCTCGAAGTCGCGCTCGACGAGCGCCGCCGCGGCCCGCAGGACGGTCAGGCCCGTCCCGGTCGCGGCACCGGCCGCCGCGTCGAGCAGGGCGGTACGACCGGTGCCGACACCGCCGCCGACGACGAGGGCGGCACCGCGGCCGTCGGCGGCGCCGGCGACGGCGTCGCGCAGGCTGCGCAGCTCGGGGTCACGGTCGTACAGCACGCCGCACCCCGTCCCGCTCGGGTCCACCGGTGCCGGTGGGGTCCCCGTCCAGGCCGGCCAGGGCGGCCTCGGCCACCGCGATCGGGCCGGGCGCGCCCCACCGGACGGCGAGCCGGTGCTCGTCGTCGGCCATCCGGCGGGCGGCCGCGTGCGTGCCGCAGGCCTGCAGCGAGGTCGCCGCCGCGGAGCGCCACTGCGCGAGCACGGGGTTGACCCGGCCCCGGTCCAGCAGCAGCCGCCCGCACCCCATGAACATCTCGATCGCCTCGCGGTGGCGTCCCTCGGCCGCCCGCACCCGCCCGCGCGCGTACTCGAGCAGCGCGGACCCGGGCCGTTCCCGGCCGGCGACCGGGTGCGCGAAGGCGGCGGCGGCCGCCGCGGCGTGGTCGGACTCCGCCAGGTGCAGCAGCACCCGGGCGGCACCGGCGAGCGGATCGGCCCCGTCCGAGGAGACCGGTGCGTCGCCGGCCGCGCGCAGGTCGCGCCGGGCTCCGTCGAGGTCGCCGGCCCGCAGCCCGACGAGCGCGGAGACGGCGAGCACCGCGGGCGGCACGGGCCGGTCCCGGGTGATCTCGAGCAGCAGGTGGTGCATCGTGTCGACGGCCTCGCCGCGGCAGCCCGCGGCGTCGAGGGTGAGCGCCGCCATGACCTGCGGCATCGCGGGGGCGGCGCCGACCGGCCCGGCCAGGGCGGCGCGGGCGAGCCGGGTGGCGCGGTCCCGGTCCTGGCAGCGCAGGACGAGGGCCCAGGCCGTGGTGCCCCGGGCGACGGGCCCGCCGTCGTCGGACTCGGCGACGGCGGTACCGACCGGCCCGCGCAGCGCGGCGCGCTCCTCGAAACCCAGCTCGTCGGTCAGCCGGGACAACGACAGCAGGTCCGCCCGGGTCGGCGCGTCCTCCGGGCAGCGCCGGACGGCGATGTTCAGCGCCCGCCGGGCCGCGCCGACCTCGCCGTCGGACAGCAGCAGGTCGACCGCCCGTGCCCCGTGCGTGCTCGCCGCCAGGTCGGTGTCGAGGGTGATCCGGGCGAGCACCCGGGCCGCCGTCCCGGGGGCGCTGTGCGCACGGGACAGCGCCAGCTCCACCATCAGCGCCCCGCGCAGCTGCTCCGGTACCGGTTCCTGCAGTGCGCGCTCGGCGACGTCGGCGGCGTCGGCGTGCCGGTTCCCGGCCCGGTGCCGGGTGGCGACCCGGTGCAGCAGCTCCGCCGCCCACGGCTCGCCGAGCGCGGGCGCGGCGAGCAGGGCGCGGGCGATGCGGTCCTCGGGCAGACCGGCCCGGGCGGCGAGTCCGGCGGCGGAGGCGAACAGTGCGCGGCGCCGCTCGGGGTCGATCCCGGCGAGGACGGCGTCGGTGACCGTGCCGTCGGCGGGCAGCTCGGGATCGGTGCCGCGGACCAGGCCGGTGGCGGCCAGCGCGGCGCGCGTCCCGCCCCCGGTGGACGGCCCCGTCCCGCCGATCCGCTCCCGCACCGGCGCCATCTCCGTGCCGCACACCGCCGCGGCGCGCAGCGCGTCGACCAGCGCGGCGGGCAGGCCGTCGAGCACCCCGGCGACGTGGTCGCGGCGGGCGGTCGCGGCGCACCGCACCAGTTCGGGCACCGCGGCCGCGGTCGGGGACTCCGAGCGGTCCAGCCGGGCCAGCGTCGCCGCGAGCACCGCCGGGTTGCCGCCCGTCGTGCGGCGGGCGAGGACGGCGAACACGCGGTCGGGCAGCATCCCGTACTCGGTGGTGACCACGGCCCGGACCGCGTCGGCGGACAGCGGACCGGTCCGCAGCACGACGTCCGACGGGGCGGTGGGCGCGGTGGCCCAGCCGAGGCCGTCGTGCGTGCCGTTGAGGGCGACCAGCAGCCCGATCGGCGCCTCGCTCCGGCGCCGCAGCAGCATCTGCAGCCACTGCCGGGACTCGTCGTCGGCCCAGTGCAGGTCGTCGACGACCAGCAGTACCGGTCCGGTGCGGGCGGCGTCGAGGACGGCGCGGCACCACTCGTGCAGGAGCCCGGCGCCGACCGGGCCGGACCGGGGCAGCGCGGGCGCCGGGTCCAGGCCACCGACCAGGCCGTGCGCCACCCCGAGCGGGTACCCGCTCTCCGCGGGGACGGCCCGTGCGGTCAGCACGCGCACGTCGCGGGCCGTGGCGCGCCCGGACGCCCGCCGCAGCAGCGCCGACCGGCCCGTGCCGGGCTCGCCGGTGACGGTGACGAACGGCGACGACCCGGCCACCAGCGCGTCGAGGGCGCGGTCGAGGGCGGTGCACTCGGCGTCGCGCTCGCGGAGCAGGCGCTCGTTCATCCGAGGCGGGTCCGTGCCGCGCCGACGATCCCGGCCAGTGCGGCCCGGTCGGGGACGCCGAGCTTGCGGAACGCGCTGGTGAGATGGACCTCCACGGTGCGCAGGGTGACGAACAGCGCCTCCGCGATCTCGCGGTTGCGGGCGCCCTCGGCGGCGAGGGCGACCACCCGGCGTTCGGCGCTGGTCAGCGGGTCCAGCGGGGACCCGGTGGGTGGGCGCATCCGGCCGCCTGCCTGCACGAGCAGCTCGCGGGCCGCCGTCGCCGCCCGGAGGGCCCCGCACCGCGCGGCCAGGGTCGCCGCCTGCCGCAGCTCCTCGCGGGCGGCCTCGGGGTACTCGGCGTCGAGCATCGCCCGGCCGAGGAGGTGGTGGGCGAGGATCAGCTCGGTCCGGGCGGGCGATCCCTCCAGGACCGCGACCGCCTCTCCGAGCAGGTCCGTACCGCCCCGGCCCGGCGTGACCACGCCGCGGGCGACGAGCGCGAGCCCCCGCCCGCGGGCGGTGCCCCAGCGCCGGGCCCGGTCGGCGCCGCGCTCGACGATCCCGTGCGCCTCGTGCGCGCGGCCGCTGCCGGCGAGGAGCACGGCGGCGTGCAGCCACCACGGCGCCAGGACGGGGTTCGCGATGCCGGCCGCCTCCAGGCTGTCGCCGCAGCGCCGGTAGGTCGCGAGCGCCCGGTCGGTGTCGCCGGTGTCGGCGGTCGCCCCCGCCCGGGCCATCAGGTAGTCGTGGTACTCCCAGGCGAAGTCCTCCAGCCGGGGCCGGACGATGCCGTCGAGCAGGGTGAGCGCCGCCTCCGGGTCGCCCTGCAGGTGGCGCACGTTCGCGAGGGCGATCGTCGGCACCACGGTGTTGCCCCGCCAGGCCTCCTGCTCGGCGATGTCGAGCGCCGTCCGGGCGTCGGCCTCGCCCTCGGCCAGGTCGCCGACGACGACGTGGTTGGTCGCGCGGGTCCCCACGGCGAGGCTGTAGGTCCAGGCCGATGCCTGCTCGCGGCTCTGCGCGACGAGCCGGTCGAGCACCGCCGTCGACTCGTCGACCTCGTCGGCCAGCCGCAGCACCAGCGACGACGCCAGCACCGCCCAGCCGCCGAGGGTGGCCTCGTCGACGAGCAGCACCCGGCGCGCGAGATCCACGGTGGCGGGCGCGTCCTCGCCGTCCATCGCCCTGGTCACCGTCATCATCGCGAGCTTCTGGCGCTCGGCGGGGGTGCGGCCGGCGGGCGTGGCCATCCGGCCCATCCGGTCGATCGTCGCGGCCACGGTCTTCTTCTCGTCGAGCCCGACGACCAGCAGCGCGGCCTCGACGTGCGTGCGCAGCTCGGTCGCCCCGGGGCCGGGGTCGGACGGGAGCTCGCGGTCCATCGTGTCCAGGACGTCCTCCAGCACCCGGACCGCGCGGGGCGCCTGCTGCACCGCCAGCGACGTCATGGCCAGCTGCACCGCGACCTGCGCACGCGACGGCAGGTCGGCGGCCCGGTCGAGCGCGTCGCGCAGGTGCGCGACGGCCCGCTCCGGCTCGTTCTGGCCCAGCGCCGCGGCCAGCCGGGTGCGGACGCCGATGTCGCCGGGCCGTGCCGCGACCACCGGTTCCAGGTAGCGGGCGACGGCGGGGCGGGCGCCGCGGTGCGCGGCCGCGTCCGCCGCCTCCAGCAGGACGTCGATCATCCAGGGCTCGCCGGCGCCGGGCAGGACGAGCAGGACGGCGGCCACCACCTCGGCCGGGCGGCCCGCGTCGCTGAGCACCCGCGCCCCGCGCCGGCGCAGGTCGTCGAGCTCGTCGCCGGGGAGCCCGCGCAGCACCGCGGAGCGCAGCAGGTCGTGCCGGAAGTCGGAGCGGTCCGGGGCGAACACCTCCGTCCGGGCCAGCGTCCCGACCGCGTCGACGACCGAGCCGGCGGGCACCCCCGACAGCGTGGCGAGCACCGCCGTCTGCTCGGCACCCACCACCGCGACCGCCGACGCGACGGCGCGGACGTGCGGCGGGGCGTCGAACACGTGCCGCTCGACCAGGCTGTCGATGACCTCGCGGCCGAGCCGGTGCACCCGGTCGGTCGCGCCCTCGCCGGTCGCCGGGCCGAGCTCGGCGACGAGCTGCTCGACCAGCAGCGGGTTGCCGCCGGACGCCTCGGTCAGCGCGTCGAGCAGCGGGGCCTGCGGCAGCTCGGGGACCGTGCCGCCGGCGCCGCCGGCGCCACCTCCGCTGCGCGCCGCCGCGAGACGGCCGACGCCGGACCGGTCCAGCGGGCGCACCTCCGTCAGCGCGGCGCCGACCTGGGCGCCGACCTCGGCGAGCCGCTCCGGGAGCGCGCCCGCGCCGTCGGTGCGGGAGGCGAGCACCACCCCGAGCGGGAGGCCCACCGACCGCCGCAGCAGGAACCCGACGAAGGCCAGCGACGCGTCGTCGCACCACTGCAGGTCGTCCACGACCAGGACCAGCGGGGACCGGGCGGTGAGGTTCGCGGTCAGCCAGTAGAGGCCGTGCAGCACCGGGTAGAGGTTGTCCGGCTCGGCGCCGGCGGAGCCCTCGTCGAGCGCGGAGACGCTCCACCGGGCGCCGCCCTCGAACAGGTCCGGGTCCTCGGTGGCGTCACCGGGCACGAGGTCACGGAAGAGGTCGCGGACCACCGCGAACGAGATGTCCGACGTCCGTTCCCGGCCCCGGGCGCGCGCGGTCCGCACGCCCGCCGGGACGCCCGCGCAGAACGCGTCCAGCAGGGCCGACTTGCCGATCCCGGGCGGGCCGACGAGCAGCCGTGCGGTGTGCGTGCCGGCGGCGGCCCCGGTGCCGGCCGACGCCAGCCGGTCCGACTCGGTCCCGCGGCCCACCAGGCGCTCGCGGAGATCGGTGGCGTCGGACATCCTGGGCTACCTCCACGAGCGACCGGGCCGGCCGGGCGGACCCGGCTCGACGATCTTGAGCCTAGGAGATTCTGTCCCATACCGGGCACCGGACGCAGCGCGGCGGGACGGCGACAGGGAGTCGCGTGGGCGGGGTCATGCCAGGGTGGTGAGGACCTTCCGGAGCATCGCGATGATCGCCGGGGCGTCGGAGCCGAGGAAGAAGTGCCCGCCCGGGCGGACGTGCAGGTCGAACGGTCCGGTCGTGTGGTCGCGCCAGGACTCCGCCTCGTCGTGGGAGGTCTTGGGGTCGCTGTCCCCGGTGAGGACGGTCAGCGGCGCGCGGACGGTGGCCCCGGGCGCGCAGCGGTAGGTCTCGATCGCCTGGTAGTCGCTGCGGATCGCGGGGAGGATCATCCGGAGGATCTCCTCGTCACCGAGCAGCGCGGTGTCGGTGCCCGCCAGCAGCGTGAGCTCCTCGACGATGCCCTCGTCGGTCAGCCGGTGCACGTTCTCGTCCCGGACGCGGGACGGGGCGCGCCGCCCGGAGGCGAACAGGTGGGCGATCTCGCCGCCGCCCGCCTCGTGCCGGCGGGCGACCTCGAACGCCAGTGTCGCGCCCATGCTGTGTCCGAAGAAGACCGTGGGGCGGTCCTGCAGGGAGTCGCGCAGTGCGGCGTGGACCTGGTCGGCGAGCGTGTGGAGGTCGCCGGGGCTGATCTCGCGGCGCCGGTCCTGGCGGCCCGGGTACTGCACCGCGAACACCTCGGCGTCGGACTGCAACTGCGCGGAGACCGGGAAGTAGAACGAGGCCGAGCCGCCCGCGTGCGGGAAGCACACGAGCTGGACGGGTCGCTCCGGCGCCGGGTGGAAGCACCGGACCCAGAGGCTCTCCTCGGTGGCGGTCGTCGTCATGGGGTTCCCTCCTCGCGGACGCGCCCGGCGTGCTGCCGGACGGCCCGCCCAGTGAACCGGCCGGCAGGCCGGTGAATCCCTAGTCCTGGTCCCGGGGGCAGGGCGGCCGGGACCGGCCGCCCCACCCCGGGACCACGGCGTCAGCCGAGCCCGAGCTCGTCGTTGAGCAGGGCGAACATGTCGTCGTCGGACGCGTCGGCGAGGGTGTCGCCCTCGCCGCCGTCGACGCCGTCGCCGGTCTCCGACGGCCGGTCCTCGGCGCGCGCCCCGGCCCACTTGGTCCGGAGCACCTCGATCCGGCCCGCCACCCGGCGGTGCTCCCCCTCGTCGTCGACGCTGAGGCCGGCGATCGCCCGCTCCAGGCCGTCGAGCGCGGCGAGGACGGCGTCGGCGCCGACGGGCTCGTCGACGACGAGCCGGCTCCGCAGGTGCCGCACGACCTCGGCCGGGGTCGGGAAGTCGAACAGCAGGGTGGCCGGCAGCCGCAGCCCGGTGGCCACGTTGAGCCGGTTCCGGTACTCGACCGCGGTGAGCGAGTCGAAGCCCAGCTCCTGGAACTGCTGCCGGACCCCGACCGCGGCGGCGTCGGTGTGCCCGAGGACCTCGGCCGCCTGGCCCCGGACCACGGCCAGCAGGATCTCGTCCTGCTCGGCCGCGCCGAGCCCGGTGAGCCGCCGGGTCAGCGCGTCGGCGTCCGGTGCGGCGCCCGCGGTGGCGGTCCGCCGTGCCGGGGCCCTGACCAGACCCCGCAGCAGCGCCGGGACCTCCCCGAGCGCCCGCAGCGCGGCCAGGTCGAGCCGGACCGGCAGGGCCAGCGCCCGGCCGGTCGAGCCGGCCGCGAGCAGGGCGTCGAAGAGTTCGAGGCCCTGCCCGGCGGGCAGCGGCGGCATCCCGGAGCGGGCCAGGCGCTGCGCCTCGGCCTCGCCCAGGGTGCCGGTCATGCCGCTGCCCTGCTCCCACGGTCCCCAGGCCAGGGACAGCCCGGGGAGCCCGTCGGCGCGGCGGCTCGCCGCCAGCGCGTCCAGGTAGGCGTTGCCCGCCGCGTAGTTGGCCTGCCCGGCACCGCCGAGCACGCCCGCGACCGAGGAGAACAGGACGAACGCGTCGAGGTCCAGGCCGCGGGTCGCCTCGTGCAGGTGCCACGCGGCGTCGGCCTTGGGCCGCAGCACGGTGTCGAGCCGGGCCGCGTCGAGGGAGCCGACCACACCGTCGTCGAGGACGCCGGCGGTGTGCACGACCGCGCGGAGCGGGCGCTCCCGCCCGGCCTCGGCGACCAGTGCGCTGACGGCGTCGCCGTCGGCGACGTCGCAGGCCACCACCCGCACCCGGGCCCCGAGCGCCTCGAGACCGGCGACGAGCTCCGCCGCCCCGGCCGCGTCCGGGCCGCGGCGGCCGGCGAGGACCAGGTCCCGCACGCCCCGCTCCGCGACGAGGTGCCGGGCGACCAGGCTGCCGAGCCCACCGGTCCCGCCGGTGACGAGCACGGTGCCGTCGGTCCGCAGGGCCGGGGCCCGGTCGTCGTCGCCACCGTCGCCGCTCCCCTGCTCCGGAGCCGCGTCGATCCGGGCCAGGCGCGGGGCGCGCAGCTCGCCGTCGCGCAGTGCCAGTTCGGGCTCCTCGGACACCGCGGCGAGCGCCGCGGCCAGCTGCGCCGGGTCGGTGCCCGTCGCGTCCGGGTCGAGGTCGAGCAGGCCGAGGACCCCGGGGTTCTCGTTCCCTGCCGACCGGACCAGGCCCCGGACCGCGGCGGCCGCCAGGTCGGGCACGCCGCCGTCGTCGACCGCGACGGCGCCGCGGGTGACGACCACCAGCCGGGCCGCCGCGAACTCCTCGGTGGTGAGCCACTGCTGGACCTGCTCCAGGACCCGGGTGGTGCAGGCGCGCACCTCGCCGGGCCGTCCGGTCACGCCGGGCTCGGCCGCCACCGGGACCAGCACCACGTCCGGCACCGGGTCCGTGGCCGCGGCGAGCGCGGCCAGGTCGTCGGCCTGCACGGCGTCCGGCACGGCCCCGGCCAGCCCGAACGGGTCGGCCCCGACGACGGCGACCGCGGGTGCGGCCTCCTCCGCCGCGCCGACGACCGTCCAGTCCAGACCGAACAGCGCGTCGCGGCCGGTGCGGGCGGCACGCAGCTGCTCGGCGGCGACCTGCCGGGTGTGCAGGCCCTCGACGGTCACGACCGGCGCGCCCGCCCCGTCGACCGCGTGCACCGACAGCACGCCGTCCCCGGCAGGGGCGAGCCGGACCCGCAGCACCGCGGCTCCCCCGGCGAGCAGCGACACCCCGGACCAGGAGAAGGGCAGCGCCCCGCCGCCCGTCCCGCCGGTGCCGTCGGGGGCGAGCGCGGTCAGCAGCGACGCGTGCAGCGCGGCGTCGAGCAGTGCCGGGTGCACGCCGAACCCGTCGGTGCCACCGGCACCGTCGGGGAGCTCGACCTCGGCGAACAGCTCCTCGCCGCGGCGCCAGGCCGCGCGCAGGCCGCGGAACACCGGGCCGTAGGCGAACCCGGCGTCGGCGAACGTGTCGTAGCAGCCGTCGGCGTCGATCGCGACGGCGTCCTGTGGCGGCCACACCGCCGCGTCGAACCCGGCCGGTGCGGCGGGACCGGCCGGGGCCAGTGCACCGGCCGCGTGCCGGGTCCAGGCGCCGTCGCCCGTGCCCTCGGGCCGGGAGTGGATCCCGATCGCGCGGTGCCCGCCGACGTCCGGGGCGTCGACGGTGACCTGCACCTGCAGGGCACCCTGCTCGGGAAGGGCCAGCGGGGCGGCCAGGGTCAGCTCCTCGACCCGGCCGCAGCCGACCTCGTCGCCGGCCCGGATCGCCATGTCGAGCAGCGCGGTCCCGGGGACGAGCACCTGGCCGAGGACCGTGTGGTCGGCCAGCCACGGGTGCGAGCTCCGGGAGAGCCGCCCGGTGAGCACCACGCCCTGTCCGGACGCGAGCTCCACGGCGGCGCCGAGCAGCGGGTGCTCGGGTGCGCCGAGCCCGGCCGCGCGGACGTCGCCGCCCGAGGTCCGGGCCGCCGGCCAGAACCACTGCCGCTGGAACGCGTACGTCGGGAGGTCGACGCGGGCCGGCCGGGTCCCGGTGAACAGGTCGTCCCAGCCGCCGGCGCGGCCGGCGGCGTGCAGCTGCGCCCGCGCGGTGAGGGCGGTCGTCTCCTCGTCGCGGTCGCGGCGCAGCAGCGGCACGGTGACGGCGCCGTCCGAGGCGGTCTGCGCGGCCAGTGCCGACAGGACACCGTCCGGCCCGATCTCCAGGTAGGCGGTGACGCCCTCGGCGTCGAGGGTCGCGACGCCGTCGGCGAACCGGACGGCCTCCCGGACGTGGCGCACCCAGTACTCCGGGTCGCACAGCTCCCCCGGACCGGCGAGCGCACCGGTCAGGTTCGACACCACGGGAACGACCGGCTCGGTGTAGGTCAGCTGCTCCGCGACCGCGCGGAACTCCGCCAGCATCGGGTCCATCAGCGGCGAGTGGAACGCGTGCGAGACCTGCAGCCGGGTGGTGCGCCTGCCCTGTCCGGCGAGGCTCCTCCCGACGGCCAGCACGTCGTCCTCGGCGCCGGACACGACCACCGAGGCCGGTCCGTTCACCGCGGCGACCGCGACGTCGCCGGTGAGCAGCGGCGTGACCTCGTCCGCTGCTGCCTGCACCGCGATCATCGCCCCGCCGGTCGGGAGGGCCTGCATCAGACGGGCCCGCGCTGCGACCAGCCGGGCGGCGTCGGCCAGGGAGAACACCCCGGTCACGTGCGCCGCGGCGATCTCACCGATCGAGTGCCCGGCCAGCAGGTCCGCGCTGATCCCCCACGACTCGACGAGCCGGTGGAGCGCGACCTCGATCGCGAACAGCGCGGGCTGGGCCCAGCCGGTCTCGTCGAGGCGGCCGGACTCCCGGTCGTCGCCGGACGCCCACATCACCTCGCGCAGCGACGGTGTGCCGCCGCCGGCGGGGTCGAGCTCGGCGTCCAGCGCGGCGACGACGGCGTCGAACGCCTCGGCGAACACCGGGAACCGGTCGTACAGCTCCCGTCCCATGCCGGGCCGCTGCGAGCCCTGCCCGGAGAACAGCAGGGCCGTGCGGCCGCCGTCGCTCTCGCCGGTGACCGCCGCCGGGTCGGGGCGACCGCAGGCGAGCGCGTCGAGCGCCGCGAGCGGGTCGGTGCCGTCCGCGGCCAGGACGACGGCGCGGTGGGCGAACGCGGACCGGGTGGTCGCGAGCGCGTGGGCGACGTCGACCCGGCGCGGGCCGGGCCGCTCGTCCAGCGCGTCCCGCAGGCGCGCCGCCTGGGCGCGCACTGCCTCCGGCGAGCGGCCGGAGAGCACCCACGGCACGAGGCCGGGCTCGGGCGCCGCGGGCCCGGCCGGCTCCGCCGGCTCGGCGACGGCGGCGGGCTGCTCCAGCACGACGTGCGCGTTGGTCCCGCTGATGCCGAACGACGACACACCCGCCCGGCGGGCACGCCCGGTCTCCGGCCACACGGTCTGTTCGGTGAGCAGCGCGACGGTGCCGTCGGACCAGTCCACGTGCGACGACGGCGCGTCCACGTGCAACGTCCGCGGCAGCACCCCGTGCCGCATCGCCAGCACCATCTTGATCACACCGGCCACACCGGCCGCGGCCTGCGTGTGCCCCAGGTTCGACTTCACCGACCCGAGCAGCAGCGGCCGCTCCGGATCGCGGTCCCGGCCGTAGGTCGCGATCAACGCCTGGGCCTCGATCGGGTCGCCCAGGGTGGTGCCGGTGCCGTGCGCCTCGACCACGTCCACGTCGCCGGCGGACAGCCCGGCGTTGGCCAGGGCCCGCCGGATCACCCGCTGCTGCGACGGCCCGTTCGGCGCGGTCAGCCCGTTCGAGGCGCCGTCCTGGTTGACCGCGGACCCGCGCAGCACGGCGAGGATCTCGTGGCCGTTGCGGAGCGCGTCGGACCGCCGCTCCAGCACCAGCATGCCCACGCCCTCGGACCAGCCGACGCCGTCGGCGGACTCCGAGAACGCCTTGCAGCGGCCGTCCGGGGACAGGCCCCGCTGCCGGGAGAACTCGACGAACGTGCCCGGCGTGGACATCACGGTGACGCCACCGGCGAGGGCCAGCGAGCACTCCCCCGCCCGCAGCGCCTGCGCGGCGAGGTGCATGCCCACCAGCGACGACGAGCACGCCGTGTCCACGGTGACGGCCGGGCCCTCCAGCCCGAACGTGTAGGACACCCGGCCCGAGGCGACGCTGCCGGCGCTGCCCTGGCCCTGGAAACCCTCGAACTCCTTGCCGCCCAGGAGCGAGCCGTAGTCGCTGTACATGACGCCGGCGAACACACCGGTGGCACTGCCGCGCAGGCTGGTCGGGTCGATCCCGGCCCGCTCCACCGCCTCCCAGCTCGTCTCCAGCAGCAGCCGCTGCTGCGAGTCGGTGGACAGCGCCTCGCGGGGGCTCATCCCGAAGAACCCGGCGTCGAACCCGCCGGCGTCGTGCAGGAAGCCGCCGTGCCGGGTGTAGGAGGTCCCGGTGTGCTCCGGGTCCGGGTCGTAGACCGACCCGATGTCCCAGTTCCGGTTCGTGGGGAACCCGGAGACGGCGTCGACGCCGTCCCCGACGAGCTGCCACAGGTCCTCCGGCGAGGACACCCCGCCGGGGAACCGGCACGCCATCCCGACGACGACGACCGGGTCGTCGGCCACCGCGGCGGCGGGCGCCACGGACGCCGGCACGGCCCCGTCGGCACCGTCGGCACCGAACAGCTCGTCGTGCAGGTGCTCCGCCAGCGCGGTGGCTGTCGGGTGGTCGAACACCAGGGTCGCGGTGAGCCGCAGCCCGGTGGCGGTGCTCAGCCGGTTCCGGAGCTCGACCGCGGTGAGCGAGTCGAACCCGAGGTCCCGGAACGGTGCCTCCGCGTCGACCACGGCCGGGTTCGCGTGCCCCAGTACCAGTGCGATCCGGGTGCGGACCAGGTCGAGCAGCTCGCGGCGGCGCTCGTCGGGCCCGAGGGCGACGAGCCGGTCCACCAGCCCCGCGACGGTCGCCGAGCCGCCGGCCGCGGCCCGGCGGGTGCGGGTCCGGACCAGGCCGCGCAGGATCGCGGGCACCTCACCGGACGCCGACAGCGCCGCGAGGTCCAGCCGCACCGGCGCGACGAGGGGGTGACCGGTCCCGCTCACGGCGAGGGCCGCGTCGAACAGCGCCAGGCCGTCCTGCGCCGACAGCGGCGGCATCCCGGACCGGGCGAGCCGCTGCGCCTCGGCGTCGTCGAGGGTGCCGGTCATGCCGGTGCCCTGCTCCCACGGCCCCCAGGCCAGCGAGACACCGGGGAGGCCGGCGGCGCGGCGGTGTGCCATCAGGGCGTCGAGGAACGCGTTGCCGGCGGCGTAGTTCGCCTGCCCGGCGCTGCCGAGCACGCCCGCCACCGAGGAGAACGCGACGAACGCGTCCAGGTCCAGGTCCCGGGTCGCCTCGTGCAGGTGCCATGCCGCGTCGGCCTTCGGCGCCAGCACGGTGCCGAGCCGCTCGGGGGTGAGCGAGGCGAGCACGCCGTCGTCGAGCACACCGGCGGTGTGGACGACCGCGGTCAGCGGCCGCTCCGCCCCGGCGGCGGCGACCAGCGCGGCGACCGCGGCCGGGTCGGACACGTCGCAGGCACGCACGGACACCTCGGCGCCGCGCGCCGTGAGGTCGTCGACCAGCTCGGCGCTGCCGGGGGCGTCCGGTCCGCGCCGGCCCGCCAGGACCAGGTGCCGGACGCCGTGGACGTCGACCAGGTGGCGCGCGAGCCGCGCGCCGAGGCCGCCGGTGCCGCCGGTGACCAGCACGGTGCCGTCCGGGTTCCAGACGGCCGCGTCGCCGCCGGCCGGCAGCCGGGTGAGGCGGGCGGCGAGTACCTGCCCGCCGGAGACCGCCAGCTGCGGCTCGTCGGAGGCGAGCGCCGCGGCGAGGGCCTGCCCGTCGGTGCCGGTCCCGTCCAGGTCGACGTGGCCGACGGTGCCGGGGTTCTCGGTCTGCGCCGACCGGACCAGCCCGGCGACGGCGGCGGCCGCGAGGTCGCTGCCGTCGCGTGCGCCCCGGGTGACGACGACCAGCCGGGACCCGGCGAGCGCGTCGTGCCCGAGCCACTCCTGCAGCGTCTCCAGGACCTCGGCGGTGTGCCGGTGGGTGCCGGCCACGGGGTCGCCGGTGCCGCCGGCACCGAGGACGACGACATCGGGGACGTCAGGGCCCGCGGCGAGTTCAGCGGGACCGGTGCCGGTGCCGACGGTCACGCCGGCGTCGGCGAGCGGGCCGGCGAGACCGAGGGGGTCGTCGCCGAGCACCGCGACCGTCCGGGGCGCCCCGGTGGCCGCGACGGGCTGCCAGGTGACGCCGAACAGGGCGTCGCCCACGCCGGGGACGGCCGCGTCGCCGGTGACGGCGCGGGTCAGCAGCGACTCGACGGTGACGACCGGTGTCCCGGCCGGGTCGGTCGCCCGCACCGACACCGCGTCGGCGCCGGCCGGGGCGAGCCGGACGCGCAGCGCCGTGGCGCCGGAGGCGTGCAGCGTCACGCCCTGCCAGGAGAAGGGCAGGGCCGCCGCCCCGCCGTCGCCGAGCCCGGCGAGCAGGGAGGTGTGCAGGGCGGCGTCGAGCAGGGCCGGGTGCAGGCCGAACGCGTCGGCGGTCTCGGCCGCCCCGTCGGGCAGGGCGACCTCGGCGAACAGCTCCTCGCCGCGGCGCCACGCCGCGCGCAGGCCGCGGAACACCGGGCCGTAGCCGAACCCGGCGCCGGCGAACGCGTCGTAGCAGCCCTCGACGTCGACCGGCTCGGCCCCGGCGGGCGGCCACTCGGCCGTCGCCGCGTCGGGGGCCGGGGTGCCGGTGCTGCTCAGCGCGCCGGTGGCGTGCTGTGTCCAGGCGCCGTCGCTACGCGACCAGATGCCGACGGTGCGGTGCCCGTCGTCGTCCGGTGCCGTGACGGCGACCTGGACCTGCACCGACCCGGAGGCGGGCAGGACCAGCGGGGCGCCGAGGGTGAGCTCGTCGACCCGGTCGCAGCCGGCCTCGTCCCCGGCGCGGACGGCCATCTCCAGCAGCGCGGTGCCGGGCACGACGGCCCGGCCGGCCACGGTGTGGTCGGCCAGCCACGGGTGGGTCCGCAGCGACATCCGCCCGGTGAACAGGCACCCGTCGTCGGCGGCCAGGCCGACGGCGGCGCCGAGCAGCGGGTGCCCGGCCGTGCCGAGCCCGGCCGACCGCAGGTCGGCGCCGCCGCCGAGCGGCCCGGTGGGCCAGTACCGCTCCCGCTGGAACGCGTACGTGGGCAGCTCCACCCGGCGGCCGCCCGCGAGGAGCGCCGGCCAGTCGACGGGCGTGCCCGCGGTGTGCAGCCGGGCCAGCGCGGCGAGCGCCGCCTCCGGCTCGGGGCGGTCCGTGCGCAGCAGCGGGACGACGGTGGCGCCGTCGGCGGCCTGGCCGCGGACCAGCGCGGACAGGACGCCGTCCGGTCCGAGCTCGAGGAACGTGCCGACGCCCGCGCCCTCCAGGGCTGTGACGCCGTCGGCGAAGCGGACGGCCTCCCGGACGTGCCGCACCCAGTACCCGGGGTCGCACAGCTCCCCCGGACCGGCGAGCGCACCGGTCACGTTCGACACGACCGGGACCGACGGCTCGGCGTAGGTGAGCCCGGCGGCGACGGCCGCGAACTCGTCGAGCATCGGGTCCATCAGCGCCGAGTGGAAGGCGTGGGACACGCGCAGCGCGGTGGCCCGGTGCCCGTCGGCGGTGAACCGGGCGGCGACCTCGCGGACGGCGTGCTCGTCGCCGGAGACGACGACCGACTCCGGGCCGTTGACCGCGGCGATCGACAGCCGGTCGGTGACGTACGGGGTGACGTCGTCCTCGGTCGCGCGGACGGCGATCATCGCGCCGCCCGCCGGGAGCGCCTGCATCAGCGAGGCGCGCGCCGCGACCAGCCGGGCGGCGTCGGCCAGCGAGAACACCCCGGCGACGTGCGCCGCCGCGATCTCGCCGATCGAGTGCCCGGCCAGGACGTCCGGGGTGATCCCCCACGACTCCGCCAGCCGGTAGAGCGCCACCTCGAGGGCGAACAGCGCCGGCTGGGTCGTGCCGGTCCCGTTCAGCGCGGCCTCGGCGGCGTCGCCCTCGCCCCACACGACGGCGCGCAGGTCGCCCCCGAGCTCGGCGTCCAGCGCCGCGACGACGGCGTCGAACGCCTCGGCGAACACCGGGAACCGGCCGTACAGCTCACGGCCCATCCCGAGCCGCTGCGAGCCCTGCCCGGAGAACAGCATCGCGGTGCGGCCGGTCCGGGCCGTCCCGGTGACGACCGCCGGGTCCGGGGTGTCCCCGGCGAGCGCGGCCAGGGCACGCAGGGCGTCGTCACGGTCACCGGCCAGGACGGCGGCGCGGTGGTCGAACAGGGTGCGGCCGGTGGCCAGCGACAGGCCGACGTCGGCGGGCCGCAGCCCGGGCCGCCGCTCCAGTGCGCCGGCCAGCTTCGCGGCCTGCCCGGCCAGTGCCTCCGGCGTGCGGCCGGACAGCACCCAGGGCACGACCGCGTCGTCCCGGTCGCCGTCGGGGGTCACGACCTCCGCGGGCCGGGCGGTGGCCGGCTGCTCCAGGATCACGTGGGCGTTGGTGCCGCTGATCCCGAACGACGAGACCGCTGCCCGGCGGGGCCGGCCGGTCTCCGGCCACGCGGTCTGCTCGGTGAGCAGCGCGACGGTGCCGTCGGACCAGTCGACGTGCGACGACGGGACGCCGGCGTGCAGCGTCCGCGGCAGGGTGCCGTGCTCCATCGCCTGCACCATCTTGATCACCCCGGCGACGCCGGCGGCGGCCTGGGTGTGGCCGATGTTGGACTTCACCGAGCCGAGCAGCAGGGGCCGCTCGGGATCGCGGTCGCGGCCGTAGGTCGCGATGAGGGCCTGGGCCTCGATCGGGTCGCCCAGGGTGGTGCCGGTGCCGTGCGCCTCGACCACGTCGACGTCCCCGGCGGCGAGCCCGCCGACGGCGAGCGCCTGCCGGATCACCCGCTGCTGCGACGGCCCGTTCGGCGCGGTCAGCCCGTTGGACGCGCCGTCCTGGTTGACCGCGGACCCGCGGACCACGGCGAGGATGTCGTGCCCGTTGCGGAGCGCGTCGGACCGCCGCTCCAGCACCAGCATCCCGGCGCCCTCGGACCAGCCGACACCGTCGGCGTCGTCGGAGAACGCCTTGCACCGCCCGTCCGGGGACAGGCCGCGCTGCCGGGCGAAGTCGACGAACACGCCGGGCGTGGACATGACCGTCACGCCGCCCGCGAGGGCCAGCGAGCACTCCCCGGTGCGCAGGGCCTGCATCGCCCAGTGCATCGCCACCAGCGACGACGAGCACGCCGTGTCCACCGTGACGGCCGGGCCCTCCAGTCCGAGGGTGTAGGACACCCGGCCGGAGGCGACGCTCGGCGAGCTGCCGCTGCCCTGGAAGCCCTCGAACTCGGGGCCGGCGAGCACCGCGCCGTAGTCGCTGTACATGACACCGGCGAACACACCGGTGGCGCTGCCGCGCAGCGAGACCGGATCGATCCCGGCCCGCTCCACCGCCTCCCACGACGTCTCCAGCAGCAGCCGCTGCTGCGCGTCGGTCGCGGTGGCCTCGCGCGGGCTCATCCCGAAGAACCCGGCGTCGAACTCGGCGGCGTCGTGCAGGAAGCCGCCCTCACGGGTGTAGGAGGTGCCGAGGTGGTCGGCGTCCGGGTGGTACAGGTTCTCCAGGTCCCAGCCGCGGTCGGTGGGGAACCCGGAGATCGCGTCACCGCCGGAGGTGACCAGGGTCCAGAGGTCCTCCGGGGTGGCGACGCCGCCCGGGTACCGCGACGCCATCCCGACGATGACGATCGGGTCGTCGGCGACCGCCGCGGTGCGCGGCGTGACGGCCGGGACGTCGTCGCCGGTGCCGAGGAGGTCGTCGAGGACGACGTCGACCAGCAGGTCGACGGTGGGGTGGTCGAAGACCATCGTGGCGGGCAGCCGCAGGCCGGTGACGGTGTTGAGCCTGTTGCGCAGCTCGACCGAGGTGAGCGAGTCGAAGCCGAGGTCGCGGAACGCGCGCCCGGCGTCGACGTCGTCGGCGCCGGCGTGGCCGAGGACCAGCGCGACCTGCCCGCGGACGAGGTCGAGGAGCACCTCGCGGCGCTCGTCCGGTGCGAGGGCGGACAGCCGGTCCCGCAGCCCGGAGGCGGCGGCCGAGCCGGCGACGGCGGCGCGGCGGGAGCGGCCGCGGACCAGCGCCCGCAGGACCGCGGGCACCTCGCCCTGGGCCCGCAGCGCGGCCGGGTCGAGGCGGACCGGGGCGATCGCCGGCTCGCCGGTGGCCAGCGCGGCGTCGAACAGGGCGAGGCCCTGCTCGACGGGCAGCGCCGGGACACCGGACCGGGCGAGGCGCTCCGCCTCGGCGTCGGTGAGCTCTCCGGCCATGCCCAGCTCCCAGGGACCCCAGGCCAGCGCGGCGGCGGGGAGTCCCTCGGCGCGGCGCCGGGCGGCGAGGGCGTCGAGGAACGCGTTCCCGGCGCCGTAGTTCGCCTGGCCCGGGTTGCCGAGCACACCGGCGACCGAGGAGAACATCACGAACGCGGCCAGGTCGCGGTCGCGGGTCGCCTCGTGCAGGTGCCAGGCGGCGTCGATCTTCGGGCGGAGCACCGCCGCGAGCCGCTCCGGTGTCAGCGACGCGACCAGGCCGTCGTCGAGCACGCCGGCGGCGTGGACGACGGACCGGACCGGGTGGTCGTCGAGGAGGGCGGTGACGGCGTCGCGGTCCGTCACGTCGCAGGCGACGACGGTGGCGCGCGCCCCGGCGTCGGCCAGTGCGGCGACGAGGTCGGCGGCGCCGTCGGCGTCCGGTCCGCGGCGGCTGACCAGCAGCAGGTCGCGCACGCCGTGCGCGGCGACCAGGTGCCGGGCGAGCACGGCGCCGAGACCGCCGGTACCGCCGGTGACGAGGACGGTGCCGTCGCCGAGTTCCGGGGTTCCGGGGTCGGTGCCGGCGGGTGCCCGGCGGACCAGGCGGGCCGCCCGGACCTCGCCGTCGTGGGTGCGCAGCTGCGGCTCGTCGACCGTGTCCGCGAGGAGGGCGGCGACCGGCAGCGTGGCGGCGGCGTGCGGGTCGAGGTCGACCAGGCCGAACGCGCCGGGGTTCTCCGACTGCGCGGACCGGACGAGGCCCCACACCGCGGCCGCGGCCGGGTCGTCGCCGGTGGTGGCGCCGCGGGTGACGACCACGAACCGGGTGCCGGCGAAGCGCTCGTCGTCCAGGCGGGCGCGGACGAGGCCGAGCACCCGGGCGGTGAGCGCGTGGCCGGCCGCGGCGGCGTCGTCGCCGGGGCCGGCCGCGACGGGCAGCAGCACCGGCCCGGCGGGCGGGCCGGACGGCAGGTCGTCGTGGTGCTCGACGGTCGCGCCGAGCTCCTCCAGCGCGCCGGTCAGGCCGAACGGGTCGTCGCCGACCAGGAGGGCCGTCGTGCCGGAGGGGAGCTCGGTGACGTCGGGCACGGTGGTCCAGTCGAGCCGGAACAGGGCGTCCCGGACCTCGGGTGCGGCGCCGCCGACGGTGCCGGCGTCCCGCATCTCCAGCGCCCGGACCTCGGCGACGGGGGCGCCGCCGGTGTCGGTCGCGGAGACGGCGAGGGTGCCGTGGTCGTCGCGGCGCAGCCGCACGCGCAGCGCGGACGCGCCGGCCGCGGCCAGCGAGACCCCGCTCCAGGCGAACGGGACGCCCCCGGCCGGGGCCCCGCCGTCCGTGTCGTGCTCGCTGCCCTCGACCAGCCATGCGGACTGCAGGGCGGCGTCGAGCAGGGCGGGGTGCAGGCCGAACGCGGAGGCGGTCTCGTCGGCCGGTGCGGGGAGGGCGAGCTCGGCGAACACGTCGCCGTCACGCCGCCAGGCGGCCCGCAGGCCCTGGAAGACCGGGCCGTAGGCGAAGCCCTCGGCCGCGCGGGCCGGGTAGAAGCCGTCGAGGTCGACCGGCTCGGCACCGGCCGGCGGCCAGACCCCGTCGAGCGGGTCCGGGACGGCCGGGAGGTCGGTGACCAGGGTGCCGGTGGCGTGCAGGGTCCAGTCGGTACCGGGGTCGGCGCCGTCGCCGGCCCCGTCGGGGCGGGCGTGGACGGTGACGGGGCGGCGGCCCGCGGCGTCGGGGGCGCCGAGCCGGACCTGGGTCCGGACGGCGCCGTCGCCGGGCAGCACCAGCGGCGCGGTGAGGGTGAGCTCCTCGACGTGGTCGCAGCCGACCTCCTCACCGGCGCGCAGCGCGAGCTCGACGAACGCGGTGCCGGGCAGCAGCACCCGGCCACCGACGGCGTGGTCGGCCAGCCACGGCCGGGTCCGGGCCGAGATCCGCCCGGTGAGCACGACACCCTCGCCGTCGGCGAGCGCGACGACGGTCCCGGCCAGCGGGTGCCCGGTCGCGCCGGGACCGTCCGGTGCGCCGGTCGTCGCGGCCGGCCAGAACGGCCGGTGCTGGAACGCGTAGGTGGGCAGGTCGACGAGCTCCGCACCGGCCGGGAGCAGGGCGCTCCAGTCGACCGGGACGCCCGCGGTGTGCAGCGCGGCGAGCGCGGTGAGCGCGGTGCGCTCCTCGTCGCGGTCCCGGCGGAGCACCGGGATCGTCCCGGCCTCCTCGGGCAGGGACTCGCGGGCCATCGCCGAGAGCACGCCGTCGGGGCCGAGCTCCAGGAACGTGGTCGCACCGGCCTCGGCCAGCGCCCGGACGCCGTCGGCGAAGCGGACCGCCTCCCGGACGTGCCGCACCCAGTACTCCGGGTCGCAGAGCTGCCCGGGTGCGGCGAGCGCACCGGTCAGGTTCGACACGACCGGGAGCACCGGCTCGGCGTAGGTCAGCTGCTCGGCGACGGCACGGAACCCGTCGAGCATCGGGTCCATCAGCGGCGAGTGGAACGCGTGCGAGACACGGAGCGCGGTCGTCGTGCGGCCGTCGGCGCGCAGCCGTTCCGCGACCGCCTCGACGGCGTCGCGCTCGCCGGACAGGACGACCGAGGCGGGGCCGTTGACCGCGGCGACGGCGACGCCGCCGGTGAGGTGCGGGCGCACCTCGTCCTCCGCCGCCCGGACGGCGACCATCGCGCCGCCGGCCGGGAGCGCCTGCATCAGCGAGGCGCGGGCCGCGACCAGCCGCGCGGCGTCGGCGAGGGAGAACACCCCGGCGACGTGGGCCGCGGCGATCTCGCCGATGGAGTGCCCGGCGACGAGGTCCGGGATGATCCCCCACGACCCGGCCAGCCGGTACAGGGCGACCTCGATCGCGAACAGCGCGGGCTGGGCGGCACCGGTCTCGTCCAGCGCGGCGGCGGCCGCGTCACCGCTGCCCCAGACGGTCGAGCGCAGGTCGCCCCCGAGCTCGGCGTCCAGCGCCGCGACGACGGCGTCGAACGCCTCGGCGAACACCGGGAACCGGCCGTACAGCTCACGGCCCATCCCGAGCCGCTGCGAGCCCTGCCCGGAGAACAGCATCGCGGTGCGGCCGGTCCGGGCCGTCCCGGTGACGACCGCCGGGTCCGGGGTGTCCCCGGCGAGCGCGGCCAGGGCACGCAGGGCGTCGTCACGGTCACCGGCCAGGACGGCGGCGCGGTGGGTGAACCGCGACCGGGTCGTGGCCAGTGCCGCCGCGACGTCGGCCGGGACCAGACCGGGCCGGTCCTCGAGGTGCGCGCGCAGGCGGTCGGCCTGGCCGCGCAGCGCCTCGGGGGTCCTGCCGGACAGGACGAGCGGCAGCAGGCCGTCGCGTGCGGGCTCGGGCTCCGCGGTGTCCGCGGGCTCGACCGGCGCCGGCTGCTCCAGCACGACGTGCGCGTTGGTGCCGCTGATCCCGAACGACGAGATCCCGGCCCGGCGGGCACGGCCGGTCTCGGGCCAGGCCGCCTGCTCGGTGAGCAGCTCGACGGCGCCGGCCTCCCAGTCGACGTGCGACGACGGCTCGGTGACCCCGAGCGTGCGGGGCAGCACCCCGTGCCGCATCGCCATGATCATCTTGATGACGCCGGCGACACCCGCGGCGGCCTGGGTGTGGCCCATGTTGGACTTCACCGACCCGAGCAGCAGCGGCTGCTCACGGTCCTGCCCGTAGGTCGCGAGCAGCGCCTGGGCCTCGATCGGGTCGCCCAGCGTGGTGCCGGTGCCGTGGGCCTCGACGGCGTCGACGTCCGCGGTGGACAGCCCGCCGGAGGCCAGCGCCTGGCGGATGACCCGCTGCTGCGACGGCCCGTTGGGGGCGGTGAGCCCGTTGGACGCGCCGTCCTGGTTGACGGCCGACCCGCGGACGACGGCCAGGATGCGGTGGCCGTTGCGGACCGCGTCGGACTGCCGCTCCAGCAGGAGCATGCCGACACCCTCGGACCAGCCGACACCGTCGGCGGACTCGGAGAACGGCTTGGACCGCCCGTCGGGGGCGAGGCCGCGCTGCCGGGAGAACTCGACGAAGGTCTCCGGGCCCGACATGACGGTGACGCCGCCGGCGAGCGCCAACGAGCACTCCCCGCCGCGCAGGGCCTGCGCGGCGAGGTGCAGGGCGACCAGCGACGACGAGCAGGCGGTGTCCACCGTCATCGCCGGGCCCTCGAACCCGAACGAGTAGGAGATGCGGCCCGACGCCACGGACAGCGCGCTGCCCTGGCCCTGGAAGCCCTCGAACTCGTCGCCGTCGAGCCGGGTGCCGTAGCCGGAGTACATGACGCCGGCGAACACACCGGTCCGGCTGTCGCGCAGGCTGTGCGGGTCCAGCCCGGCGCGCTCGACCGCCTCCCACGACGACTCCAGCAGCAGCCGCTGCTGGGCGTCGGTCGCCATCGCCTCGCGCGGGCTCATCCCGAAGAAGTCCGCGTCGAACCCGGCGGCGTCCTCGAGGAACCCGCCGGAGCGGGCGTAGGAGGTGCCGCGGTGCGCGGGGTCGTCGTCGAACAGGTCGTCGAGGTCCCAGCCGCGGTCGGTGGGGAACCCGGAGATCACGTCGGTGCCCTCGTCGAGCACCCGCCACAGGTCCTCCGGCGAGCCGATGCCGCCGGGGAACCGGCAGCTCATGCCGACGACGACGACCGGGTCGTCCGCCGTGGCGATCCCGGCCGTGTCAGCACCGGTCCCGGCGCCGGTGTCGGTGTCCGGGCCGAGGAGCTCGACGAGCAGGTGCTCGGCGAGCGCGGCGACCGTCGGGTAGTCGAAGATCGCGGTGGCGGGCAGCCGCAGTCCGGTGGCGGCGCCGAGCTTGTTGCGCAGCTCGACGGCGGTCAGCGAGTCGAAGCCGAGGTCGCGGAACGCGAGCTCGGGGTCGATGCGGTCGCCGCCCGCGTGCCCGAGCACGGTCGCGGCCTCGCCGCGGACCAGGTCGAGCAGCGTGGCGCGCCGCTCGGCGCGGTCCAGGGTGCCGAGCCGCCCGGCGAGGCCGCCGGCGGCGGCCGTGGCGGTCGCGGCGCGGCGGGCGGGGGCGCGGACGAGGCCGCGCAGCAGCGGCGGGACCGTCCCGCGACGGCGGAGCGTGGCCAGGTCGAGCCGGACCGGGACGAGCGCGGGGCGGCCGGTGGCGAGCGCCGCGTCGAACAGGGCGAGTCCCTGGCCGGCGGCGAGCAGCGGCATCCCGGAGTCCGCGGCGCGGCGGACGTCGCGCTCGTCGAGACCGGCGGTCATGCCGGCGCCCTGGTCCCACGCACCCCAGGCCAGGGAGACGCCGGGGAGGCCGGCGGCGGCACGGTGCGCCGCGAGGGCGTCGAGGAACGCGTTGCCGGCCGCGTAGTTGGCCTGACCGGCGCCGCCGAACACCCCGGCGACCGAGGAGAACAGCACGAACGCGTCCAGGTCGAGGTCCCGGGTCGCGTGGTGCAGGTTCCACGCGCCGTCGACCTTCGGTGCCAGCACGCGGGCGAGGCCCTCGGGGGTCTGCGAGGCGAGCACGCCGTCGTCGAGGACGCCGGCGGTGTGCACGACGGCGCGGACCGGGTGCCCGGCCACCAGCGCGGTGACCGCGCCGGGGTCGGCGACGTCGCACGCCGCCACCGAGACCTCGGCGCCCAGCTCCTCCAGCTCCGTCACCAGCTCGGCGGCGCCCGGTGCGTCCGCACCGGAGCGGCTGGTCAGCAGCAGGTGCCGGACCCCGTGGGTGGTGACGAGGTGGCGGGCGACGAGGCCGCCGAGCCCGCCGGTGCCGCCGGTGACGAGGACGGTGCCCTCGGTGGTCCAGGGCCGCGGCAGGGTCAGGACGATCTTGCCGATGTGGCGGGCGGCGCTCATGAACCGGAACGCGTCGGGGGCGTCGCGGACGTCCCAGGTGCGGACCGGCAGCGGGTCCAGCACGCCCGCCGCGAAGAGCTCCATCAGCTCCGCGAGCATCTCCCCGACGGCGGCGGGCTCGACCCACGCGAGGTCGAACGCCTGGTACGAGACACCGTCGGGTGCCGCGTCCGCGTCCCGGACGTCGGTCTTGCCCATCTCCAGGAACCGGCCACCGTCGCCGAGCAGGCCCATCGAGGCGTCGACGAACTCACCGGCCAGCGAGTTGAGGACGACGTCGAAACCGGCCCCGGCGAAGGTCTCGGCGAAGTCCAGGGTCCGCGACGACGCGATGTGGTCGTCGGCGACCCCCAGCGAGCGGAGCACGTCCTGCTTCGGCTCGGATGCCGTCGCGTAGACCTCGGCTCCGAGGTGCCGGGCGATCTGCACCGCGGCCATGCCGACGCCACCGGCGCCGGCGTGGATCAGGACCTTCTCCCCCGCCGTCAGGTTCCCGAGCTCGCGCAGGGCGTGCCAGGCGGTGAGGAACACCAGCGGGACCGACGCGGCGGTCTCCCAGCCCCAGCCGTCGGGGAGCCGGGTGAGGCGGCGGGCGTCGTCGACGGCGAGCGAGGAGAAGCTGCCGGAGATCATGCCCAGGACGTGGTCGCCGGGGGCGAGCCCGGTGACGTCCGGGCCGGTCTCGACGACCACGCCGGCGGCCTCGTGGCCGTACCGGCCGGCGTCGCCGGGGTACATGTCGAGGGCCTTGAGCACGTCGCGGAAGTTCAGCCCGGCGGCGCGGATCTCGACCCGCACCTCGTGCCCGGTGAGCGGGGCGGTCGCCTCCGGGTACGGCACGAGCGCGAGCCCGTCGACACTGCCGGGGGCGGTGCTGTCGAGACGCCAGGCGTCCGCAGCCGGTACCCGGAGCCCGGGACCTGCCTCCGCGCGGGCCAGCCGCCCGGCGAGCAGCGCGCCGTCGCGGACCGCGATCTGCGGCTCGCCGGTGTGCAGCGCGGCGAGCAGCAGGCGGCCGTCGTCGGTGGTGCCCGCGGTCCCCGGGTCGCGGTCGACCAGCACGATGCCGTCGGGGAACTCGGACTGCGCGGAGCGGACGAGGCCGTGCACGGCGGCGGCGACGACGTCGGTGGGTGCGGTCCCCCCGGCGGCGACGGCGCCACGCGTGACGACGGCCAGCCGCCCGGTGGCGGCACCGGCGGTCCACTCCTGCAGCAGGTCGAGGACCGCGGCGGTCAGGGCGTGGGTGGTGGCCGCGGTGCCGGTGTCGGTGCCGGTGCCGGTGCCGGTGTCGGTGCCGTCGACGGTGACGACCACCGTGTCCGGGAGGTCGTCCGCCAGGGCGGCGAGACCGGTGTGGACCTCTGCCTCGGCGCCCGCGGCGGACAGGCCGTCGGCGACCTCCGCGGCGGCCGCGCCGCCCCGGCCGATCCCGATGACGGCGACCCTCCCGGGCTCGGGGGTGCCGGTGGGGGTGCCGGCCGGGGTCCAGTCGAGCGCGAACAGCGCGTCACCGGTGGCGTCGCCGGTGGGTGCGAGCTGTGCCTCGGCGACCGGGCGGACCGCGAGGGTGTCGATCGTCGCGACGGGGTGGCCGGCGGGGTCGGCGGCGGCGATCGCGATGCCGCCGCCGGTGCGGGTCAGACGAACCCGGAGCGCGACGGCCCCGGTGCCGTGCAGGGTGACGCCCTCCCAGGAGAACGGGAGTCCGGCGGAGCCGTCGTCGTCGAGCATCCCGGCGTGCAGGGCGGCGTCGAGCAGGGCGGGGTGCAGCCCGAAGCGGGCGGCGTCGTCCGCCGCACCGTCGGCCTGCTCGGGCAGCGCCACCTCGCCGTAGACGGTGTCGCCGTCCTGCCAGGCCGCGGTCAGGCCCCGGAACACCGGGCCGTAACCGAACCCGGCGTCGGCGAACCGCTCGTAGCACCCCTCGACGTCGAGCTCGGTCGCCCCGGCGGGGGGCCAGGTCGTGGCGTCGAACCGCGCCGGCTCCGGCGCGTCCGCGGTGAGGGTGCCGGTGGCGTGCTGGGTCCAGGGTGCGTCGCCGGCGTCGTCGGGCCGGGAGTGCACGGTGACGGTGCGGCGGCCGTCGTCGTCGGCGACGCCGACCCGGACCTGGGTCCGGACGGCGCCGCGGGCGGGGACGACGAGCGGCGCGGCGAGGGTGAGCTCCTCGACGCGGTCGCAGCCCACCTCGTCGCCGGCCCGCAGGGCCAGCTCGAGCAGGGCGGTGCCGGGGACGAGGACGGTGCCCCGCACGGTGTGGTCGGCCAGCCACGGGTGGGTGGCGAGCGACAGCCGCCCGGTGCAGAGCACGCCCTCGCCCTCGGCGAGCTCGACGGCGCCGTGCAGGACGGGGTGCCCGGTCGCGGTGAGCCCGAGGGCGCCGGCGTCGGTCGCCGGACGGGTCGCGGCGGGCCAGTAGGTGGCGTGCTGGAAGGCGTAGGTCGGCAGGTCGACGCGGCGGCCGCCGGGAAGCAGCTCCGTCCAGCCGACGCGGGCGCCGGCGACGTGCAGCCGGGCCAGCGCGGTCAGGGCGGCGCCGGCCTCGTCGCGGTCGCGGCGCAGGACGGGAACGGTCTCGGTCGTCTCGTCGGGCAGGGTGTCGCGGGCCATCGCCGAGAGCACGCCGTCGGGGCCGAGCTCCAGGAACGTCGTCGCACCGGCCTCGGCCAGCGCCCGGACACCGTCGCCGAAGCGGACGGCCTCCCGGACGTGCCGCACCCAGTACCCGGGGTCGCACAGCTCGCCGGGCCCGGCGAGCGCCCCGGTCAGGTTCGACACCACCGGGATCACCGGCTCGGCGTAGGTCAGCTGCTCGGCGACGGCACGGAACCCGTCGAGCATCGGGTCCATCAGCGGCGAGTGGAACGCGTGCGAGACCGCGAGCCGCCGGGTCCTGCGGCCGGTGAGCTGCTCGCCGACCGCGGCCACGGCGTCCTCGTCGCCGGAGACGACGACGGCGGACGGGCCGTTGACGGCGGCGATCGCAACGCCGTCGGTGAGGTGCGGGCGCACCTCGTCCTCGCTCGCCTGCACGGCGAGCATGGCGCCCCCGGTGGGGAGGGCCTGCATCAGCGACGCACGGGCCGCGACCAGCCGGGCGGCGTCGGCGAGGGAGAACACCCCGGCGACGTGCGCCGCGGCGATCTCGCCGATGGAGTGCCCGGCGACGAGGTCGGCGCGCACACCCCAGGACTCGACGAGCCGGTGCAGCGCGACCTCGATCGCGAACAGGGCGGGCTGGGTCGCTCCGGTCTCGTCGAGCGCGGCGGCGGCCGCGTCACCGGTGCCCCAGACGGTCGCCCGCAGGTCGCCCCCGAGCTCGGCGTCCAGGGCCGCGACGACGGCGTCGAACGCGTCGGCGAACACCGGGAACCGCGCGTGCAGCTCGCGGCCCATCCCGAGCCGCTGCGAGCCCTGCCCGGAGAACAGGACCGCGGTGCGGCCCGCGCGGGCGCGGCCGGTGACGGTCGCCGGGTCGCTCGCGCCGTCGGCGAGCGCGGCGAGCGCCCGCCCGGTCGCGTCGGCGTCGGTGGCGAGGACGACGGCGCGGTGGTCGAACGCGGAGCGGCCGGTCGCCAGGGAGTGGGCGACGTCGACGGGGCGCAGCTCCGGCCGCCCGGTGACGGCGCTTCGGAGCCGGGCGGCCTGGTCGCGCAGCGCCTCCGGGGTCTTCCCGGACAGCACCCACGGCAGCGGGCCGTCGGGCCCGGGCTCCGCCGGTGCCTCGGCCGGGACGGCGGCGGGCTGCTCGACGATCACGTGGGCGTTGGTGCCGCTGATCCCGAACGACGACACGGCGGCCCGCCGGGCGCGGCCGGTCACCGGCCACGCCGTCTGCCCGGTGAGGAGCGCGACGGTGCCGTCGGACCAGTCGACGTGCGACGACGGCGCGTCGACGTGCAGGGTCCGCGGCAGCACCCCGTGGCGGAGCGCCTGCACCATCTTGATCACCCCGGCGACGCCGGCGGCGGCCTGGGTGTGGCCGATGTTGGACTTCAGCGAGCCCAGGTGCAGCGGGCGTGCCGGGTCGCGGCCGGCGCCGTAGGTCGCGATGAGCGCCTGCGCCTCGATCGGGTCGCCGAGGGTGGTGCCGGTGCCGTGCGCCTCGACGGCGTCGACGTCCGACGGGCTCAGACCGGCGCTCGCCAGTGCCCGGCGGATGACGCGCTGCTGCGAGGGCCCGTTGGGGGCGGTGAGGCCGTTCGAGGCGCCGTCCTGGTTGACGGCCGACCCGCGGACGACGGCCAGGATGTCGTGACCGTTGCGGACGGCGTCGGACTGCCGCTCCAGGACGAGCATGCCGACGCCCTCGGACCAGCCGACGCCGTCGGCGCCGTCGGCGAAGGGCTTGGAGCGGCCGTCGGCGGCGAGGCCGCCCTGCCGGGAGAACTCGACGAACGTGGCCGGGGTCGACATGACGGTGACGCCACCGGCGAGAGCCAGCGAGCACTCACCGGACCGCAGGGCCTGCATCGCCCAGTGCATGGCGACCAGCGAGGACGAGCAGGCGGTGTCGACGGTGACGGCCGGGCCCTCCAGCCCGAACGTGTAGGACACCCGGCCCGAGGCGACGCTGCCGGCGCTGCCCTGGCCCTGGAAACCCTCGTACTCCGGGCCGCCGAGGTTGTCGGCGTAGTCGTGGTACATCACGCCGGCGAAGACACCGGTGGCGCTGCCGCGCAGCGAGACCGGGTCGATCCCGGCCCGCTCGACGGCCTCCCAGCTGGTCTCCAGCAGGAGCCGCTGCTGGGCGTCGGTGGCGGTGGCCTCGCGCGGGCTCATCCCGAAGAACCCGGCGTCGAACTCGGCGGCGTCGTGCAGGAAGCCGCCGTGCCGGGTGTAGGAGGTCCCGGCGTGGTCGGGGTCCGGGTCGTAGAGGCCGTCGAGGTCCCAGCCGCGGCCGGTGGGGAACGCGGTGATCGCGTCGGTGCCGTCGCCGACGAGCTGCCACAGGTCCTCGGGCGAGGTGACCCCGCCGGGGTAGCGGCAGGCCATCCCGACGATGACGACCGGGTCGTCGGCGAGCGGCGGCAGCGCCGCGGGTTCCGGTGCGAGCGGGGCCGCGGAGCCGACCAGCTCGGTGCGCAGGTGGGTGGCGAGCGCCGACAGGGTCGGGTGGTCGAAGACGGTCGTGGCGGGCAGCCGCAGACCGGTGGCGGTCGCGAGCGTGTTCCGCAGCTCGACGGCGGTGAGCGAGTCGAAGCCGAGGTCGCGGAAGGCGCGGTCGGCGTCGATGTCGGCGCCGGAGGCGTGCCCGAGGACCAACGCGGCGGCACCGCGGACGACGTCGAGCAGGGCCTCGTGGCGCTGGTCGTCGTCGAGGCGGGCCAGCCGGGCGACGAGCCCGGCGTCGGCCGCCGCCGCGGCACCGGCGGCGGTGCGGCGCGGTGCGGTGACGAGTCCGCGCAGCAGGGCGGGGACCGGGGTCCGGCCGCGGAGCGCGGCGAGGTCGAGGCGGGCGGCGACGAGGGCCGGGTCGCCGGTGGCCGGTGCGGCGTCGAACAGGGCGAGGCCCTCGTCGGCGGTGAGCAGCGGCATCCCGGAGTCGGCGGCCCGGCGGACGTCGCGCTCGTCGAGGGCGGCGGTCATGCCGAGCCCCTGCTGCCAGGGTCCCCAGGCCAGCGCGGTGGCGGGCAGGCCGGCGGCGGCGCGGTGCGCGGCGAGGGCGTCGAGGAACGCGTTGCCGGCGGCGTAGTTCGCCTGACCGGCGCCGCCGAACACCCCGGCGACCGAGGAGAACAGCACGAACGCGTCGAGGTCGAGGTGCGCGGTCGCGCGGTGCAGGTTCCAGGCGCCGTCGACCTTCGGGGCGAGCACGGTGTCGAGGCGCTCCGGGGTGAGCGAGGCGAGCACGCCGTCGTCGAGGACTCCGGCGGTGTGGACGACCGCGGAGACCGGGTGCGCGCCGGGCACACCGGCGACGAGCGCGGTGACGGCGTCGGCGTCGGCGACGTCGCAGGCGGCGACCGACACGTCCGCGCCGTGATCCTCCAGCTCCGCGACGAGCTCCGCCGCACCCGGCGCGCCCGCGCCGGAACGGCTGGTCAGCAGCAGGTGCCGGACGCCGTGGGCGGTGACGAGGTGGCGGGCGACGAGTCCGCCCAGTCCACCGGTGCCGCCGGTGACGAGCACGGTGCCCTCGGACGACCACGTCGTGCCGCCGGTCGCGGCGGCGCGGGTCAGGCGGGCGGCGAGGACCTCGCCGCCGCGGACGGCGAGCTGCGGCTCGTCGAGGGCCGGTGCGCCGGCCAGGTCACCGGTCGCGGCGGCGTCGGCGGCCGGGTCGAGGTCGAGCAGGCCGAACGCACCGGGGTTCTCGGTCTGCGCGGAGCGGACCAGCCCCCACACCGCGGCGGCGGCGGGGTCGGCGACGGACTCGTCGCCGGTCGCGACGGCGCCGCGGGTGACGAGCACGAGCCGGGACCCGGCGAGCCGGTCCTCGGCCGACCACCGCTGGAGCAGGTCGAGGGTGGCGCCGACCCGGGCCCGCACGTCGCGCGGGGTGTCCGCGGCGGCGGCCGCCGCGGGCACCGCGGCGAGCACGGTCGCCGGCACGGGCGCGACCCCGGCACCGGTGACGGCTGCGTCGGCTGCGTCGGCTGCGTCGGCTGCGTCGGCGAGGAGTGCGTCGAGGGAGTCGTACCGGGTGCGCCCGTCGGCGAGCGCGTCGGTGACGGGGTCGCCTGCGGCGCCGAGCACCGCGAACGGCACGGTCTCCGCACCGGCGGACGGGGTGGCGGGGTTCCAGTCGAGCCGGAAGAGGGCGTCGCGCACGGCCGCGCCGGTGCCGAGTGCGGCGGGATCGACCGGGCGGGCCAGCAGGCGTCCGGCGGTGGCGACGGGCTGCCCGCCGGGGTCGGCGACCGCGACGGTCAGACCGCCGCCGTCGGCGGGCTCCAGGCGCACCCGCAGCGCGGTCGCACCGGTGGCGTGCAGGGTGACGTCCTCCCAGGCCCACGGCAGCCCGCCGGTGCCGTCGCCGGTGAGCAGCACGGCGTGCAGGGCGGCGTCGAGCAGGGCGGGGTGCAGCCCGAACCGGGCGGCGTCGTCCGCGGCGCCGTCGGCCTGCTCCGGCAGCGACACCTCGGCGTAGAGGGTGTCGCCGTCCTGCCAGGCCGCGGTCAGGCCCCGGAACACCGGGCCGTAGCCGAACCCGGCGTCGGCGAACCGCTCGTAGCAGCCCTCGACCGGCAGCGGAGCCGCACCGGCCGGCGGCCAGGTCGTCGCGTCGAACCGCACCGGCTCCGGCGCAGCCGTGGTGAGGGTGCCGGTGGCGTGCTCGGTCCACTCGCCGGTGTCCCCGGGGCGGGCGTGCACGGTGACGGGTCGGCGCCCGGTCCCGTCGTCGGCCCCGGCCCGGACCTGCACGGCGACGGTGCCGCCGGTGGGCAGGGTCAGCGGTGTGCCGAGGGTGAGCTCCTCGACGGCGGTGCAGCCGACCTCGTCGCCGGCCCGGACGGCGAGCTCCAGCAGCGCGGTCCCGGGCAGCACCACGGTGCCGGCGACGGTGTGGTCGGCGAGCCACGGCTGCGCGGACGCCGAGAGGCGGCCGGTGAGCAGCGCGCCCGCGCCGTCCGGGAACGCGACGGCGGCGCCGAGCAGCGGGTGCCCGGCGGCGCCGAGCCCGGCCGCGCGGACGTCGCCGCGGGCAGCGCCGGCTCCCGGCCAGTAGCGGCGGTGCTGGAAGGCGTAGGTCGGCAGGTCGACGCGGGCGGCACCGGTGCCGTCGAACACCGCGGCCCAGTCGGCGCGGACGCCGCGGACGTGCAGCGCGGCCAGCGCGGTGACGACGGCGACGTCCTCGGAGCGGTCGCCGCGCAGCACCGGCACGGTGACGGCGGTACCGCTGCGGGGCAGGGAGTCCTGGGCCATGGCGGACAGCACGCCGCCGGGCCCGATCTCGACGAACGTGGCGGCGCCGCGGCCGGTGAGGGTGGTGACGGCGTCGGCGAACCGGACGGGTTCGCGGACGTGCCGCACCCAGTACCCGGGGTCGCACAGCTCGTCGGCACCGGCGAGGTCACCGGTCAGCGAGGACACCACCGGCACGGCGGGGGCGGCCGGATCGAGGCCGGCGACGACGGACCGGAACTCCTCGAGCATCGGCTCCATCAGCGGCGAGTGGAACGCGTGGCTGACCCGCAGCCGGCTGGTCCGCCGTCCGCGGTCGGCGAGCACCGCCGCGACGGCGTCGACGGCGTCACCCGAGCCGGAGACGACGACCGACGACGGGCCGTTGACCGCGGCGATCGCGACGTCGTCGCCGGTGAGCAGCGGAGCGACCTCGTCCTCGGTCGCCTCGACGGCGACCATGGCGCCGCCGGTGGGCAGCGCCTGCATGAGGGTGCCGCGGGCGGCGACCAGGCGTGCGGCGTCGGCGAGGGTGAACACGCCCGCCACGTGCGCGGCGGCGATCTCGCCGACGGAGTGGCCTGCGACCAGGTCCGGGGTGACGCCCCAGGACTCCAGCAGCCGGTACAGCGCCACCTCCAGCGCGAACAGCGCGGGCTGGGTGGCGCCGGTCTCGTGCAGCGCGGCCTCGCCGGTGTCGCCGCGGCCCCAGACGACCGGACGCAGGTCGGAGCCCAGCTCGGCCTCCAGCGCGGACAGCGCCGCGTCGAACGCCTCGGCGAACGCCGGGTAGCGGGCGTGCAGCTCCCGGCCCATGCCGAGGCGCTGTGAGCCCTGCCCGGAGAACAGGAACGCGGTGCGGCCGGTGGCGGCGCTGCCGGTGACGACGGCCGGGTCGGGCTCGCCCGCGGCGAGCGCGGCCAGGCCGCGCAGCGCCTCGTCCGGCCCGGTGCCGACGACGACGGCGCGGTGCTCGAGGGCGGCGCGGGTGCTGAGCAGGGACCAGCCGACGTCGGCGGGGCGGAGTGCCTCGTCGTCGCGGACGCGGGTGAGGAGGCGGGCGGCCTGGTCGCGCAGCGCGTCGGCGGAGGCGCCGGACAGCGCCCACGGCACGGCCGGGAGCTCCCGCGAGCCGGTGGTGACGGCGGGCGTCACGACCGGGGCGGGCTGCTCGACGATCACGTGGGCGTTGGTGCCGCTGATCCCGAACGAGGAGACGCCGGCGCGGCGGGCGCGGCCGGTCTCCGGCCAGGCCACCTGCTCGGTCAGCAGTTCGACGGTGCCGTCGGACCAGTCGACGTGCGACGACGGCGCGTCCACGTGCAGCGTGCGGGGCAGCACCCCGTGCCGCATGGCGAGCACCATCTTGATGACGCCGGCGACACCGGCGGCGGCCTGGGTGTGCCCCAGGTTGGACTTGACCGACCCGAGCAGCAACGGCCGCTCCGGATCGCGGTCCCGGCCGTAGGTCGCGATCAACGCCTGGGCCTCGATCGGGTCACCCAGGGTGGTGCCGGTGCCGTGCGCCTCGACGACGTCCACGTCACCCGCGGCCAGCCCGGCGTTGGCCAGGGCCCGGCGGATGACGCGCTGCTGCGACGGCCCGTTCGGCGCGGTGAGCCCGTTGGATGCGCCGTCCTGGTTGACCGCGGACCCGCGCAGCACCGCGAGGATCTCGTGGCCGTTGCGGAGCGCGTCGGACCGCCGCTCCAGGACGAGCATGCCGACGCCCTCGGACCAGGCGACGCCGTCGGCGCCGTCGGCGAAGGCCTTGGAGCGGCCGTCGGGGGCGAGCCCGCGCTGGCGGGAGAAGTCGACGAACGTGCTGGGGGTCGACATGACGGTGACGCCGCCGGCGATGGCGAGCGTGCACTCCCCGGCCCGCAGCGCCTGCGCGGCGAGGTGCATCCCGACCAGCGACGACGAGCACGCCGTGTCGACGGTGACGGCCGGGCCCTCCAGCCCGAGGGTGTAGGACACCCGGCCGGACGCGACGCTGGGGGCGCTGCCGTTGCCGCGGAAAGCCTCGTGCTCGTCGCCCGTCAGCGTGGTGCCGTAGTCGTTGTACATGACACCGGCGAACACACCGGTGGCACTGCCGCGCAGGCTGGTCGGGTCGATCCCGGCCCGCTCCACCGCCTCCCAGCTCGTCTCCAGCAGCAGCCGCTGCTGCGAGTCGGTGGACAGTGCCTCGCGGGGGCTCATCCCGAAGAACCCGGCGTCGAACTCGGGGGCGGTGTGCAGGAACCCGCCGGCGCGGACGTGGGTGTGCCCGGGGCGGTCCGGGTCCGGGTCGAACAGGTTCGCCAGGTCCCAGCCGCGGTCGGTCGGGAAGGGGCCGGTCGCGTCGGCACCGTCGCCGACGAGCCGCCACAGGTCCTCGGGCGAGGCGACCCCGCCCGGGTAGCGGCACGCCATCCCGACGACGACGACCGGGTCGTCGGCGACCGCGGCGGCCGGGACCGGGGCAGCGGCGTCGGCCGCAGCAGCGTCGGCGGTGTCGGTGTCGGTGCCGAGCAGCTCGTCGCGCAGGTGGTCGGCGAGCGCGCCCGGCGTCGGGTAGTCGAAGACCATCGTCGCGGGCAGCCGCAGCCCGGTGGCGGCGTTCAGACCGTTGCGCAGCTCGACCGCGGTGAGCGAGT
Source organism: Pseudonocardia sp. EC080619-01 (assembly GCF_001420995.1). Taxonomy (NCBI): domain Bacteria; kingdom Bacillati; phylum Actinomycetota; class Actinomycetes; order Pseudonocardiales; family Pseudonocardiaceae; genus Pseudonocardia; species Pseudonocardia sp. EC080619-01. The sequence continues at coordinate 5,592,773 of NZ_CP012184.1, read as the reverse complement.
CGAAGCCGAGGTCCTGGAACTGGCGGCCGGTCTCGACCTGGCCGGGGTCGGCGTGCCCGAGGACCTGGGCGATCCGGTCGCGGACCAGGTCGAGCAGCGCCTCGCGGCGGCCGGCGGCGTCCAGCCCGCCGAGCCGGGCGGCGAGGTCACCGGCCGACGGCGACGCCTGCGCGGCGGCGCGGCGGGCGGGGCGGCGGATCAGGCCGCGCAGCAGCGGCGCCGGCTCGCCCTGGGCGCGCAGGGCGGGCAGGTCGAGCCGGACCGGGGCGAGCGCGGCGGACGTGGCGTCACCGGTGACGGCGAGCGCGGCGTCGAACAGGGCGGTCCCCTGCTCCGGGGTCAGCGGCGGCATCCCGGAGCGGGCGATGCGCTCGACGTCGACGTCGCCGAGCGAGCCGGTCATGCCGACGGCGCGGCTCCACGGGCCCCAGGCGAGCGCGACGGCGGGCAGTCCGGCCGCCCGGCGGTGCACGGCCAGCGCGTCGAGGAAGGCGTTGCCCGCGGCGTAGTTGGCCTGGCCGGGGCTGCCGAAGGTGGCGGCGACCGAGGAGAACAGGACGAACGCGTCCAGATCGAGGTCGCGGGTGAGCTCGTGCAGGTGCCAGGCCGCGTCGGCCTTCGGGCGGAGCACGGTGTCGAGGCGCTCCGGGGTCAGGGAACCGATCACGCCGTCGTCGACGACGCCCGCGGTGTACACGACGGCGGTCAGCGGGTGCGCGTCCGGGACGCCGGCGAGCAGCGCGGCGAGCGCGGCGCGGTCGGTGACGTCGCAGGCGACGGCGCGGGCGGTCGCGCCCAGCGCGGACAGCTCGTCGACCAGCCCGGCGGCGCCGGGGGCGTCCGGGCCGCGGCGGCCGGCCAGCAGCAGGTGCCGCACGCCGTGCTCGGCGACGAGGTGCCGGGCCAGGACGCCACCGAGCCCGCCGGTCCCGCCGGTGATCAGGACGGTGCCGTCGGGGTCCCAGTGGTGCGGCTCGGCGCCGGCCGGGATGCGGACCAGCCGCGGCACGAGGACGGTGTCGGCGCGGACCGCGAGATCGGGCTCGTCGGCCGCCGCGGCCAGCGCGGAGACGAGCGCGGCGGTGTCGACGGCCGGGTCGGCGCCGGTGGCGTCGTCGGGCAGGTCGAGCACCGCGAGCCGGCCGGGGTTCTCGGTGCGGGCGGTGCGGACGAGGCCGTGGGTCGCGGCGGCGGCCGGGTCGGTGCCGTCGGTGGCGCCGCGGGTGAGCAGCACGAGGCGGGCGTCGGCGAACTCGGCGCCGGCGAGCCACTGCTGGACCAGCTCCAGGGTCGCGGCGGTGCCCGCACGGGTGGCGTCGGCGACGGTGCCGCGGCAGGGCACGGTGGGGACGGTCCCGGCCAGCACCAGCTCGGGGACGGGTTCGCCGGATGCGGCCAGCGCGGCCAGGTCGGGGTAGGTGCGCACCGGGATCCCGGCGGCCCGCAGCGCGGCGGTGCCGACCGGGCCGGGGCCGCCCGCCTCGGGACCGACGACGGCGACCGCCGCCGGGGCCTGCCCGGTGCCGTCGCGCAGCGGGGTCCACTCCTGGCGGAACAGTGCGTCGTCGTGGCGGTCGGTGCCGGTGCCGGCGGGGACCTCGCGGGAGACCAGCGAGTCCACGGACAGCACGGGCCCGCCCGCGGCGTCGTACACCGCGATCGTGACGGTGTCGTCGCCGGCGGCCGCGATCCGGGCCCGGACGGTGCCGGCCCCGGCGGCGAGCAGCTGCACGCCCTCCCAGGTGAAGGGCAGGCCGCCGCGGCTGATCGCGCCGAGGTCGCCGTAGGCGGCGGCGTGCTGCGCGGCGTCGAGCAGGGCGGGGTGCAGGCCGAAGTCGGTCGCGTCGGTCCCGGCGTCGTCGGGCAGCGTGACCTCGGCGAAGACCTCGCCGTCGCGGCGCCACGCGGCACGCAGCCCACGGAAGGCGGGCCCGTAGTCGAACCCGATCCCGGCGAGGCGCTCGTAGCAGCCGTCGAGGTCGACCGGCTCGGCACCGGCCGGCGGCCAGGCGGTCGCGTCGAACGCGTCGGAGGCGGGGGCTCCCGCGCCGAGCACACCGGTGGCGTGCTGCGACCACGGCAGGCCGTCGGCGTCCTCCGGGCGGGAGAACACGCCGAGGGTGCGGCGCCCGCGGGCGTCCTCGGGGCCGACCCGGACCTGCACGCGCACGCCGCCGCGCTCGGGCAGCACCAGCGGCGCGGCGAGGGTCAGCTCCTCGACGCGGGTGCAGCCGACCTCGTCACCGGCCCGCACGGCCAGCTCGACGAACGCGGTGCCGGGCAGCAGCGCCCGGCCCTGCACGCCGTGGTCGGCGAGCCACGGGTGGGTGCGGACGGACAGCCGGCCGGCGAACAGCACGCCGTCGTCGCCCGCGAGCTCGACGGCGGCGCCGAGCAGCGGGTGGCCGGCCGTGCCGAGTCCGGCGGCGGTGACGTCCCGGGCGCCCCGCCCGGGCGCCGGCCAGTAGTGTCCTGAGTCAGGGATTCGCTTCAGATATCGGGTGAGTCGTTCGAGAATCTCGTCCGCGGTCTTGGTCCACGCGAAGGGCTTGGGGTTGTTGTTCCAGCCGGCGATCCAGTCGCGGATGTCGGCTTCGAGGGCGGGGACCGAGGTGTGCACGCCGCGGCGGATCTTCTTGGTGGTCAGCTCGGCGAACCAACGCTCGACCAGGTTGAGCCACGACGATCCGGTCGGGGTGAAATGCAGGTGGAACCTCGGGTGAGCCACCAGCCAGGTCTTGATAGCCGGGGTCTTGTGGGTGGCGTAGTTGTCCAGCACCAGGTGCACGTCCAGCTCGGCGGGGACCTCGCGGTCGAGCCTGGTCAAGAACGTGCGGAACTCGCTCGCGCGATGGCGGCGATGCAGCGACCCGATCACCTTCCCGGTCGTGACCTCGAGCGCGGCGAACAACGTCGTGGTTCCTGCCCGCACGTAGTCGTGGGTCAGTCGCTGCGGGATGCCGGGCATCATCGGCAGCACTGGTTGGGACCGGTTCAAGGCCTGGATCTGGGATTTCTCGTCCACGCAGAACACCAGCGCCCGCTCGGGCGGGTCAAGGTAGAGACCGACGACGTCGTGGAGTTTCTCGATGAAGTACGGATCGGTGGACAGCTTGAACGTCTCGGCTCGGTGCGGGGCCAACCCGAAGGTGCGCCAGATCCGCGAGATCGTCGATTGGGACAACCCCGAATGCTCGGCCATCCCGCGGGTCGACCAGTGCGTCGCATCAGCCGGTTTGGACTCCAACGTCGTGGTGATCACCTCGGCGACCTGAGCGTCGGTGACCGTGCGCGGACCGCCCGGACGGGGCAGGTCCCCCAGCCCGGCGATCCGGTGAGCAACGAACCGGGCACGCCACCGGCCCACCGTGTGCGCAGCCGACCCCGTCTGCGCCGCGACTTCCTTGTTCGTCGCGCCCGAAGCGCACGCCAGGATGATCCGACACCGCAGCGCCCACGCCTGCGGAGTCGACCCGCGGCGAATCCATTCCTCCAACGCTGACCGCTCATCGTCGGACAGGATCAGCTCGGCCTTGGGTCGTCCGGTCCGTGCCACCAGACCACCTTACAAATATGTCGCGAACTCGCGACTCATGACAGTAGCGGGTGTGCTCGAACGGATAGGTGGGCAGGTCGACCCGGGTCGCACCGGTGCCGTCGAACAGCCGGGCCCAGTCCACCGTCGTCCCGCGGACGTGGGCCGTGGCGAGGCCGGTGACCAGCGACAGCTCCTCGCCGCGGTCGCGGCGCAGCAGCGGAACGGCGACGGCGCCCTCGGGCAGGGACTCCTGCGCCATGCCGGAGAGCACGCCGTCGGGGCCGAGCTCGACCAGCGTGGTGACGCCGCGCGCGGTGAGGGCGGCGACGCCGTCGGCGAAGCGGACGGTGCCGCGGACGTGCCGCACCCAGTAGTCGGCGGAGCGGATGTCGGCGACCTCGGCGACCGAGCCGGTCAGGTTGGAGACGACCGGGATCCGCGGCTCGTGGTACGTGAGACCGGCGGCGACGGCGCGGAACTCGTCGAGCATCGGGTCCATCAGCGGCGAGTGGAACGCGTGGCTGACCCGGAGCCGGGTGGTGCGCCACTCCTGGGCGCGGGCGTGCCCCTCGATGGCGGTGATGCCGTCGGCGTCACCGGCCACCACGACCGACGACGGCCCGTTGACCGCGGCGAGCGAGACCCCGTCGGTGAGCAGGGCGGCGACCTCGTCCTCGGTCGCGCCGACGGCGAGCATCGCGCCGCCGCGCGGCAGCGCGGCCATGAGCCGGGCGCGCGCGACGACGAGCGTGCAGGCGTCGTGCAGCGACAGGACGCCGGCGACGTGCGCGGCGGCGATCTCACCGATCGAGTGCCCGCCGACCAGGTCCGGGGTCACGCCCAGCGAGGCGACCAGCCGGTACAGGGCGACCTCGATCGCGAACAGCGCGGGCTGCGCCCAGCCGGTGTCGTCGAGGGCGTCGGCGTCCGTGCCCCACAGCACGTCGCGCAGGGTGCGGCCGGTGTCGGGCAGCGCGGCGTCGAGCAGCGCGGCGGTCTCGTCGAACGCCTCGGCGAACACCGGGAACCGGGCGTGCAGCTCCCGTCCGGCGCCCAGGCGCTGCGAGCCCTGCCCGGAGAACAGGAGCGCCGTCAGGCCCTCCCCGGCGACGCCGCGGGCGATCTCGGTCGCGTCGTCCCCGGAGCCGAGCAGCACGGCGCGGTGCTCGAAGGTGGCGCGGCCGGTGGCCAGCGAGGCGCCGACGTCGAGCGGCCGGACGCCGGCGGCCGCCGTGGTGAGCCGGGTGCGCAGGGTGTCCAGGGCGGTGGCGGTCCGGGCGGACAGCGGCCACGGCACCACGGCGGGGGCGGGGACCTCGGCGGCAGGTGCCTGCTCGTCGGTCTCCGGGGCCTGCTCCAGGATGACGTGCGCGTTGGTGCCGCTGATCCCGAACGAGGAGACGCCTGCGCGGCGCGGGCGGCCGGTCTCCGGCCAGTCGACGGCGCCGTCGAGCAGCTCGACGGCACCCGCGGTCCAGTCGACGTCGGCCGAGGGACGCTCGGCGTGCAGGCTGCGGGGCAGCACCCCGTGCCGCAACGCCATGATCATCTTGATGACGCCTGCGACGCCCGACGCGGCCTGGGTGTGGCCCATGTTGGACTTCACCGAGCCGAGCAGCAGCGGGTGCGCGCGCTCCGCGCCGTACGTGGCGAGCAGCGCCTGCGCCTCGATCGGGTCGCCCAGCGTGGTGCCGGTGCCGTGCGCCTCGACGGCGTCGACGTCGCCGGAGCCCAGGCGCGCGCTCTCCAGCGCCGCCCGGATCACCCGCTGCTGGGACGGGCCGTTGGGGGCGGTCAGGCCGTTGGAGGCGCCGTCCTGGTTGATCGCCGACCCGCGCAGGACGGCGAGCACGTCGCGGCCCTCCCGGCGCGCGTCGGAGAGCCGCATCAGCACGAGCATCCCGGCGCCCTCGGCCCAGCCGGTGCCGTCGGCACCGGCGGCGAACGGCTTGCAGCGGCCGTCGGCGGCCAGCCCGCTCTGCGCGGTGAAGGAGACGAACGGGCCGGGGGTGGCCATGACCGACGCGCCGCCGGCCAGCGCCACCCCGCACTCGCCGGCGCGCAGCGCCTGCACCGCCTGGTGCATCGCGACGAGCGACGACGAGCAGCCGGTGTCGACGGTGACGGCCGGGCCCTCGGCGCCCAGGGTGTAGGACAGCCGCCCGGAGATGACGCTCGCGGCGTGCCCGGTCGTCGAGTAGACGGCCACGTCCTCGTCGGACGCGCGGATCACCTCGCCGTAGTCCTGGCCGGTGGTGCCGACGAACACGCCGGTGTCGGTGCCGCGCAGCGACGACGGGTCGATGCCGGCCCGCTCCAGGGCCTCCCAGGTGATCTCCAGGAGGATCCGCTGCTGCGGGTCCATCGCGACGGCCTCGCGCGGGGAGATCCCGAAGAAGCCCGGGTCGAACCCGGCGACGTCGTCGACGAACCCGCCGACCTGGGCCAGGCTGCCGCCCTCGCCGTCACCGGCGAGCGCGTCGAGGTCCCAGCCGCGGTCGGCCGGGAACGGCCCGAGGACGTCCCGGCCCTGGGCGACGACGTCCCACAGGTCCTCCGGGGAGGCGACGCCGCCGGGGAAGCGGCAGCCGATCCCGACGACCGCGACCGGCTCGGCCGCGGCCGCGACCAGCTGCTCGTTCTGCCTGCGGAGCCGCTCGACCTCCTTGAGGGACGACCGGAGTGCCTCGACGTACTTCTGGTCCGACGTGCTCATCAGAATCTCCTGCTTGTCGTTCAGTTCGCCGAGTTCTCGGTGACGAGCCGCAGCAGCGCTTCGGCGTCCATGTCGTCGAGGGACTCCGTGCCGTGCTCCTCGGTCCGGCCCGCGTCGGGGTCGGGTTCGTCGGCGGCACCGGGGTCGGCGTCGGCGAGGCCCAGCACCATGTCCAGCAGTCCGGCCCGTCGCAGCCGTCCGACGGGGACGGAGGCGAGGACCTCGCGGATGTGGGCGTCGGGATCGTCGGCTCGGGTGGTGCCCTGCTCGCCGGGGGTGTCGCCGAACAGCAGCGTCCCCAGGTGGCGGGCCAGGTCGGTGGGTGTCGGGTGGTCGAAGACGAGCGCCGCGGGCAGCGGCAGCCCGAGCCCGGCGCGGAGCCGGTTGCGCAGCTCCACCGCGGTCACCGAGTCGAACCCGACGTCGCGGAACGCGCGCCCGGCAGGAATCGCGTCGGGGCCGTCGGTGCCGTCGGTGCCGCTGTGGCCGAGGGTGGCCGCCGCCTCGCCGCGGACCGCCTCGACCAGCGCCCGGGCCCGCTCGGCGGTCGGCAGCGCCTCCAGGCGGCCGCGCAGCGGTGGGACGGCCGCGTCCGCGCCGGTGTCACCGGGGACCGTGGCCTGCCCGTCGGCGAGCGCGGCGACCGCCTCGGGCACCGTGCCCAGCAGCGGGCTGGGACGCAGCGCGGTGAAGCTCGGCGCGAAGACCTCCCAGTCCATGCGCGTCACCGCCACCGCGGTGTCGCCCTCGCCGAGCGCCAGCTCCAGCGCGGCCAGTGCGTCGGCCGGGTCCATCGCCGGGACCCCCTGGCGGTGCAGGCGCTCGTGCACCTGCGGATCGGTGGCCATGCCGACCTCGCCGAACGTGCCCCAGGCGACCGACGTCGCCGGCAGTCCGAGCCCGCGGCGGTGTGCGGCGAGGGCGTCGAGGTAGGCGTTGGCCGCGGCGTAGCCGGGCTGGCCGCCGCTGCCCCACACGGCGGCGCCGGAGGAGAACAGCACGAACGCGTCCAGCTCGGTGTCGCGGGTGAGCTCGTGCAGGTTCCGGGCCGCCGTCAGCTTGGACCGCAGCAAGGCGTCGAGCTGCTCCACGGTCAGGTCCGCCACGGGGGCGTCCCCGTCGGCGACGCCCGCCGAGTGCACGACGGCCGTCAGCGGCAGGTCCGCGGGCAGCCCGTCCAGCAGGGCGGCGAGCGCGTCGCGGTCGGCGGCGTCGCAGGCGGCGATCGTGACCTGCGCGCCGAGCGCCTCCAGCTCGGCGCGCAACGCCGCCGCGCCGGGGGCGTCCTCGCCGCGGCGGCTGGTCAGCAGCAGGTGCCCGGCGCCGCGCTCGGCGGCCCGCAGCGCCGTCCGCCCGCCGATGCCGCCGGTGCCGCCGGTCACCAGCACGGTGCCGCGGTCGCAGCCGCCGCGCCCGGGGCGCGGTGCGGCCGGTGCGGCGTGGGTGAGCCGGCGGGCGAGGACGCCGTGGGCGCGGACCGCGAGCTGGTCCTCGGTCCCGGCCCCGGCGACCAGCGCGGCGACCCGCTGCGCGGTCCGGGCGTCCGGGCCGGCGGGCAGGTCGATCAGCCCGCCCCACCGGTCGGGGTGCTCGAGGGCGACGACGCGGCCGAGACCCCACAGGGTGCCCTGCTCGGGATCGGTGACGGCGTCTCCGGGCGTGGTACCGACGGCGCCGCGGGTCAGGCACCACAGCGGTGCCGTGACCCCGGCGTCGCCGAGTGCCTGGACGAGCGCGAGGGTCCGGGCCAGCGCGGCGGGGACGCCCGGGTGGTCGGGGTGCGGTCGTCCCGTCGTGTCCGGGAGTGCCACGACCGCGGTGACCGGGCCGTCGGCGGCGTGCCGGGCCAGCTCGGCGGCCCACCCCGCGCGCCCGGTGCCGGGGTCGGTGACGGGGACGGCGCCGGGGCCGAACGCGTCGAGCAGCCCGTCGTCCTCGGTGCCGGTAGCCGGTCCGTCGCCCACGACCAGTACCCGCCCGGCGGGCGGGCCCGCGGCGGGCTCCGGGACCGGGGCCCAGTCGACGCGGTAGCGCAGGTCGTTCGCGCGGGTGCGGGCGCGGGACCCGGCGCGCCAGGCGGACAGCGCCGGCAGCACGGTGTCGAGTGCGCCGCCGGGCACGCCGAGCGCGTCCGCGAACGCCGCCGGGTCCTGGCCGTCGACGAGGTCCCAGAACGCGGCGTCGTCGGCGGCACCCGACGGGTCCGCCTTCGGCTCGGGCCAGTAGGTGCGGCGCCGGAACGCGTAGGTCGGCAGGTCGACGTGACCGCCACCGGTGGCGGGCAGGGTCGTCGTCCAGTCGACGGCGGCGCCGTGCACGTACGCCTCGGCCAGCGAGGTCAGCACCCGGGCGGGTCCGCCCTCGTCGCGGCGCAGCGTGCCCAGCACGACCGCGGCGGCGGTGCCGTCGGGGTCGGCCGCCTCCTGGGTCTCCTGGATCGGCCCCGCGAGCACCGGGTGCGGGCTGACCTCGACGAAGATCCGGTGCCCGGCCGCGAGGAGGGCCTCGGTCGCGTCCTGCATCCGGACGGTGTGCCGGAGGTTCGTGTACCAGTAGGTGCCGTCGACGCCGCCGTCCTCGGTGGTGTCGAGGCGCCCGCCGGTGACGGTGGAGTAGAACGGCACCGCAGGCGTGCGCGGGGTGACGGGGGCGAGTACCTCGGCGAGCTCGTCGCGCACGGCCTCGACGTGCGGGCCGTGCGAGGCGTAGTCGACGGAGACCCGGCGGGCGCGGACCCCGGCGGACTCGCAGGCGGGCAGCAGCTCGTCGAGCGCGCCCGCGTCGCCGGAGACGACCACCGACGACGGCCCGTTCACCGCGGCGACCGACAGCGCGCCGTCCCAGGGGGCGATCAGCTCCGTGACCCGGCCGGCGGGCGCCGCGACCGACACCATCCCGCCGCGCCCGGACAATCGCGGCAGCGCGCGGCTGCGCAGCGCCACCACGCGGGCCGCGTCGTCGAGGTCGAGCGCACCCGCCACGTAGGCGGCGGCGATCTCGCCCTGCGAGTGCCCGACGACCGCGGCCGGCTCGACGCCGTGGGCGCGCCAGACCGCGGCGAGTCCGACCATCATCGCGAACAGCGCGGGCTGGACGACGTCGACGCGCTCCAGCAGCGCCGGGTCGCCGTCGCCGGTGAGGACGTCGTGCAGCGACCAGTCGACGTGCGGGGCCAGCGCGGCGGCGCAGTCGTCGACCGCGGTGCGGAACGCCTCGGAGGTCGCGAGCAGCTCGCGGCCCATCCCCCACCACTGGGCGCCCTGCCCCGGGAACACGAAGACGGGACCGGCGGGGTCCTCGGCGGCGGTGCCGGTGACCAGCCCGGCCGCGGAGGTGCCGTCGGCCAGCGCGGTCAGGCCGCGCGCGAAATCGTCGGGCGTCTCCCCCACGACGACGGCGCGGTGGTCGAAGGTGGCGCGGGTGGTGGCCAGGGCGTGCCCGGTCCGAGCCGGGTCCTGCGGGTCGCGCCCGGCGGCGTCGCGCAGCCGGGCCGCCTGGGCGCGCAGCGCGTCGGCCGAGCGGGCGGAGACCGCCCACGGGACGGGTCCCGCCGCGGCATCGGCCGGCTCCCCCACCTCGGCGGGGGCCGCCTGTTCGAGGAGGACGTGGGCGTTGGTGCCGCTGATCCCGAACGACGACACCCCGGCGCGGCGCGGCCGGCCGGTCTCCGGCCACGCGGTGCGGCCGGTGAGCAGCTCGACGGCCCCCGAGGTCCAGTCGACGTGGCTGGTCGGCGCGTCGAGGTGCTGGATGCCGGGCAGCTCCCCGGCACGCATCGCGGCGATCATCGTGATCACTCCGGCGACGCCCGCGGCGGCCTGCGTGTGCCCGATCGCGGACTTCACCGACCCCAGCCGCAGCGGCTCGTCCCGGTCGTGGCCGTAGGTCGCGAGGAGCGCCTGGGCCTCGATCGGGTCGCCGAGCGCGGTGCCGGTGCCGTGTGCCTCGACGACGTCGACGTCGGCCGCGGTCAGTCCCGCGTCGGCCAGCGCCCGGCGGATCACACGCTGCTGGGACGGCCCGTTCGGCGCGGTCAGCCCGTTGGAGGCGCCGTCCTGGTTGATCGCCGACCCGCGGATCACGCCGAGCACCGGGTGCCCGTGGCGGCGCGCGTCGGAGAGCCGCTCCAGCAGCACGACGCCGACGCCCTCGGCGAGGGTCATCCCGTCAGCGGCCTCGGAGAACGGCTTGCAGCGGCCGTCGGCGGCGAGTGCCCGCTGCCGGCTGAACCCGACGAACGCCTGCGGGGTCGCCATCACCGCGGCGCCGCCGGCCAGTGCCAGCGAGCTCTCCCCGCTGCGCAGCGACCGGCAGGCCAGGTGCATCGCGACCAGCGACGACGAGCACGCCGTGTCCAGGGTGACGGCGGGCCCCTCCAGGCCCAGCAGGTACGACACCCGGCCGGACAGCACGCTGGCGGCGGTGCCGGTGACCATGTGGGTCTCGGTGTCACCCGCGGCGTTCGCCATCGTCGTCGCGTAGTCCTGGTAGGTGGCGCCGACGAAGGTGCCGGTGCTGCTGCCGCGGAGCGACGCGGGGTCGATCCCGGCGCGCTCGAACGCCTCCCACGAGGTCTCCAGCAGCATCCGTTGCTGCGGGTCCATCGCGGTCGCCTCGCGCGGGGAGATCCCGAAGAACCCGGCGTCGAAGTCGGCGGCGGTGTGCAGGAATCCGCCCTGCACGGAGTAGGTGCGGCCGGGCCGGTCCGGGTCGGGGTCGTGCAGGGCGGCGGCGTCCCAGCCGCGGCCCGCGGGGAACCCGGTGATCGCGTCGACGCCGTCGAGCGCGAGCCGCAGCAGCGCCTCGGGGGTGTCGGCGCCACCCGGGTAGCGGCAGCTCATGCCGATCACGGCGATCGGGTCGCCGTCGGTGGCGCTGCCCGCCGGGCCGGACGAGTGCTGCTGCGTCCCGTCCCCGGCGCCGAGCGCGGCCTCCTCCAAGCGGCCCGCGAGCGCGGCGGGGTTCGGGTGGTCGAAGACCAGGGTGGAGGGCAGCACCAGGCCGGTCGCGGCGGCGAGCCGGTTGCGCAGGTCGACCGCGGTCACCGAGTCGAACCCGGCATCGCGGAAGGCGCGGCGCTCGCCGAACGCGTCGGCGGAGGCGTGCCCGAGCACGGCGGCGGCCTCGGTGCGGACCAGCGTGATCAGCAGCCGGGAGCGCTCGGCCGCGGACAGCGGCTGCAGGCGTGCGGCGAGGTCCCCGCCCGCTCGGCCGGCGGCGGGCGCCGCGGCCCGGTCGAGCCGGGCCCGGACCTCCGGGATCGCGTCGAACAGGTGCGAGGGACGGCCGGCGGTGAAGACGTCGTGGTAGACGTCCCAGTCGACGTCCATCAGGCCGACGACGGTCTCGTCGTCGTCGAGGACGCAGCGCAGCCCGGTCAGCGCGCGCTGCGGGTCGAGGTACTCCAGGCCGCTGCGCCGGATCCGGTGCGGGTCGGCCTCGGTGCGGCCGGAGTCGGCGTCGGGCCACTTGCCCCAGTGCACCGAGGTGGCGCGCAGCCCGCGGGCGCGGCGCTGCTGCGCCAGCGCGGACAGGAACGCGTTGCCCGCGGCGTAGGCGGCGTGCACGCCGCTGCCCCACATGCCCGCCGTCGACGAGTACAGGACGAGGTCGGTGTCCGGGTCGTCGAGCAGCTCGTCGAGGATCCGGGCGCCGGTCACCTTGGCGTGCACGACCTCGGCGAACTCGTCCACGGTCGTGTCGGCGATCGCGGCCAGCCCGATCACCGCCGCGGTGTGCAGGACGGTGCCGACGGTGCGGCCCTGCGCGGCGAGGCGGTCCAGCAGCGCGGCGACGGCGGCCCGGTCGGTGATGTCGCAGGCGACCGCCTCGGCCTCGGTGCCGGCGTCGGCCAGCTCCGCGACCAGCGCGGCCGTGCCCGGGGCGTCGGCGCCGCGGCGGGACAGCAGCACGACGTGCTCCGCGCCGTCGGCGGCCAGCCGCCGCGCCAGGTCGGGGGCCAGGGTGCCGGACCCGCCGGTCACCACGGTGGTGCCGCGGGGGCTCCACTTCCGGGCCGGGGCCCGGCCGCCGCGGCCGGCGCGGACGATGCGGCGGGTGAGGACGCCGGACGGGCGGACGGCGAGCTGGTCCTCGTCGCCGAGCCGCCCGGCCAGGACGGCGGCGAGCCGGTCGCCGGTCCGGCCGTCGAGCTCCTCGGGCAGGTCGACGGTGCCGCCCCGGCGGTGCGGGTGCTCGACGGCGGCGGTCCAGCCGAGCGCGGCGACCTGGCTCTGCAGCGGCCGGGTCACGGTGTCGCCGGGCGCGGCGGTGGCCGTGCCGCGGGTGAGGTGCCACAGCGGGGCGTCGGACCCGGCGTCGACGAGTGCCTGGACGAGCGCCACCGACAGGGCGAGACCGCGGGTCAGGCCGGGGTGGCGGGGGTCGTCGTCCTCGGCGGCGGCCAGCAGCGAGACCACACCGGTGATCTCCCCGCCTGGGGTGGCGTCCTCGATCCGGGCGCGCAGGAGGCCCCGGTCGGCGTCGTCGTCACCGAGCACGAGGGGACGGACGCCGGCGCCGTGGCCCACCAGGACACCGGCGACGTCAGCCGGGTCCGTGCCGGTCGCGGAGACCACCAGCCAGTCACCGGTCGGTCCGGTGCGGGGCGGCTGCGGGGCCGTCGCCCACTCGACGCGGTAGCGCCAGGCGTCGACGTCCGCGCGGTCGGCGCGGGACCGGCGCCAGGCCGACAGCCCGGGAAGGATCGCGGCGACCGAGGCCTCGTCGGTGCCGAGCGCGGCGGTCAGGGCGGGCAGGTCGGCCTGCTCGACGGCGGTCCAGAACTCGGCGTCCATCGCGCCGGTGTCCGGGGCCGCGGCGGTCGCGGTCCGGGTGCTCCAGTACCGCTCGTGCTGGAACGGGTAGGTGGGCAGGTCCACCCGGGCCGCGGCGCCGGCGTCGAACAGGACCGTCCAGTCGACGTCGAGCCCGCGGACGTACAGCTCCGCCGCGGACAGCAGGAACCGGTCGTGGCCACCCTGGTCGCGGCGCAGCGTCCCACCGGCGACACCGGTGATGCCGGCGTCGTCGAGCGCGTCCTGCACCGCCGTCGACAGCACCGGGTGCGCGGCCGACTCGACGAACACCCGGTGCCCGGCCGCGGCGAGCGCGCCGACGGCGTCGGCGAACCGGACGCGGTTGCGCAGGTTCTCGTACCAGTAGGAGGCGTCCATCGTGGACGTGTCGAGGAGGTCGCCGGTCAGCGTCGAGTACAGCGGCACCGCGGACGCCTGCGGCGACAGGCCCGCGAGAGTCTCCAGGATCTCCCCGCGCAGGTCCTCGACCTGGTGCGAGTGCGAGGCGTAGTCGACCGCGACGCGGCGGACCCGGACCCCCTCGCCGTCGAGCACCGCGCCGAGCTCGTCGAGCGCCTGCGGCTCGCCGGAGACGACCACCGAGCGCGGTCCGTTGACCGCGGCCACCGAGACCCGGCCCGCGTACCCCTCCAACCGGCCGGACACCGAGTCGACCGGCAGCGCGATCGACATCATGCCGCCCCGCCCGGCCAGCGACCGCCCGATCGCCCGGCTGCGCAGGGCCACGACCCGGGCCCCGTCGTGCAGCGACAGCGCACCGGACACGACGGCCGCCGCGATCTCGCCCTGCGAGTGGCCGACCACCGCGTCCGGCTCCACACCGTGGGCGCGCCACAGCGCCGCGAGCGCGACCATCACCGCGAACGACGCCGGCTGCAGCACGTCCACCCGCTCCGCGTCCGGCGCGCCGTCGGCGCCGCGGAGCACGTCGTGCAGCGACCAGCCGGTGACCGGGTCGAGGGCGCCGGCGCACTCCGCGATCCGCGCGGCGAACACCGGGGACTCGTCGAGCAGCCGGGCACCCATCCCGAGCCACTGCGCCCCCTGGCCGGGGAACACGAACACGGTGCGGCCCTCGACGTCGGCGGCACCGTGCACGACGTGCGGGGCGGGCGTCCCGGCCGCGAGCGCCCCGGTCCCGTCGAGCAGGTCGTCGCGCCCGGCACCGACGACGACGGCCCGGTGCTCGTGCCGGGCGCGGGTGGCCAGCAGCGCGTGGCCGACGTCGTGCGGGCCGGCGGTGCTGTCGTCGCGCAGCCGGGCGTGCAGCGCGGCCGCCCGGTCGCGGCGGGCCTGCGCGGTGTGCCCGGACAGGACCCACGCGAGGACGCCGTCGGGGCGCTCCCCCGCCCCGGTCTCCTCCTCGGCGGGTGCCTGCTCCAGCACGGCGTGGGCGTTGGTGCCGCTGATGCCGAACGACGACACCCCGGCCCGCCGGGGGCGGCCGGTCTCCGGCCACGCGGTGCGCTCGTCGAGCAGCCGCACCGACCCGGCCGACCAGTCCACGTGCGACGACGGCTCGGCGGCGTGCAGGGTCGGCGGCAGCACCCCGTGGCGGAGCGCCTGCACCATCTTGATCACGCCGGCGACGCCGGCGGCGGCCTGGGTGTGGCCGATGTTGGACTTGAGCGAGCCCAGGTGCAGCGGTGTCCCGGCGTCGCGGTCGCGGCCGTAGGTGGCGAGGATCGCCTGGGCCTCGATCGGGTCGCCGAGCCGGGTGCCGGTGCCGTGCGCCTCGACGGCGTCGACGTCGGCGGGGGTGAGCCCGGCCCGCTCCAGTGCCTGGGTGATGACGCGTTCCTGGGACGGCCCGTGCGGGGCGGTCAGGCCGTTCGAGGCGCCGTCCTGGTTCACCGCGGAGCCGCGGAGGACGGCGAGCACCCGGTGCCCGTTGGCGCGGGCGTCGGAGAGCCGCTCCGCCACCAGCACGCCGACGCCCTCGGCCCAGCCGGTGCCGTCGGCGTCGTCGGAGAACGCCTTGCAGCGCCCGTCCAGCGACAGCCCGCCCTGGGCGCTGAACTCCACGAAGACCGACGGGTCGGCGAGGATCGTCACCCCGCCGACGACGGCGAGCGACGACTCACCGCTGCGCAGCGAGTGCGCCGCCAGGTGCAGCGCGACCAGCGACGACGAGCACGCGGTGTCCACGGTGACCGCGGGGCCCTCGAGCCCGAGCGTGTAGGAGAGCCGCCCGGACAGGACGCTCGCGGCGGTGCCGGTCAGGGCGTGCCCGCCCAGCTCGGTGCCGGCGTCGGCGGACGGGCTGCCCCAGTGGTACGAGCCGACGAAGACACCGGCCGGGCTCCCGCGCAGCGAGGTGGGGTCGATCCCGGCGCGTTCGAGGGCCTCCCAGGAGACCTCCAGCAGCAGCCGCTGCTGCGGGTCCATCGCGGCCGCCTCGCGCGGGGAGATCCCGAAGAACCCGGCGTCGACCCCGGCGGCGTCGTCGAGGAACCCGCCGCGGGCGGTGGCGCTGCCGCCCTCGCCGGTGCCCCGCAGCGCGTCGAGGTCCCAGCCGCGGTCGCCCGGGAACTCCGCGATCCCGTCGCCACCGGCGGACACCAGATCCCACAACGATTCCGGGGAATCGACGCCGCCGGGCAACCGGCAGCCCATTCCGACGATCGCGACCGGTTCGTTCCCGATCGATTCCAGTTCGTCGATACGGCGGCGGGCACGGCGCAGATCCGTCGTGACCCGGCGGAGCGAGTCGACGATTCTGTCGTGCTTGTCCGGCGATTCCTGCGGCTGGTTCCGGTGGTCCTGCATCGGCTCGTCCTCGTCATCCGGTCGCGCGCGGAGGCAGCGAATTCGTCATGCGGTGTCGAACTCTTCGTCGATGATGTCGAGCAGCCTGTCGACCGACACCGAGTCGAGGTCCTCGTCGGGGACTGCTCCCCCGGGGCCGGGACGGCGCAGCCCGGCGGCCAGTGCGTCCAGGCGGTCGGCGACGGCCCGGCGGTCCGGTCCGTCGCCGGGCAGCCCGGCCAGCGCCGCCTCCAGGCCGGCCAGCTCGGCCCCGCAGGGCTCCTGCGGTCCCGGGTCGAGCAGGTCGCCCAGCGCGCGGGCGGCGAGCCCGGGCGTCGGGAAGCTGAACACCAGCGTCGCGGGCAGTCGCAGTCCGGTGTGGCGGGCGAGGCGGTCGCAGAGCTCGACGCCGGCGAGCGAGTCGAAGCCCAGCTCCTTGAACACGCTGCGGACGCCGACGTCGGCGGGATCGGGGTGCCCGAGGACGGCGGCGGTGTGCGTGCGGACCAGGTCGAGCAGTGCCTTCTCGCGCACCGCGGGGGGCATCGCGGCGTAGCGCTCACCGGGGTCGCCCGCCACCGTCCCGGGGCGCGCGGGATCGGGTCGGTCGGTCGGGGCGGCGTCCGTGACGGTCCGGGCGTCGTGGGCGGAGTCCGCCGTGGTCCGGGCACCGGAGGCCGGGAGCAGCCCCGGCGCCCCGCCCGGGTTCCCGGGCGTCGGCGGCGCCGGCCAGTGCCGGACGCCGCGGAACGCGTAGGTGGGCAGCGGGACCCGGCGGGCGCCGGTCCCGGCGTGGAAGGCGTGCCAGTCGACCGGCACGCCGAGCGCGTGCAGCCGCCCCAGCGCGACGGCGAACGACGCCTCCTCCGGCCGGTCCCGGCGCAGCACCGGGACTGCGTGCGCCGCGGTGTCCGGGCCGAGGGTGTCGCGGGCCATCGCCGACAGCACCCCGCCCGGACCGAGCTCGACGAGCACGTCGACGCCGTCGGCGGCGAGGGCCCGGACGCCGTCGGCGAACCGGACGGTGCCGCGCACGTGCCGCACCCAGTATCCCGGGTCGGTGGTCGCGAGCCCGCCGAGCTCGCCGGTCAGGTTCGAGACCAGCGGGATCTCCGGCTCGGCGAACGTCAGTCCCTCGACGACGTCGCGGAACGCGTCGAGCATCGGGTCCATCCGCGGCGAGTGGAACGCGTGCGACACCGCCAGCCGGCTGGTGCGGCGGCCCCGGCCGGCCAGGTCGGCGGCCAGCGCGGTGACGGCGTCGTCGTCACCGGCGACGACGACCGAGCCGGGCCCGTTCACCGCGGCCAGCGCGACCCGGTCGCCGAGCAGCGGTGCGACCTCGTCCTCGGACGCCTCGACCGCGACCATCGCGCCGCCGGCCGGCAGTGCCTGCATGAGCGTGGCGCGGGCGGCGACGAGGCGCGCGGCGTCGTCGAGCGACAGCACCCCGGCGACGTGCGCGGCGGTGATCTCGCCGATGGAGTGGCCCCCGACCGCGGCCGGGCGCAGGCCCAGGGCCGTGACCAGGCGGAACAACGCCACCTCGACGGCGAACAACGCGGGCTGGGTCCAGCCGGTCTCGTCGAGCAGGGCGGCGGCGTCGTCCCCGGTGCCCCAGAGGACGTCGCGGACCGGCCGGTCGAGATGGGGGTCGAGGGCGTCGGCGACGTCGTCGAGGGCGCGGGCGAACACCGGGAAGCGGGCGGCGAGCGCGCGGCCGGTCCCGAGCCGCTGGCTGCCCTGCCCGGAGAACAGGACCGCGGCGCGGCGCGGCGCGGCCTCCTCGCGGGCCACCTCGACCGGGCCGTGCTCGCCGGGCAGCAGGACCGCGCGGTGCCGCAGCGCGGCGCGGCCGGTGGCCAGCGACCAGCCGACGTCGCGCGGGTCGGGCGCGCCGGGCCCGGTGGTGTGCGCCCGCAGGCGCTCGATCTGGGCGTCGAGGTCACGGGCGGCGGCGGCGGAGACCGGCCAGGGCGTCACCGCGGACGGCGCGGTCCCGCGCTCCGCGGCGCCGGGCACGTCGGCGGCCGGGGGCTCCTCGACGATCACGTGCGCGTTGGTGCCGCTGATCCCGAACGACGACACCCCGGCGCGGCGCGGCCGGTCGCCGCGCGGCCACGGCACCGGCGCGGTGCGCAGCGCGAGGGCCCCGGCCGACCAGTCGACCCGGGTGCTGGGGGTGCCGGCGTGCCGGGTCGCGGGCAGCAGCTCGCGCCGCAGTGCCTGCACGGTCGCGATCAGCCCGGCGATCCCGGCCGCGGCCTGCGCGTGCCCGATGACCGACTTGAGCGAGCCGACCCACAGCGGGCGGTCCGGGTCCCGGTCCTGCCCATAGGTGGCGAGCAGGGCGCGCGCCTCCACCGGGTCGCCGACCGGGGTGCCGGTGCCGTGCGCCTCGACGGCGTCGACGTCGGCCGCGGTCAGGCCCGCGTCGGCGAGCGCGTCGCGGATCATCCGCTCCTGCGCGGCACCGCTCGGCGCGGTCAGTCCGTCGGTGGCGCCGTCGGCGGTGATCGCCGAGCCGCGCAGCACCGCGAGGACGGGGTCACCGTCCGCGCGGGCGTCGGAGAGCCGCTTGAGCACGACGACGCCGACACCCTCCGCCCAGGCGGTGCCGTCGGCGTCGTCGGCGAAGACCTTGCAGCGCCCGTCGGGGGCGAGGCCGCCCTGGCGGGAGTGCCCGACCAGCGCCGCCGGGGTGGACATCACGCACACGCCGCCGGCCAGGGCGGCGGTGCACTCCCCCGCGTCCAGCGACCGGATCGCGAGGTGCAGCGCCACCAGCGACGACGACGACGTCGTGTCCACGGTCAGCGCGGGCCCCTCCAGCCCGAGCAGGTGCGCCAGCCGGCCCGAGGTGAGACCGGGGATCAGGCCGGTGAGGGCGTGCCCGGCGAGGTCGTCCGGCGAGTTCTGGACGACGCCGGCGTAGTCCTGCCCGCCGGCGCCGACGAACACGCCGGTCCGGCTGCCGCGCAACGACGACGGGTCGATCCCGGCCTGCTCGACCGCCTCCCAGGCGGTCTCCAGCACGAGGCGCTGCTGCGGGTCGGTGGAGACGGCCTCGCGGGGGGACATCCCGAAGAACGCGGCGTCGAAGTCCCCGGCGCCGTCGAGGAACCCGGCGGTGCGGGTCGCGCAGCGCCCCGGCCCGTCGCCGTGCAGGGCGCCGGTGTCCCAGCCGCGGTCGTCCGGGAAGCCGGTGGCGGTCTCGCGCCCGGAACACAGCAGGTCCCAGAAGCCGTCGGCGTCGCGCACGCCGCCCGGGTAGCGGCACGCCATCCCGACGACCACCACCGGGTCGGCGCCGTGTCCTGCCGTCATGCCTCACCCCTGCACACGAATTCGGTCGTCTCGATGTGCGGGGACCGTACGGTCGGCGCGGCTGTGGTTTTCCCTAAGGAATGGGACGCGGCGGTGGCGAAGACTAGGGATTCCCCGGCCACCGGCGTGGGATCAACTACCTGATCGCTGCACCGCGCCGCGGTGCGCCACGCGGCGGGCATCGGCCCGTCACAGTCGGAGAGGGTGTCTACCCATGGGCGCGAATCGGCGGCCGATCCTGTTCGTCAGCTATGCGGAGAGCGGACTGCTCAATCCGCTTCTGGTACTCGCCGGGGAACTGTCCCGGCGCGAGGTCGGGGACCTGTTCTTCGCCGCCGACGAGAAGGCACGCGACGACGTCGAGAGCGCGGGCACCGGCAGCCCCGTCACCTTCACCTCGCTCGGCGACACCGTGTCGGAGATGTCCGCGGTGACGTGGGACGACGAGACCTACGCCGCGGTGACCCAGCGGGACCGGTTCAAGGCGCACGCCGCGGTCATCCGGCACTCGTTCGCTCCGGAGTCGCGGATCGAGAAGTACCGGGCGCTGGAACGCGTCGTCGAGGAGGTCCGCCCGGCCCTCATGGTGATCGAGAGCATGTGTCAGTACGGCTACGAGCTCGCGATCACGAAGGGCATCCCGTTCGTGCTCGGCGTGCCGTTCGTGCCCAGCAACGTGCTCACCTCGCACGTGCCGTTCGCGACGTCCTACACGCCGTCGGGGTTCCCGGTGCCGCACTCCGGGCTGCCCGCCGACATGACCCTGCGCCAGAGGATCACCAACCAGCTGTTCCGGATCCGGACGCTCGGCATGTTCGTGACCAAGGAGACGCGGAAGGTCGTCGAGCGCGACGACGCCGTCCGGGCCGAGCTGGGCATCGCGCCCGAGGCCCGGCAGATGATGGCCCGCATCGACCACGCCGAGCAGGTCCTCTGCTACTCGGTGCCGGAGCTGGACTACCCGTTCGACCTGCACGAGAAGCTGCGCCTCGTCGGCACGATGGTCCCGCCGCTGCCCCAGGTCGCCGACGGCGGCGAGCTCACCGACTGGCTGGACGAGAACCCGTCGGTCGTCTACATGGGATTCGGGACGATCACCCGGCTGACCCGGCCCCAGGTCGCGTCGCTGGTGGAGGTCGCGCGACGGCTGGACGAGCAGGGCCACCAGGTGCTGTGGAAGCTGCCGCGCGAGCAGCAGGAGATGCTCCCGCCCGCCGACGAGCTGCCCGGGAACCTGCGGATCGAGAGCTGGGTGCCGTCCCAGCTCGACGTGCTGGCCCACCCGAGCGTGAAGGTGTTCTTCACCCACGCCGGCGGCAACGGCTACCACGAGGGCCTCTACTTCGGGAAGCCGCTGGTGGTCCGCCCGCTATGGGTGGACTGCGACGACCAGGCCGTCCGCGGCCAGGACTTCGGGGTCAGCCTCACCGTCGACCACCCGGAGACCGTCGACACCGCCGACGTCCTCGACAAGGTCACCCGGGTCCTCGACGACCCGGCCTTCACCGAGCGCGCCGCACACATGGGCCGGCTGCTGCAGGAGGCCGGCGGCCGCGCCGCCGCCGCGGACCTGCTCCTCGGCCTGCCCGCGCTCGCCGGGTCCGGCGCCCCGGCCGCCCGGACCGCCTGACCCCACCGACCCCACCGACCCAGGGAATCGCGATGTCCTTCACCCAACCGGTGTCCAAGCCGTGGCTCGACGGCCACGAGCTCTCCTACGTCACCGACGCCGTCGGCGGCGGCTGGATCTCCTCGCAGGGCCCCTACATCGCGCGGTTCGAGGAGGCGTTCGCCGCCTGGAACGGCGTCCCGCACGGGGTCGCGTGCTCGTCCGGGACGACGGCGCTGACCCTCGCCCTGCGCGCACTCGGCGTCGGCCCCGGCGACGAGGTGATCGTCCCGGAGTTCACGATGATCGCCTCGGCGTGGGCGGTCACCTACACCGGCGCGACGCCGGTCTTCGTCGACTGCGGCGACGACCTGAACATCGACGTCGCGCTCATCGAGGAGAAGATCACCCCGCGCACCAAGGTGATCATGCCGGTGCACGTCTACGGCCGCCGGTGCGACATGGAGCCGATCCTCGAGCTGGCCTACGAGTACAACCTGCGGGTCGTCGAGGACTCCGCCGAGGCGCACGGCGTCCTGCCCACGGGGGACATCGCCTGCTTCTCGCTGTTCGCCAACAAGATCATCACGTCCGGTGAGGGCGGGATCTGCGTGACCCGCGACGCGCACCTGGCCGGCCAGATGGCGCACCTGCGGGCGATGGCCTTCACCCGCGACCACAGCTTCCTGCACAAGAAGCTCGCCTACAACTACCGGATGACCAACATGCAGGCCGCCGTCGCGCTCGCGCAGACCGAGCAGCTCGACGGCATCCTGGCGGCCCGGCGCGACATCGAGAAGCGCTACGACGACGCCCTGCGCGACGTCCCCGGCGTCACCCTGATGCCGCCGCGGGACGTGCTATGGATGTACGACGTGCGCGCCGAGCGCCGCGACGAGCTCCTCGCCCACCTCGCCGAGCAGGGCATCGACACCCGGGTGTTCTTCAAGCCGATGAGCCGCCAGCCGATGTACCTCGACCCGGTCTGGCCGTCGCTGAACGCGTCACGGCTGGCCGCCGACGGCTTCTACCTCCCCACCCACACCGGGCTGACCGCCGAGGACCAGGAGTTCATCACCGGCCAGGTCCGCGCGTTCTACGGAGTGGCATGAGCACCGGCACCGAGGAGACCACGCCCGCCGGGTCCGACGCCGTAACCGGGACCGAGGCCGGAGCCGGGACTGGGATGAGGACCGGGACCGACGCCGGGACCGGGACTGCCTGCCCCGTCACCGGGGCCGGCAGTGCTGGCGCCGGAGCCGGTGGTGCCGCCGCCGAGGCCCATGGTGCCGCCGCCGGCTGCCCCGTCGCGTTCCCGCTGCGGCGCCCCGGCCGGCCGTTCCCGCCGCCCGAGTACGCCGACTACCGCGACGGCGGCGAGCCCGTCCGGTCCGAGCTGCCCAGCGGGCCGGTCTGGCTGATCACCCGGCACGCCGACGTCCGCGCCGTCCTCACCGACCCGCGGATCAGCGCCGACCCCTCCCGTCCCGGCTTCCCGAAGGCGGCCCGGACCGGCGGGGCTCCGTCGGCGGACGAGGTGCCGGGCTGGTTCGTGTCGATGGACCCGCCGGAGCACGACCGGTTCCGCCGGACCCTGATCCCGGAGTTCACCGTCCGCAAGGTGCGCGCGCTGCGCCCGGAGATCCAGCAGATCGTCGACGAGCGGATCGACGCCGTCCTCGCCAAGGACGGCGCCGCCGACCTGATCGAGGACTTCGCGCTGCCGGTGCCGTCCCTGGTGATCGCCGGCATGCTCGGCGTCCCGAAGGCGGACCGCGACTTCTTCGAGGCGAAGACCCGCGTCCTGGTCACCCTCAGCTCCACCGACGACGAGCGCGACGCGGCCACCGCGGCCCTGCTCCGCTACCTGGGCCGGCTCATCCGGATCAAGGAACGGCGCCCCGGCACCGACCTGATCAGCCGGCTCGCCGCGGCCGGGACCCTGTCCCGCCAGGAGCTCTCCGGCGTCGCGATGCTGCTGCTGATCGCCGGGCACGAGACGACGGCGAACAACATCGGCCTCGGCGTCGTCCAGCTGCTGACGAACCCGCAGTGGATCGGCGACGACCGCATCGTCGAGGAGCTGCTGCGCTACTACTCGGTGGCCGACCTGGTCGCGTTCCGGGTGGCGCTGGAGGACGTCGAGATCGGTGGCCGCACCATCCGCGCCGGTGAGGGCCTCGTACCGCTGCTCGCCGCCGCCAACCACGACGGCGACGCCTTCGACGGAGCCGACGCCTTCGACCCGGACCGCTCCGCGCGCTCGCACGTGGCCTTCGGCTACGGCGTGCACCAGTGCCTGGGCCAGAACCTCGTGCGGCTGGAGATGGAGATCGCCTACCGGACCCTGTTCGAGCGCATCCCGAACCTCCGCCTGGCCGTGCCCGCCGAGGACCTGCCCGTGAAGTACGACGGCGTCCTCTTCGGCCTGCACGAGCTCCCGGTGACCTGGACCTGACACCAGTGATCACGGATCGGGCGGCCATGCGGACAGATGTGGCCGGTTCTCCCCCCGATCCGTGATCACCAGGCTCGGCCCGCACCCGGACCCGCAGCTCAGGACCACGAGCCGGTGCCGATGACGAGCGCTCCCGGCACGGGATCGAGCTGGTGTCCGACACCCCTCGTGGCACCCCTCCCACCACGCCCGTGCCATCCCCGGCAGCTGCCGCCGGATCGGGCCGGGAACACAGGGCGCTCCCGCCGAGCCACGTGATCACGGATCGGGAAGCCACCCGGACAGATGTGACCGGGCCCCTTCCCGATCCGTGATCACCGAGTCCGGTCCCCACCCGGACCCCTGCTCGGCACCACGAGCCGGTGCAGAACACGAGCGCTCCCGGCACGGGATCGAGCTGCCGTCGGGCCCCCCTCGTGGGCGCACCGGATCACCCACCGCGCCGCGCCGTCCACCGTGCCGCGCCACCCCATCGGCGGCTGCGCCCCTCCGGCCCGGGGGCCACGAGGCCCGGCCCCGGACCGGCCGCCGAAACCCTCGTGATCACGGATCGGGAACCCAGCCGGCCACATGTGACCGCCTCCATCCCCGATCCGTGATCACGGGGTTCACCAGGTCACGGGGAGCTCCGTCAGGCCGCCGGAGAGGCCCTCGGAGCCACGGCGCATCTCCTCCACCGGACCTGCGGGGCGCAGCCCGGGGAGCCGGGTGAACAGCTGGGTGAAGGCGATCCGCAGGGACATCCGGGCCAGCGGGGCGCCGATGCAGTGCCACATGCCGTGCCCGAAGGTCAGGTGCGGGTTCGACTGCCGGCGGATGTCGAACACCTCGGGCTCGTCGAACACCTCGGTGTCGAAGTTGACCAGGGTGAAGTCGAGCAGCACCAGGTCGCCGGTGCGGATGGTGACGTCGCCGATCTCGACGTCGTCGGTGGCGTAGCGGGGCAGCACCGAGCCGCCGGCCTTGGCGCAGCGCAGGATCTCCTCGACGGCCTCGCGCATGGTGCGCTCGTCGGCGAGCGCGGCCTCGAGCTGGTCCGGGTAGGCCGAGAAGAGGAGCACGCCCAGGTCGACGTGGCTGGCGACGCTGTCCAGGCCGGCGAACAGCAGGCCGGCGGCGATCGGGCCGATCCGCTCGTCGGGGACCTGGTCGCAGAGCCGGGAGATGACGTCGTCGGTGGGGTCGATCCGCTTGCGCCGGGCGATGCCGGACAGCAGGCCGAAGAGTTCGGCCTGACCCGAAGCGACGCGCTCGGAGTCGTCCAGGTCGCCCATCGTCATGATCGTCTGCACGAGCGCGGGGCGGTCCGCGGGCGGGATCCCGATCAGCGCGCACAGGACGGTCAACGAGTACGGCATCGAGAACCCGCCGTGCAGGTCCCCGGGGGCGCCGGCGGCGACGAACCCGTCGAGGACCTCCTCGGCGATCGCGGACACGGCAGGCATCAGGTTCAGCACCCGCCGCGCGGAGAACTGCGGGGTCAGCAGCCGCCGCATCTCCTTGTGCAGGTCCCTGGCCTGCTCGGCGTCGTCGACGACGAGCAGGTCCAGGAACGGGTTCTGCACGTACCGCGGGGCGTTCGGCGGGTCGGCGTGCGCGCGGCCGAGACGCTCGTCGTGCAGCAGGGACTTGAGCTCGGCGTAGCGGGTGACCAGCCAGCCGTCGTCACCGGCGGGGGTGCGGACCCGGCAGACCGGCGCCTGCTGCTGCAGCTCGCGCAGCAGCGGGCTCATCCGCAGGACGGGCGGGGTCTGTCCGCCCAGCGACGGCGGCCCGTCACCGGTGACCGGGCAGGTGGCCGGGGTGCTCATGAGACGTCCTCCGTGGTCGGGGCGGGCAGCTCGGCGAGCCAGGTCTCGATCGCGCCGGCGGTCAGCGACGAGTGCTCCATGGCGAGCGAGAGGTGGTCGGCGTCGATGTCGACGACGGCGTCGGCGGGCACCGCGGAGGTGTCCAGGATGAAGCCCTCGACGTCGCGGGCGGCGCGGACGAGCAGCGTCGGCGCGGTCGTCGGGGGCGAGTCGATCTCGGTCATCGTCATGAACCAGTGCGCCATCGCCGACATCCGCGCGCTGTTCAGCGTCACCGACGGCGAGTCGATGTCGGCCAGGTAGAAGCGGGTCGTGCGGTCCAGGTCGTTGCCCTCGGCCGCGTCCCAGCGGATGGAGGCGGTGTCGAGCAGGACGACCGCCTCCGGCCGCACGCCCCAGGTGTCCTCGAGGACGCCCGCGGCGAGGTAGGCCAGCGAGCCGCCGGTGGAGTGGCCGACCATGACGAACGGCTCGCCGTCGCTGGCCAGCAGCACGCTCTCGGCGACGATGCGGGCGGCGGCCTCGCTGGTGGCGGGCAGCTGCTCGCCGGGTGCGAAGCCCATCAGCGGCAGCGCGGACACGTGCCGGCTGCCGCGGAAGTGCGCGGCGATCCGGGCGTACTGGTGCACGCCGCCGGTCGCACCGGGCGCACTGACGAAGATCAGCCGCGGGTCGGTGGGCCCCTCGGCGAGGGTGACCGGCTCGGACAGCTCCTCCAGCTCGGCCGGGGACGCGAACATCGGACGCGTGTTCGCGGCGGCCTTGAGCATCCGCATCGCCTCCACCAGCTTCCCGCCGCGGACGGCGGCGTGGAACATGCCGACGAGCGTCTCGTCGCCGTGCGCCGCGGGCCGCCCGGCCGTGGCGACCGGCGTCGCACCGGGTGCGGGGGCCTGCTCGATCTGCTCGTGCAGCCGCCGGGCGAGCTTCACCGGGGTCGTGCTGTCGAAGACGATCGACCCGGCGAGTCGCAGCCCGAGGACCTCGCCGAGCTGGTTGCGCAGCCCCACCGCGACCAGTGAGTCGAAGCCCAGCTCCAGGAAGCCGCGCTCCGGGTCGACCGCCGCCGGGTCCTCGTGGCCGAGCAGCCCGGCCGTGTAGCCGGTGACGAGCTCGACGAGCAGCGCCTCCTGCCCGGCCGGGTCGAGGTGGCGCAGCCGCTCCCGCACCGTGACCGGCGACGAGCCCGCCGCGGCGGCGGTGCGGCGGGTGCGGGGCACCAGGTCCCGCCACAGCGCGGGCAGCGCCTGCTGCACGGCCAGCCCGGCGACGTTGATCCGGGTCGGGACGACGACCGGCTCCGGCCGGGCGAGTGCGGCGTCGAACAGGGCGAGACCGTCGGCGGCGTCGAGGGCGGGCAGCCCGCCGCGGGCCATCCGCTCCAGGTCGGCGTCGCCGACCTGCTCGGTCATGCCGCTCCCCTGGCCCCACGGGCCCCAGCCGAGCGACACCGCGGGCAGCCCGAGCCCGGCCCGGTACCGGGCCAGCCCGTCGAGGCCCGCGTTGGCGGCGGCGTAGTTGGCCTGCCCGGCGCTGCCGAGGATCCCCGACACCGACGAGTAGAGGACGAACGCGGCCAGCGGCAGCTCGCGGGTCGCGGCGTGCAGGTGCCACGCGGCGTCGAGCTTGGGACGCAGCACCCCGGCGAGGCGCTCGGGGGTGAGCGAGCCGGTGAGGCCGTCGTCGAGGACGCCGGCGGTGTGGACGACCGCGGTCAGCGGGCGCCCGGCCGGGACGGACCCGACCAGCGCGGTGACGGCGTCGGGGTCCCCGGCGTCGCACGCGGTGACGGTGACGGCGGCGCCGAGCGCGGTCAGCTCGTCGCGCAGCGCGGCCGCGCCGGGGGCGTCCGGGCCGCGGCGGCTCGCCAGCAGCAGGTTCCGGGTCCGCCCGGTCGTGACGAGGTGCCGGGCGAGCAGCGCGCCGAGGCCACCGGTGCCGCCGGTGACCAGGACGGTGCCGTCCGGGTCCCAGTCCGCCGCCGGACGCGTGGTCTCCGGTGCGGCCTCCGGCAGCCGGGCCAGGCGGGCGGCGCGGACCGCGTGGTCGCGGACCAGCAGCTGCTGCTCGTCGAGCAGCAGCAGGTGCGGCAGGACCCCGGCCGAGCGGAACGTGTCGTCGAGGTCGACGAGCCGGATCCGGCCCGGGTTCTCCGTCTGCGCGGCGCGCACCAGGCCCCAGACGGCGGCGGCCGCCGGGTCGGTGACGGTCCCGCCGTCGGCGGCGACCGCACCCCGCGTGACGACGACGAGGCGCGCGTCGGCGAGGCGCGGCTCGTCGAGCCACTCCTGCAGCAGGCCCAGCACCCGGGTGGTCAGGGTGTGCACGGCGGCCGCGCCGCCGTCCGGGTCGCCGACGACCGGGATGAGGAAGACGTCGGGGGCCAGCCCGGTGTCGCCGACGGCCCCGCCGAGGGACTCGGCGTAGGCGCTGACGGTCTCGTCGGCGCGGTGCATCGCGTAGCCGAGGTCGAGCTCGTCGTCGCCGACGACGGCCCAGCGGGTGCCCGCGGCGCGGTCGCCGAGCTCGACGGGGGTCCAGTGCAGGCCGAAGAGCCCACCCTGCCCGGTCGCGGCGGGTGCCGGCGCGTCGCCCGTCCCTCCGGTGTGGACGGTGTCGGCGGTGAGCACCGGGGCGCCGGTGGGGTCGGTGGCGACGAGGGCGAACGTCCCGGGACCGGTCCCGGTGATCCGCACGCGCAGCGTGCCGGCGCCGGTGGCGTGCAGGGTCAGGCCCTCGATCCGGTCCGGCCCGGTGGCGGCGTCGGTCGTGGCGTCGGTGGTGGCGTCCCGGCCGAGCGCGGCGGCGGTGCGCAGGGCCGCGTCCAGCAGCGCGGGGTGCAGGCCCCAGCCGTCGGCGGTGGCGCCGTCGGGGAGGGTGACCTCGGCGAGGATCTCGCCGTCGCGAACCCACGTCCCGGGTGTGCCGGCTGCCTGCCGGGCGTCGCGCGGCGGCCACTCGCCGGGGTCCGCGACGGTGTCCCGGCCGTCGTCGGGGGCCAGGACGCCGCGGGCGTGCAGGGTCCACGGCGCGTCGTCGGAGGGGCGGGCGTGCACGGTCAGCCGCAGGCGCCCACCGACGGCACCGGTGCCGGTGCCGGTGTCCACGGCGCTGTCCACGGCGGTGTCGACGGAGACCTGCAGGGCCACGCCGTCGCGGTCGCCGACGCTCAGCGGGGCGACGAGATCGAGCTCCTCGACCCGCGGGGCGCCGACCTGGTCACCGGCGCGGACCGCCAGCTCGGCGAACACGGTGGCGGGCACCGGACCGCCGGGCAGCCACGGCTGGGTCCGCCGGGAGAGCCGTCCGGTGAGGACGGTGCGGTCGGCGTCGGCGAGGGCGACGGCGGCGCCGAGCAGCGGGTGCCCGGCGGCGGTGAGGCCGAGCCCGGCCGCGTCGACGGTGCCGGCCCGCAGCGTCGGCCAGTACCGCTCCCGGTCGAACGGGTAGGTCGGCAGCGGCACCGGGGCGGCGTGCGGGGTGGTGGTGCCCTCGGCGACCGCCGCCCAGCCGACGCCGGTCCCGCGGGTCCACAGTGCACCGGCCGCGCCGAGCAGGGTGGCCTCCTCGCCGGCGTCGCGGCGCAGCGCGGGCACGGCGACCGCGTCGGGCGCGTTCTCGGCGACGAGCGCGGACAGCACCGCGTCGGGGCCGAGCTCGAGGAAGGTCCGGACGCCGAGCCCGGCCAGTGCCGCGACGCCGTCACCGAAGCGGACGGCGCCGCGGGCGTGCCGGACCCAGTAGCCGGGGTCGGTGAGCCCGCCGTCGACGGCGCCGGTCAGGTTCGACACGACGGGGATCTGCGGCTCGGCGAACGTGAGGCCGTCGACGACCCGGGCGAACGCGTCGAGCATCGGGTCGATCAGCGGTGAGTGGAACGCGTGGCTGACGGCGAGGGCGCGGGTGTTGCGGCCGTCGGCGTCGAACCGGGCCCGGACGGCGGCGACGGCGTCGGCGTCGCCCGAGACCACGACCGCGTCGGGGGCGTTGACGGCGGCGATCGCGACGTCGTCGCCCAGCAGCGGGGCGACCTCGTCCTCGCGGGCCCGCAGGGCGACCATCGCCCCGCCCGCGGGCAGGTCGGCCATGAGCCGGGCGCGGGCGGCGACGAGGGTGCAGGCGTCGTCGAGGGAGAGGACCCCGGCCACGTGCGCGGCGGTGATCTCGCCGACCGAGTGGCCGGCGACGTGGCCGGGTCGCACGCCCCAGGACTCGACGAGCCGGTAGAGCGCGACCCCGGTCGCGAACAGCACGGGCTGGGTGTGCCGGGTGTCGTCGAGCGCGGCCCGGTCGGTGCCCCAGACGACGTCGCGCAGCGCGGTGCCGAGCCGGGCGTCGAGCAGGTCGACGGTCTCGTCGAACGCGGCCGCGAACACTCCGAACCGGGCGTGCAGCTCCCGGCCGGCGCCGAGCCGCTGCGAGCCCTGCCCGGAGAACAGCACGGCGAGCCCGCCGCGGTCGCCGGTGGGCACGACGTCGCGGGCGGCCTCGGTGAGCCCGTCCGCGGTGTTGACGAGCAGCGCGCGGTGCGCGAACGCGCTGCGGGTGGTGGCCAGGGCGTGGCCGACGTCGGCCGGGGCGTGCCCCGACCCGAGGGCGCGGAGGTGTTCCAGCTGGGCGTCGAGCGCCGTGGCGGAGCGGGCCGAGACCGGCCAGGCGACGGCCCGCGGCGACACCGCGGGCTCCGCCGGTTCCGCCGGGTCGGCGGGGGCCTGTTCGAGGACGACGTGGGCGTTGGTGCCGCTGATCCCGAACGACGACACCCCGGCGCGGCGGGCCCGTCCGGTCTCCGGCCAGGCGGTCTGCTCGGTGAGCAGCCGCACCGCCCCGGCGGACCAGTCGACGTGGCTCGACGGCGCGTCGACGTGCAGGGTCCGTGGCAGCGTCGCGTGTTGCAGTGCCAGCACGGTCCGGATCACCCCGGCGGCGCCGGCGGCGGCCTGGGTGTGGCCGAGGTTGGACTTCACGGAGCCGAGCAGCAGCGGCCGGCCGGGGTCGCGGTCGGCGCCGTAGGTGGCGAGCAGGGCCTGCGCCTCGATGGGGTCGCCGAGCGCGGTGCCGGTGCCGTGCGCCTCGACGGCGTCGACGTCGGCCGGGGACAGCCCGCCGCTCGCGAGCGCCTGGCGGATCACGCGCTGCTGCGCGGGCCCGTTCGGGGCGCTGAGCCCGTTCGACGCGCCGTCCTGGTTCACGGCCGACCCGCTGAGGACGGCGAGCACCGGGTGCCCGTTGGCGCGGGCGTCGGACAGCGTCTCGACGACGAGCAGGCCGATGCCCTCGGACCAGCCGGTGCCGTCGGCGCCGTCGGCGAAGGCCTTGCAGCGCCCGTCCGGGGCGAGGCCGCCGTGCAGGCTGAACCCGGAGAAGTTCGCCGGGGTGGTCATCACGGTGACGCCACCGGCCAGCGCGAGGCCGCACTCCCCGTTGCGGACGGCCTGGGCCGCGAGGTGCAGCCCGACCAGCGACGACGAGCACGCCGTGTCCAGGGTGACGGCGGGGCCCTGCAGCCCGAGGGCGAACGACACGCGCCCGGACAGCACGCTGGCGGCGAGGCCGTTCCCGGCGTAGCCGCCCATGTCGTCGCCGGAGGCGAGGACGAGGTGGGTGTAGTCCTGCCCGTTGGTGCCGACGAACACGCCGGTGCGGCTGCCGCGCAGCCCGGCCGGGTCGATCCCGGACCGCTCGAACGCCTCCCACGCGGTCTCCAGCAGCAGCCGCTGCTGCGGGTCCATCGCGAGGGCCTCGCGCGGGGAGATGTCGAAGAACGACGGGTCGAACTCGGCGGCGCCGGGCAGGAACCCGCCGCGCTGGGTGGCGCTGGCGCCGGGTCCGTCACCGGCGAGCGCGTCGAGGTCCCAGCCGCGGTCGTCGGGGAACGGGCCGATGCCGTCGCGGCCGCCGGCGAGCAGCTCCCACAGGTCCTCCGGGGAGCGGACCCCGCCGGGGAACCGGCAGGCCATGCCGACGATCGCGACGGGCTCGTCCCGCCCGGACTCCGCCTCGGCCAGCCGTCGGCGGGTGTCGTGCAGATCGGCCGTGACCCACTTCAGGTAGTCGACGAGCTTCTGTTCGTCGGGCATGGTCCTGTCCGCCTCTCTCGTTCGTGGGGGTCCGGGGTCAGCTCGCCGACGACCGGCCGAGTTCGTTGTCGATGAAGGCGAGGACCTGCTCGGTGCTCGCCGCGTCGAGGCGCTCGTCGACGGCGGTGCGGCCGTCGGTGTGGGCCCCGTCGGGCCGGGCGCCGTCCCACCGCTCCAGCAGGCGGCGCAGCCGGCGGGCGACCCCGCTGCGGGTCTCGGGGTCGGCGCCGTCCGGGGACAGTGCTGCCTCCAGCCGGTCCAGCTCGGCCAGCGGCGACGCCGCTGCCGCCGGGCCCGCGGAGCCGACGACCTCGCCGTCGAGGTGGCGGGCCACCTCGGCCGGGGTGGGGTGGTCGAAGACCAGCGTCGCCGGGAGCCGGCTCCCGGTGGCGGCGGCCAGCCGCATCCGCAGCTCGACGCCGGTGAGCGAGTCGAACCCGAGCCGGCTGAAGTCCCGGTCGGCCGGGACGGCGTCGGCGCCGGTGTGCCCGAGCACGCCCGCCGTCTCGGTGCGGACCAGCTCCAGCAGCTCGGCGTACCGGGCGTCGGGCTCCAGCCCGGCGAGCCGCCGGAGCAGGCCGCCCGCGCCCTCGGTGGCCGCCGCGGTCCGGCGCCTGCTGCGCACCAGGGCGCGCAGCACGGCCGGGACGTCGCCCGCGGCCGCTCCGGCCCCGGCGGCGAACCGGGCCGCCACGGTGAACCGGTCACCGCGGGCGATGGCGGTGTCGAACAGGGCGAGCCCCTGGTCGGGCTGCAGGGGCGGCATCCCGGAGCGCTCGTGCCGTTCCCGCTCGGCGGCGTCGAGGGTGCCGGTCATGCCGGCGTCGGCGGACCACGGCCCCCAGGCCAGCGACAGTCCGGCCAGGCCGCGTGCCGCGCGGTGCGCGGCGAGCGCGTCCAGGAAGCTGTTGGCGGCCGCGTAGTTGCCCTGGCCGGGGCCGCCGGTGATCCCGGCGACCGAGGAGTACAGGACGAACGCGGCCAGCGGCAGCTCGCGTGTCGCCTCGTGCAGGTGCCATGCGGCGTCCGCCTTCGGGCGCAGCACCCGGTCCATCCGCGTCGCGTCGAGCGACCCGACGGTGGCGTCGTCGAGCACGCCCGCGGTGTGCACGACCGCGGTCAGCGGGTGTGCGGCGGGGACGGAGCCGACGAGGTCGGCGACGGCCGCCGGGTCGGCGACGTCGCAGGCCGCGAGGGTGACCTCGGCGCCGAGCGCGGTGAGCTCGGCGCGCAGCTCGGCGGCCCCGGGGGCGTCCGGGCCGCGGCGGCCGGCGAGCAGCAGGTGCCGCACGCCGCGGGTGCTGACGAGGTGCCGCGCGAGCAGCGCACCGAGGCCACCGGTACCGCCGGTGACCAGGACGGTGCCGTCCGGGTCCCACGCCGCCGGTGCGGGGGCGTCCGGCGTGGCCCGGGTCAGGCGGGCGACGGTGAGGTCGCCGCCGCGCAGGGCCGCCTGGGTCTCCCCCGCCGCGGCCAGGCCGGGCAGGGCCTCCAGGGCGGCGCCGAGCCCGGCACCGGGGGCTTCCGGGTCGAGGTCGAGCAGCACGACGCTGCCCGGGTCCTCGGACTGCGCGGACCGGACGAGCCCCCAGACCGGGGCCGCGCCGAGGTCGGGCACGTCGCCCGCACCGGCGGCGACCGCACCCCGGGTGACGACGACGAGGCGGGAGCCGGTCGTGCGGGCGTCCCCGGACCAGCGCTGGAGCAGCTCCAGCACGGCGCCGGTGGTGGCACGGGTCGCGGCCGGGAGACCGGCCCCGTCCGGCCCGGGGTCCCCGGAGACCGGGGCGAGGACGACCGGCGGCAGCGGGTCGCCGGAGTCGAGCAGCGCGCCGACCGAGGTCGCGCGGACCGGCGGTGTCCCGCCGGACGCGGCCAGGGCGTCGTCGAGCTCGGGCAGGCCGTCGCCGAGGACCCCCCACCCGGCCGTCGTGGTCCGGTCGGTCGGGGGTGCGGTGGTCCAGTCGAGGGTGAGGAGGGCGGCGTCGGTGGATCCGGCCGGACCGGTCGTGGCGGCGGGCTCGGCCAGGGTGAGCGCGCCCGCGGTGAGCACGGCTGCCCCCTGCGCGTCCGACGCCGCGAGGGTCCGGGTGCCGTCGCCGCGGTCGGTGAGCCGGACCCGCAGCACGGTGGCCTCCGACGCGTGCAGCGTGACGTCCCGCAGGGCGGCGAGGTCGGCGTCGTCGGTGGGCGCGCCGAACCGGGCGGCGACGTCGAGCAGGGCCGGGTGCAGCGTGTACGCGGCACCGGCGGCGGGCTGCCCGGTGAGCTCGAGCTCGGCGAGCAGGGCCCCGTCGTGCCGCCAGCCCCCGCGGACCGTCACCGGCCCGACGGCGCCGGGCAGGCCGGGCAGCGGCGTCGCGCCCGGCGGCGGCCACGCGGCACCGGCCGGCTGCCCGGTGCCCGGCCCGGCCGCCGGATCGGTGGCCGGGGCCGCGGTCAGCACGCCGGTGGCGTGCCGCAGCCACCGGCCCGCACCGTCGACGTCCCCGGTGCCCCCGGCGGGGCCCTCGGCGGGCCGCGAGTGCACGTCGACGGGTCGGCGGCCGTCGTCGTCCGGTTCGCCGACCCTCACCTGCAGCAGCCGCGGCGCCCCGGCGGGCAGCGGCGCGGTGATCGTCAGCTCCTCGACGGTCGTGGCGCCGATCTCGTCGCCCGCGCGGACGGCGAGCTCGGCGAGCACCGACGCGGGGAGGGCGGGGAGGTCGTCGCCGGCCCACCCCAGGTCGGCGGGCGTGAGGCGGCCGGTCAGGAGGATCTCGTCCGACCCGGCGACGGCGGTCGCGGCGCCGAGCAGCGGGTGCCCGCCGGCGCGCAGGCCGAGGCCACCGGCGTCGGCCGGGGTCGTGGCGGCGACGGTGGGCCAGAAGCGTTCCCGCTGGAAGGGGTACGTCGGCAGCGCCACCGGCCGGGTCGCGGTCCCGTCGAGGACGACCGCCCAGTCCACCGCGGTCCCGGCGACGTGCAGCCGGGCCAGCGCGGTGAGCAGGGTGCGGTCCTCGTCGCCGGCGCCGCGCAGCGCCGGGACGACCACCGCGGAGTCGGGGACGCAGGAGCGGGCCGGGGCGGACAGCACGGCGTCCGGCCCGATCTCCAGGAACGCGGTCGTCCCGCGGCCGGTCAGCGCCCGCACCGCGTCGGCGAAGCGCACGGTGTCGCGCACGCCCCGCACCCAGTGCTCCGGGTCGCACAGCTCGGCGGCGGCCGGGGCGCCGGTGACCGTGGAGACCACGGGGGTCCGCGGCTCGGCGGGGTCCAGCCCGGCGACGACCGCGCGGAACCCGTCGAGCATCGGCTCCATCAGCGGCGAGTGGAACGCGTGGCTGACCCGCAGCGCCGTGGTGCGGCGCCCCCGTCCGGCCAGCTCGGCGGCGACGGCGTCGACCTCGGCGGCCACACCGGACAGGACCACCGCGGACGGGCCGTTCACGGCGGCGACGGCGACGCCGCCGGTCAGCAGCGGCGCGACCTCCTCCTCGTCCGCCTCGACGGCGACCATCGCGCCACCGGCAGGCAGGGCCGCCATCAGGCGGGCCCGGGCGGCGACGAGCGTGCAGGCGTCCTCCAGCGAGAACACGCCCGCGACGTGGGCGGCGGCGATCTCGCCGACCGAGTGCCCGGCGACGGCGTCCGGGGTGAGGCCCCAGGACTCCAGGAGCCGGAACAGCGCGACCTCGACGGCGAACAGTGCGGGCTGGGTGGCGCCGGTGTCGTCGAGCGCGGCGGCGGCGGTGTCGCCGTCGCCCCAGACGACGTCGCGCAGCGACGGGTCCAGGTGGGCGAGCGTGGTGTCGAGCGCGTCGGCGAACACGGGGTGGCGGGCGTGCAGCTCGCGGCCCATGCCGAGGCGCTGGGCGCCCTGCCCGGAGAACAGGAACGCCGTGGACCGCTCGATCGCCTCGGCCCGCGCGACCTCGGTGACACCGGCTGCCCCGGCGCCGGCGAGGAGCACGGCGCGGTGCTCGAACACCGACCGGCCGGTGGCCAGCGCGTACCCGACGTCGGCGGCGGCGACGTCCGGGCGGGCGGCCGTCGCGGCGCGCAGCCGGTCGAGCTGGGCGTCGAGCGCGGGCCCGGAGCGGGCGGAGACCACCCACGGGGTGACGGCGGGCGCGGTCACCGCGGCCGGTGCCGGGAGCTCCGGCGCCTGCTCCAGCACGACGTGGGCGTTGGTGCCGCTGATCCCGAACGACGAGATCCCGGCCCGCCGGGCGCGCCCGGTCTCCGGCCACGGCACCTGCTCGGTGAGCAGCTCGACCGACCCGGCGGTCCAGTCGACCCGGCTCGACGGGGCGGCGACGTTGAGCGTGCGCGGCAGCGTGCCGTGCCGCAGCGCGAGGATCATCTTGATCAGGCCGGCGGCGCCCGCCGCGGCCTGGGTGTGGCCGATGTTGGACTTCACCGAGCCGAGCAGCAGCGGGTGCTCCCGGTCCCGGCCGTAGGCGGCGAGCAGGGCCTGCGCCTCGATCGGGTCGCCGAGCACGGTGCCGGTGCCGTGCGCCTCGACGGCGTCGACGTCGGCCGGGGTCAGGCCGCCGGAGGCGAGGGCCTGCCGGATGACCCGCTGCTGGGACGGCCCGTTGGGCGCGGTCAGGCCGTTCGAGGCGCCGTCGGAGTTGACGGCGGAGCCGCGGACGACGGCGAGGATCTCGTGCCCGCGGGCGACCGCGG
This sequence comes from Pseudonocardia sp. EC080619-01, assembly GCF_001420995.1. Classification (NCBI taxonomy): domain Bacteria; kingdom Bacillati; phylum Actinomycetota; class Actinomycetes; order Pseudonocardiales; family Pseudonocardiaceae; genus Pseudonocardia; species Pseudonocardia sp. EC080619-01. The sequence continues at coordinate 5,556,997 of NZ_CP012184.1, read as the reverse complement.
TGGACTGCCGCTCCAGCACGAGCACGCCGACGCCCTCGGACCAGCCGGTGCCGTCGGCGTCGTCGGAGAACGCCTTGCACCGCCCGTCGGGGGCGAGGCCGCCCTGCCGGGTGAACCCGGCGAAGCTCGTGGAGGTCGACATGACGGTGACGCCGCCGGCGAGCGCGGCGTCGCACTCCCCCGCGCGCAGCGCCTGGGCCGCCCAGTGCACCGCGACCAGCGACGACGAGCAGGCGGTGTCCACGGTGACCGCGGGGCCCTCCAGGCCGAACGCGTAGGCGAGCCGGCCGGAGATGACGCTCGCGGCGAGGCCGGTCCCGGCGTGGCCCTCGACGTCGTCCGGGGAGCGCAGCAGGAGGTTCGCGTAGTCCTGCCCGTTGGTGCCGACGAACACGCCGGTGCGGCTGCCGCGCAGCCGGGCCGGGTCGGTGCCGGTGCGCTCGAACGCCTCCCACGTGGTCTCCAGCAGCAGGCGCTGCTGCGGGTCCATCGCGACGGCCTCACGGGGCGAGATGTCGAAGAAGGCGGGGTCGAAGCCGGCGGCGTCGTGCAGGAAGCCGCCCTCGCGGGTGGCGCTGCGGCCCTGGCCGTCGCCGGCGAGGACGTCGAGGTCCCAGCCGCGGTCGGTGGGGAAGCCGGTGATGCCGTCGTCGCCGTCGACGAGCATCCGCCAGAACTCGTCGGGCGTGGTGATACCGCCGGGGAGCCGGCAGGCCGTCCCGACGACGACGATCGGGTCGTCGGCGTCGGCGACGGTCACCCCGGTGGGCTCGGCGCCGCCGGTCTCGCCGGTCAGCTCCGCGACCAGGTGCGCGGCCAGCGCACGCGGCGTGGGGTGGTCGAAGACGAGGCTCGCGGGCAGGGACAGGCCGGTCGCGGCGGACAGCGCGTTGCTGAGCTCGACCGCGGTGAGCGAGTCGAAGCCCAGGTCGCGGAACGGTTTCGCGGATCGGATCGCGTCCGGCCCGGAGTGCCCGAGCACCCCGGACGCGGTGTCGCGCACCAGGTCGAGCAGGACGGCGGTCCGGTCGTCCGGCCCGGCGGCGGCGAGCCGGGCGCGCAGCCCGCCCGCGGCGTCGTCGAGGCGGCGGCGCGTCTCCTCCGCGGCGCGGGCGATGTCCCGGGCAGCGGGCAGGTCCGCGAGCAGCGGGCTGGGCCGCACCGACAGCAGCGCCTCCAGCCGGCGCGGGCGGGTGAGGTCGGCGAACACCAGGGTGGGCTGCGGCTCGGCGACCGCCCGGACCATCGCCCGGACGGCGAGATCCGGGTCCAGCAGCCCGTCCGGGGTCGTCCCGGTGCCGGTGTGCCGGGCGGCCATGCCGTCGCTGGCCCAGGCGCCCCAGGCGACGGCGGTGGCCGGGCGGCCCTCCGCGACGCGGCGGGCGGCGAGCGCGTCGAGGGCGGCGTTCGCGGCGGCGTAGCCGGCCTGGCCGGGGTTGCCGACGCTGCCGGCCACGGAGGAGAACAGGACGAACGCATCGAGCTCGCGGTCGCGGGTCAGCTCGTCGAGCAGCAGTGCGGGGGTGAGCTTGGCGCGGAACACCGCGGCGAGCCGCTCGGTGCTGAGTCCGGTGAGGACGCCGTCGTCGAGGACGCCTGCGGCGTGCACGACGCCGGTGAGCGGCCGGTCGGCCGGGATCGCGCCGAGCACCGCGGACAGCTGGTCCCGGTCGGCGGCGTCGCACGCGGCGACGGTGACGCCCGCACCTAGTTCCTCCAGCTCCGCGCGCAGCGCGTCCGCGCCGGGGGCGTCCGGGCCGCGGCGGCCCAGCAGCACCAGGTGCGGTGCGCCGTCGGCGGCGAGCCGGCGGGCGACGTGCCCGCCGAGGGCGCCGGTGCCGCCGGTGATCAGGACGGTGCCGGTCGGGGTCCAGTCCCCGGCCGGCTCACCCGCCGGTCCGTCGGCGGGCCCGGCCGGTGCCGGGGTCATGCGGCGGCCGTGGGCGCCGGTGGCGCGCAGCGCGACCTGGTCCTCGTCTCCGGCGAGCACGGCAGGGAGCCGGCGGGCGGTGGCGGCGTCCAGCTCGGCGGGCAGGTCGACCAGGCCGCCCCACTGGCGGGGCAGCTCCAGCGCGGCGACCCGGCCCAGGCCCCAGACGGCCGCCTGGAGGGGTGCGGCCGGTGCCTCGCCCGCCGGTGCGACGGCGCCGCGGGTCACGGCGTGCACCCGGGCGGCGACGCCGGTGTCGGCGAGCGCGGCGGTGAGCGCCACGGTCGCGGCGAGCCCGGCGGGCACCGCGTCCACCCCGGACCCGGTGTCGTCCACGGTGGACACGCACGGGGTCTCGTCGAGCCCGAGCAGGGACACGACGCCGGTGGTCCCGGCGGTCGCGTGCTCGGTGAGCGCCGCAGCGAGCCCGGCGCGGCCGGTGTCGCCGTCGGCGAGGTCGACCCGGCGGGTGTCCGGGCCGAGCGCGGCGACGACGTCGCCGACCCACGGGTCACCGGCCGCGGCGGCCGGGACGAGCACCAGGTACCGGCCCGGTCCGGCGGAGGTGGGCAGCGCCAGCGGGCGCCAGGTCTCCCGGTGGCGGAGCCGGTCCACCGAGGCGTCGGTGCGGCGCCGGGTCCGCCAGGCCGCGAGTGCGGGCAGGACGGCGCCGAGCCGGTCGCCGTCGACGTCGAGCCGGGTGGCGAGCTCGCCGACGTCCTCCCGCTCGACGGCGGCCCAGAACTCGGCGTCGTCGCCGGTGCCGGTCGTCTCGCCGGTGGCGAGCCGCGGCCAGAACCGCTCGTGCTGGAAGGCGTAGGTGGGCAGGTCGGCGCCGCGGCCGGTGCCGGTGAGCCCGGCCGCCCAGTCGACGTCGACGCCGGCGACGTGCAGCCGGGCGAGCGCGGTGAGCAGCGCGGCCTCCTCGCCGCGGCCGGACCGCAGCGCGGGGGTGACGACGGCCGCGTCGTCGCCGGTGCCGGGCAGCGCGGCCCGGGCCGGGGCGGACAGCACGCCGTCGGGACCGATCTCCAGGAAGGCGGTGACGCCGCGGCCGGTGAGGGTGGCGATGCCGTCGGCGAAGCGCACGGACTCGCGGACGTGGCGCACCCAGTGCTCCGGGGTCGCCAGGTCGTGCGGCGAGCCCGCACCGGCGAGGAGCGACACGACCGGGATGGTGGGCAGCGTGTAGGTGAGGTCCTGCGCGACGGCGCGGAAGTCGTCGAGGACCGGGTCCATCAGCGGCGAGTGGAACGCGTGGCTGACCCGCAGCGCCGTGGTGCGGCGGCCGCGGCCGGCGAGCTCGGCGGCGACGGCGTCGACCTCGGCGGCCGCACCGGACACGACGACGGCCGCCGGCCCGTTCACGGCGGCGATCGCGGTCCCGCCGGTGAGCAGCGGGATCACCTCGTCCTCGCCCGCCTCGACGGCGGTCATCGCGCCGCCGGCGGGCAGGGCGTCCATCAGGCGGGCGCGGGCGGCGACCAGCCGGCACGCGTCGGCGAGGGAGAACACCCCGGCGACGTGCGCGGCGGCGATCTCGCCGACCGAGTGGCCGGCGAGCTGGTCGGGCCGCACGCCCCACGACGTGACGAGCCGGTACAGCGCCACCTCGATCGCGAACAGCGCCGGCTGGGTGTGGCGGGTGCGGTCCAGGGCGTCGGCGTCGTCGCCCCAGACGACGTCGCGCAGCGAGCAGCCGAGCTCGGCGTCGAGGAGGGCGACGATCTCGTCGAACGCGTCCGCGAACACTGCGAAGCGGGCGTGCAGCTCGCGGCCCATGCCGAGGCGCTGCGCCCCCTGCCCGGAGAACAGGAACGCGCTGCCGCGCGTGACGGCGGCGCCACGGGCGGCCTCGGTGGTCCCCTCTGGTCCGGCCAGCAGCACGGCGCGGTGCTCGAACAGGGCGCGCCCGGTGGCGAGGGTGTGCGCGACACCGGACGGGGGCAGATCGGGTGCGGCGGCGCGCAGCCGGTCGAGCTGGGTGTCGAGGGCCGCGGGGGTCCGCGCGGAGACCGGCCAGGCGACGACGTCCGGGGTGGACGCCGCGGCCGGCGCAGGCTCCGCGGGCGCCTGCTCCAGCACCACGTGCGCGTTGGTGCCGCTGATCCCGAACGACGACACCCCGGCGCGGCGGGCGTGCCCGGTCTCCGGCCACGGGGTCTGCTCGGTGAGCAGCGCGACGGTGCCGTCCGACCAGTCGACGTGCGACGACGGCTCGGTGACGTGCAGCGTGCGCGGCAGCTCGCCGTGCGCCATCGACATGATCATCTTGATCAGCCCGGCGGCACCGGCCGCGGACTGGGTGTGCCCGATGTTGGACTTCACCGAGCCGAGCAGCAGCGGCTGCTCCGGGGCCCGGTCGCGGCCGTAGGTGGCGAGCACGGCCTGGGCCTCGATGGGGTCGCCCAGCGGGGTGCCGGTGCCGTGCGCCTCGACGGCGTCGACGTCGGCGGTGGACAGTCCGGCGTCGGCCAGCGCCTGCCGGATGACCCGCTGCTGGGCGGGCCCGTTCGGGGCGGTGAGCCCGTTGGACGCGCCGTCCTGGTTGACCGCGGACCCGCGGACGACGGCGAGCACCCGGTGCCCGTGGTGGCGCGCGGCGGAGAGCCGCTCCAGGGTGAGCACGGCCGCGCCCTCGGACCAGCCGGTGCCGTCGGCGGAGTCGGAGAACGCCTTGCAGCGCCCGTCGCCGGCGAGGCCGCCCATCCGGGAGAAGCCGGTGAAGTTCGCGGGGGTCGTCATCACGGTGACGCCGCCGGCGAGTGCCATGTCGCACTCCCCCGCCCGCAACGCCTGCGCGGCGAGGTGCAGCGACACCAGCGACGACGAGCAGGCGGTGTCGACCGAGAGGGCGGGGCCCTCCAGGCCGAGGGCGTAGGCGAGGCGCCCGGACACGACGCTGACCGCGAGGCCGGTGGTCGCGTGGCTCGCGATGTCGTCGGCGGAGCGCATGACCAGGCCGGAGTAGTCCTGGCCGGAGACGCCCATGAAGACGCCGGTGCGGCTGCCGCGCAGCGTGTGCGGGTCGATCCCGGCGCGTTCGGCGGCCTCCCAGGCGACCTCGAGGAGGATCCGCTGCTGCGGGTCCATGGCGAGGGCCTCGCGCGGGGCGATCCCGAAGAACTCGGCGTCGAAGCCGGCGATGTCGTCGAGGAACCCGCCCTGCCCGGTGAGCTCGCCGGGCTCGCCGCCGCCGAGCGGTGGGTGCCGGTCCCACTCGCGGTCCGGCGGGAAGCCGGTGATCGCATCGGTGCCGCCGGCGACGAGGTCCCACAGCTGCTCCGGGGAGCCGACGCCGCCGGGGAACCGGCACCCGATCCCGACGACGACGATCGGGTCGTCGGCGTCGGCGCGCGCCGTCACGGAGCCGTCGGGGACGGTCGCCGCGTCGTCCCCGGCCAGCTCGTCGAGCAGGTACGCGGCGAGCCGTTCCGGCGTCGGGTAGTCGAAGATCAGCGTGGCGGGCAGGGTGAGCCCGGACGCGGTGCCCAGCCGGTTGCGCAGCTCGATCGCGGTGAGCGAGTCGAAGCCGATGCGGCGGAACTCGTGGCGGGCGTCGATCCCGTCGGGGCCGCCGAGCCCGAGGACGGTCGCGGCCTCGGTGCGGACGAGATCGACGAGGACGGGGCCGCGGTCGTCGGCGGGCAGCCCGGCGAGACGCTCGGCGAGGCCCGCGCGGGCGACGCCGGCGGTGCCGGCCCGGCGGCGGCCGCCGGTGCGGACGAGGCCGCGCAGCACGGCGGGGACGCCGTCGGCCGACGGCAGGTTCCCGCCGCCGGTGAGGCCGAGCGGGACGACGAGGGGTTCCGCGGCGAGGGTCGCGGCGTCGTAGAGCGCGAGGCCGTGCTCGACGGACAGCAGGGGCATGCCGCCGGTGCTGCCGACCCGGGCGACGTCGTGGTCGGACAGGCCGCCGGTCATCCCGGCGCCCTGCTCCCAGGCGCCCCAGGCCAGCGAGGTGGCGGGCAGCCCGAGGGCGTGCCGGTGCGCGGCGAGCGCGTCGAGGAAGGTGTTGCCGGCCGCGTAGTTGCCCTGGCCGGGGCCGCCCATGACCCCGGCCGTCGAGGAGTAGAGGACGAACGCGGCGAGGTCGTGGTCGCGGGTGAGGTCGTGCAGGTGCCAGGCGGCGTCGACCTTGGGGCGCAGCACGGTGTCGACGGCGTCCGGGGTCAGCGAGGTGACGGTGCCGTCGTCGAGGACGCCCGCGGTGTGCACGACCGCGGTGAGCGGGTGCGCGGCCGGGACGGCGTCGAGCAGGGCGGCGAGCGCGTCGCGGTCGGCGACGTCGCAGGCGGCGACGGTGACCTCGGCGCCGGCCGCGGCCAGCTCGTCGCGCAGCTCGGTGGCGCCGGGCGCGCCGGGCCCGCGGCGGCTCGTGAGCAGCAGGTGCCGCACGCCGTGGGTGGCGACCAGGTGGCGGGCCAGTGCGGCGGCGAGCCCGCCGGTGCCGCCGGTGACGAGCACGGTGCCGTCCGGGTCGAGCGGCGGCGGGACGGTGAGCACGAGCTTGCCGACGTGCCGGGCGGAGCTCATGAACCGGAACGCCTCGACGGCGTGGCGCACGTCCCAGCTGCGGACCGGCAGCGGGGACAGCGCACCCTCGGCGAACAGGTCGAGGAGCGCGCGCAGCATCTCCTGGATGCGGTGCGGGTCGACGGCGCCGAGGTCGAAGAACCGGTAGGTGATCCCGGCGAGGAGGTCCGCGGCGTCGCGGATGTCGGTCTTGCCCATCTCCAGGAACCGGCCGCCGTCGCCGAGCAGCCCCATCGAGGCGTCGACGAACTCCCCGGACAGGGCGTTGAGGACGACGTCGAGACCGCCGGGGAACTCGACGGCGAAGTCCAGGGTCCGCGACGACGCGATGTGGTCGTCGGCCACCCCCAGCGAGCGGAGCACGTCCTGCTTCGGCTCGGATGCCGTCGCGTAGACCTCCGCACCGAGGTGCCGGGCGATCTGCACCGCGGCCATGCCGACGCCACCGGCGCCCGCGTGGATCAGCACCTTCTCCCCCGGCCGGAGGCCGGCCAGGTCGACGAGCGCGTGGTAGGCGGTGAGGAACACCAGCGGCACCGACGCTGCGGTCTCCCAGTCCCAGCCGTCCGGGACGGTGGTGAGCATCCGCTCGTCGGTGACGCCGAGCGGGCCGAACCCGCCGAACAGCATGCCGGTGACGCGGTCGCCGGGGGCGAGTGTCGTGACGTCCGGCCCGACCGCGGTGACGACGCCCGCGGCCTCGGACCCGAACAGCCCGGCGTCGCCGGGGTACATCCCGAGCGCGTTGAGGACGTCGCGGAAGTTCAGGCCGGCGGCGCGGATCCCGACCCGGACCTCGTGCCCGGTGAGCGGGGCGAGGACGTCCGGGTGCGGTGCCAGCTCGAGGCCGTCGAGGCTGCCCTTGGCGCGGCAGCCGAGCCGCCACGGCGTCCCGGCCGGTGGGACGAGCGCGGCGCCGGACTCCAGCGCGGCGAGCCGCCCGACCCGGACGGCGCCGTCGCGGACGAGCGCCTGCGGCTCGTCGGCGTCGAACAGTGCGGGCAGCTGCGCGACGGCGGCGAGCGACGCGGGGGTGTCGTCGAGGTCGGCGAGCAGCAGCCGGCCGGGGTTCTCCGACTGTGCGGAGCGGAGCAGTCCCCACACCGGGGCGGTGGCGAGGTCGAGCGGGCCGCCCGCGCCGTCGGCGACGGCGCCGCGGGTGAGGAACAGCAGCCGGGTGCGGGCGAGCCGGTCGTCGGCGAGCCACTGCTGGAGCAGCGCGAGGACCTCGCGGACCAGGGTGTGCGCGGCGGCCGGGTCGGTGTCGCCGGTGTCGCCGGAGCCGCCGGCGTCCAGCGGGACGGCGACGAGATCCGGGACGTTCCCGGAAGGACCGCCGTGCAGCTCGGCGAGGTCGGTCACGGTGCGCACGGGGGCGGGCGCACCCGATCCGCCGGCGGCCGGGGTCCCGGTGGCGAGGGCGGCGCCCAGCCGGTCCGCGGCCGTTCCCCGCGCGCCCGGTCCGGTGAGGATCGCCCAGCTCGCGGGCGCCTCCGCCGTGGTGAGGGTGTGCGGCACCCAGTCCATCCGGAACAGCGATCCCGTGTCGTCGCGGCGGCCCGGGCCCGCCGCGTCCGGCCCGGCGGCGCGCAGGGTGAGGGACTCGACGGAGATCACCGGCCGGCCCTGCGGGTCGGCGGCGCTGATCCGGACGGCGTCCTCGCCGGCGGAGGTGACGCGCACCCGCAGCGCGGTCGCGCCGGCGGCGTGCAGCGACACCCCGTTCCAGGCGAACGGCAGGAGGCTGCGGTCGTCACCGTCGGCGGAGGCGAACACGGTGCTGTGCAGGACGGCGTCGAACAGGGCGGGGTGCAGGCCGAACTCGGCGGCGTCGTCGGCGCCGGAGGCGGGCAGCGCGACCTCGGCGAGGATCTCGTCGCCGCGGCGCCACACCGCCTGCAGGCCGCGGAAGAGCGGGCCGTACTCCAGGCCGTTGCCGGCGTAGCGGTCGTAGAGGCCGTCGACGTCGACGGGCTCGGCGTCGCGGGGCGGCCAGGTGGTCGCGTCGAACTCCTCGACCTGCTCGCCGGTGGTGACCCGGCCGGTGGCGTGCCGGGTCCAGTCGGCGTCGGGGTCCTGGGCGGGGCGGGCGTACACGCTCACGTCGCGGACGCCGTCCGGGCCGGCGGCGCCGACGGCGATCTGCATCTGGACGGCGCCGGTGGCGGGCAGCACGAGCGGCGCGGCGAGCATGAGCTCCTCGACACGGTCGCAGCCGGCCTGGTCGGCGGCGCGGACGGCGAGCTCGAGGAACCCGGTGCCGGGGAAGAACGCCATGCCGCCGACGACGTGCTCGGCGAGCCACGGGTGGGTGGCCAGCGACAGGGTGCCGGTGAGCAGCAGCTCGTCGGACCCCGCGACGGACATGGCGGCGCCGAGCAGCGGGTGGTCGGCGGGGGCGAGCCCGAGCCCGGCGGCGTCACCGGCCCGGTGGACGGCCTTCGGCCAGTACCGCTCGTACTGGAACGCGTAGGTGGGCAGGTCGGTGCGGCGGGCGCCGGTGCCGGCGTGGAACGCCTCCCAGTCGACCGGGGTCCCGGCGACGTGCAGCGCGGCGAGGGCGGCGACGGCGGCGGCCTCCTCGTCGCGGTCGGTGCGCTGCAGTGCGACGGCGGTGGTGTCGGGGGCGGACTGCGCGGCGAGCGCGGTGAGCACGCCGGCCGGGCCGATCTCCAGGAACACCCCGGTGCCGGCGTCGGTGAGGGCGCGGACGCCGTCGGCGAACCGGACGGCGTCGCGGACGTGGCGCACCCAGTACCCGGGGTCGCACAGCTCCGCCGTGGCCGGGGCGCCGGTGAGGGTGGAGACCAGCGGGATCTGCGGCTCGGCGTAGGACAGGCCCTCGGCGACGGCGCGGAACTCGTCGAGCATCGGGTCCATCAGCGGCGAGTGGAACGCGTGCGACACCCGCAGCCGGCTGGTGCGCCGGCCGCGGTCGGCGAGCCGGGCGGCGACGGCCAGGGTGGCGTCCTCGTCGCCGGACACCACGACCGACGACGGCCCGTTCACCGCCGCGATCGCGACGCCGTCGGTGAGCAGCGGGGCGACCTCGTCCTCGGTGGCCTCCACGGCGACCATGGCGCCGCCGCGGGGCAGCGCCTGCATCAGCGACGCCCGCGCGGCGACCAGCCGGCAGGCGTCGTCGAGGGAGAACACGCCGGCGACGTGGGCGGCGGCGATCTCGCCGATCGAGTGCCCGGCGACGGCGTCCGGGGTCACGCCCCAGGACTCCAGGAGCCGGTACAGGGCGACCTCGACCGCGAACAGCGCGGGCTGGGCCCGGCCGGTCTCGTCGAGCGCGGCGGCGTCGGTGTCCCCGTCCCCCCAGACGACCTCCCGGAGGTCCTCCCCGAGCAGCGCGACGATCTCGTCGAACGCGGCGGCGAACACTCCGAACCGGGCGTGCAGCTCGCGACCCATGCCGAGGCGCTGCGCGCCCTGCCCGGAGAACAGCGCGGCGAGCCGGGGGCGCCCGGTGACCTGGCCGAGCACGACGCCCGGCGCGCTGCCGTGCTCCAGCCAGCCGGCGAGCGCGTCGCGCCCGGCGCGGCCGTCCGGGCCGGTGACGACGGCGAGCCGGTGCTCCTGCGCGGCGCGGGTGGTCGCGAGCGAGTACGCGGTGTCCAGCGCGCCGGGTGCGCCGTCGCCGTCCAGCTGGGTGAGCAGGGCGGCGGCCTGGTCGCGCAGGGCGGCCGGGGTGCGCGCCGAGACCGTCCAGGGCAGGGCCTGCGGGACGCGGGTGGCGGGCTCGGCGGCGGGCTCGGCCGGGGCGGGTGCCTGCTCGACGATGACGTGCGCGTTGGTGCCGCTCACCCCGAAGGAGGAGACGCCGCTGCGCCGCGGCCGGTCCGCCGCGGGCCACGGGCGCGCCTCGGTGAGCAGCTCGACCGCGCCGGTGGACCAGTCGACGTGGGTCGACGGGCGGTCGACGTGCAGGGTGCGGGGCAGCTCCCCGTGCCGCATCGCCATGATCATTTTCATGACGCCGGCGACGCCGGACGCGGCCTGGGTGTGGCCCATGTTCGACTTGACCGAGCCGAGCGCGAGCGGCCGCCCGCGGTCCCGGCCGTAGGTGGCGAGGATGCTCTGCGCCTCGATCGGGTCGCCCAGCGGCGTGCCGGTGCCGTGCGCCTCGACGGCGTCGACGTCGCCGGTGGACAGCTCGGCGTTGGCGAGCGCGGCGCGGATGACGCGCTGCTGGGACGGCCCGTTCGGCGCGGTGAACCCGTTCGAGGCACCGTCCTGGTTGACCGCGGAGCCGCGGACGACGGCGAGCACCGGGTGCCCGTTGCGGCGGGCGTCGGAGAGCCGCTCCAGCACGAGGATCCCGGCGCCCTCGGACCAGCCGGTGCCGTCGGCGCCCTCGGCGAACGCCTTGCAGCGGCCGTCGCGGGCCAGCCCGCCCTGGCGGCTGAACTCGACCAGCGAGCCGGGCGTCGACATGACGTTGACGCCGCCGGCCAGCGCCAGGGAGCACTCGCCGTTCCGGAGGGACTGCACGGCGAGGTGCAGCGCGACCAGCGACGACGAGCAGGCCGTGTCGACGGTGAGCGCGGGCCCCTCCAGCCCCAGGGTGTAGGACAGCCGCCCGGACGCGGCGCTGGCGGCGATACCGGTGCCGACGTCGCCGGTCGCGTCGTCGAGCGAGCGGACCAGCAGGTAGGCGTAGTCCTGCCCGTTGGTGCCGATGAACGCGCCGGTGCGGCTGCCGCGCAGCCGTCCGGCGTCGATGCCGGCGCGCTCGATCGCCTCCCAGGCGGTGGTCAGCAGCAGCCGCTGCTGCGGGTCCATGGTGACGGCCTCGCGCGGCGAGATCCCGAAGAAGCCGGGATCGAAGTCGGCGACGCCGTCCAGGAACCCGCCCCGCATGCTGATCTCGGTGTCCCGGGCGTCGGTGCCGCCGGAGTGCAGCGCGTCGAGGTCCCAGCCGCGGTCGGTGGGGAACCCGGAGATCACGTCGGTGCCGCCGGCGACCATGTCCCACAGGGCCTCGGGCGAGTCGACGCCGCCGGGGAACCGGCAGCCCATGCCGACGACGGCGATCGGCTCGGTGGCCGCGGCCTGCAGCATGCGGTTCTGCCTGCGCAGCCGGTCGGTCTCCTTCACCGCGGCGCGCAGCGCGGTGACGACGTCGTTGCCACCGGCGGGTGCGTGGTTCTCGTTCATCGTCTGCTTCCTCACTCGCGCTACAGGTCGTCGGACCGGCCGTCGAGGGCGGCCCGCACCAGGTCGTCGACGGACATCGCGTCGACCTCGGGGCCGCCGGGACCGCTCCCGGTGTCGTCGTCGCCGGCGGGGTCCTCGCCACGGCCGGTGAGCCGCAGCAGCGGCTCCAGCACGCCGAGCTCGCGGAGCCGTTCCAGGGGCACGGTGGCGAGCGCGGCGCGGATCTCGGCCTCCTCGCCACCGGTGCCGCCGGCGTCGGGGTCGTCGCCGGCCAGCTCGTCGAGCAGGTACCGGGCGACGGCGGCGGGGGTCGGGTGGTCGAACACCAGCGTCGCCGGCAGTCCCAGGCCGGTGGCGGCGCCGAGCTGGTTGCGCAGCTCGACCGCTCCGAGGGAGTCGATGCCGAGGTCGCGGAAGGACCGTTCGGCGCCGACGTCGTCGGTGCCGGGGTAGCCGAGGACCTGAGCGGCACGGGTCCGCACCAGGTCCGCGACGGTGTCCAGCCGCCGTGCGGGCGGCAGCGCCGCGAGCGTCGCGGCGAGGTCGTCCTCCCCCGCGCCGGGGCGGGGCCCCGCCTGCCCGGCGACGAGCTCGGCGTAGCCGGGGAACTCGCGCAGCAGCGGGCTGGGGCGGGTGCCGCCGAACGCGCCGGCGAACCGGTCGAGCTCGACCTCGGCGACGACCGCCGTGGGCGCCGTCGCCGCGACCAGGCGGAGCATGGCCTCCACCGCCAGCGCCGGGTCCATCGCGCCGATCCCGGTGCGGCGGGCCGCGTCGTCGGCGGAGCCGTCGCCCGCCATCCCGCCGCCGCCCCAGACTCCCCAGGAGATCGAGGTGGCCGCGGCGCCGCGGGCCCGGCGCTGCTCGGCGAGCGCGTCGAGCACGGCGTTGGCGGCCGCGTAGTTGGCCTGGCCGGGGTTGCCGACCGCCGAGGACGCGGACGAGAAGAGGACGAACGCCTCCAGGCCGGCGCCGGCGGTCAGCTCGTCGAGCAGCAGCGCGGCGGTGACCTTGGACCGGAACACCTCCTGGTAGCGCTCGGGGGTGAGGCGGTCGAGGATCCCGTCGTCGAGGACGCCGGCGGCGTGCACGACGCCGGTCAGCGGCCGGTCGGCGGGGATCGCGTCCAGTACCGCGGAGAGCTGCTCCCGGTCGGCGGCGTCGCACGCGGCGACGGTGACGCCCGCGCCGAGCGCCTCCAGGTCCGCACGCAGCGCGTCCGCGCCCGGTGCGTCCGGGCCGCGGCGGCCGAGCAGCACCAGGTGCTGCGCGCCGTCGGCGGCGAGCCGCCGCGCCACGTGCCCGCCGAGGGCGCCGGTGCCGCCGGTGACGAGCACCGTGCCGCTCGGCGTCCACGCCGTCGTGTCCTCGCTCGGCGGGGCCGGGACGAGCCTGCGGGCCAGGATCGCGGAGCCGCGGACGGCCACCTGGTCCTCGCCCTGCTGCGTGCCGTCCGGGCCGTCCGTGCCGGCGAGCACGGCGCCGAGCGCCGCCGCGGCACGCGGGTCGGGGTCCTCGGGCAGGTCGGCCAGGCCACCCCAGCGCTGCGGGTACTCCAGCGCCGCGACCCGGCCCAGCCCCCAGATCCCGGCCTGCAGCGGCCGGGCCGGGCGGTCGGAGCCGCCGGTGGAGACCGCGCCGCGGGTGACGCACCACAGCGGGGCGTCGACGCCGGCGTCGCCGAGCGCCTGCAGCAGGCCGGTGGTGAGCCCGATCCCCTCGGGCACGTCGCCGGTGAGGTCGTCGCGCAGGGCGAGCAGCGACACGACACCGGCGACCGGGGTCCCGGCGGGCAGCTGCGCGGTGATCGCGGCGGCCACCTCGGTCCGGTCGGTGGACCCGGTCGTGACGGTCACGACCTCGGCACCGCCGGTACCGATCCCTGCGAGCACCGTGGTCACCCACGGGTCCCCGGCGGCGCCGTCGGGCAGCACGGCCAGCCAGGTGCCCTCGGGTGTGCGGCGCTGCCCGGCGGCGGGGCCGGTCAGGCGCTTCCACACGATGCGGTGCCGCCAGCGGGCCAGCCGCGCCTCGTCGGCACGGCGGCTGCGCCAGTCCATCAGCGCGGGCAGCACCGCGGACAGGGCCGCGCCCTCGACGTCGAGCTGCGACTCCAGCGCGGAGAAGTCCTCCTGGGCGACGGCCTCCCAGAAGGCGGCGTCGATCTCGTCGGGTGTGCCCGGGCCGGCGGGTGCGGCGGCGCGGGTCTCCTGGCCCGGCATGACGTCCGGCCAGAACCGGCCGCGCTGGAACGGGTAGGTCGGCAGGTCGGCCCGGCGGGTGTCGTGGCCGGCGAAGAACGCCGCCCACCGCGGGCCGGCGCCGTGGGTGTGCAGCCGGGCGAGTGCGGCGACGAGCGTCGCGTCCTCGTCGCGGTCGCGGCGCAGTGCGGGGACGGCGACCGCGTCCGGCGCGCTGCGCGGCACGAGCGCGGACAGCACGGCGTCCGGGCCGAGCTCGAGGAACGTGGTGACGCCGCGGGCGGCGAGTGCCCGGACGCCGTCGGCGAACCGGACGGTGCCCCGCACGTGCCGCACCCAGTACTCCGCCGAGCGGAGCTCGTGCGCGGCGGCGACCTCCCCGGTCAGGTTGGACACCACCGGGATGCGCGGCTCGTGGTAGTCGAGCCCCTCGGCGACCGTGCGGAACTCCGCGAGCATCGGGTCCATCCGTGCCGAGTGGAAGGCGTGGCTGACCCGCAGCCTGCTGGTGCGGCGGCCCCGATCGGCGAGGACGCCGGCCAGTGCGGTCACGGCGTCGTCGTCGCCGGAGAGGACGACCGAGCCGGGCCCGTTCACCCCGGCGACCGCGACGCCGTCGGTGAGCAGCGGGGTCACCTCGTCCTCGTCCGCCTCGACGGCGACCATGGCGCCGCCGGCCGGGAGTGCCTGCATGAGACGGGCGCGGGCGGCGACCAGCCGGCAGGCGTCGTCGAGGTCGAGGACCCCGGCGACGTGCGCGGCGGTGATCTCGCCGATCGAGTGCCCGGCGACGAAGTCCGGGCGGACCCCCCAGGACTCGACGAGCCGGTACAGCGCGACCTCGACCGCGAACAGCGCCGGCTGGGTCGCGCCGGTCTCGGCGAGCGCGTCCGCGTCGGTCCCCCACACGGTCTCGCGCAGCGGCCGGTCGAGGTGACCGTCCAGCCGGGCGAGCACCGCGTCGAAGGCCTCGGCGAACACCGGGTGCCGCTCGTACAGCTCGCGGCCCATCCCGGGCCGCTGGGCGCCCTGCCCGGAGAACAGGGCGGCGCTGCGGCCGCTGCGCTCCAGGCGGTGCGTGGCGACCTGCGGGGCGGTGCCGCCGTCGGCGACGGCCGTGAGCCCCGCGACGAGCTCGTCCCGCCCGGTGGCGGTGACCGCGGCCCGGTGGTCGAACGCGGCCCGGCCGGTCGCCAGTGCGTGGGCCAGGTCGAGGCGGCGCAGCTCCGGGTGCTCGCCGAGGTGGGCGAGCAGGGCGCGGGCCTGGGCCCGCAGCGCGTCGGCGGACCGGCCGGACAGCAGCACCGGGACGGCGGCGCCGTCGTCCGGGGTGCCGTCGGCGGGCGCGGGGAGCTCCGTGTGCGGGGGCTGCTCCAGGATCGCGTGGGCGTTGGTGCCGCTCGCGCCGAACGAGGAGATCCCGGCCCGGCGCGGGCGTCCGGTCTCGGGCCACCCGGTGTGCGCGGTGAGCAGCCGGGCGTCGCCGGCGGTCCAGTCGACGTGCGACGACGGGTTCTCCGCGTACAGCGACCGCGGCAGCACGCCGTGCTGCATGGCGAGCACCATCTTGATGACGCCGCCGACGCCGGACGCGGCCTGGGTGTGGCCGATGTTCGACTTCAGCGAGCCGAGCAGCACGGGCTGCTCGCGGTCCTGCCCGTAGGTGGCGAGCAGGGCCTGCGCCTCGATGGGGTCGCCGAGGGTGGTGCCGGTGCCGTGCGCCTCGACGGCGTCGACCTCGGCCGGGGCGAGCCGGGCGTTGGCCAGTGCCTGCCGGATGACGCGCTGCTGGGCCGGGCCGCTGGGTGCGGTGAGGCCGTTGGAGGCGCCGTCCTGGTTGATGGCCGAGCCGCGCAGCACCGCGTGGATCCGGTGACCGCGGCGGCGGGCGTCGGACAGCCGTTCGACGACGAGCATGCCGACGCCCTCGGACCAGCCGGTGCCGTTCGCGTCGTCGGAGAAGGCGCGGCAGCGCCCGTCCGGCGACAGCGCGCCCTGCGCGCTGAACTCGACGAAGCCCACCGGGGTCGCCATCACGGTGACGCCGCCGGCGAGCGCGATCGAGCACTCCCCCGCCCGCAGCGCCTGCGCGGCAAGGTGCAGCGCGACCAGCGACGACGAGCACGCGGTGTCCACCGAGACCGTGGGCCCCTGGACGCCGAAGGTGTAGGCGACGCGGCCCGACAGCAGGCTCGCGGACTGGGCGGTCTGCCACTGCCCGGCCTCGGCCGGCGGCCGGTAGTCACCGGAGCCGCCGCCGACGAACACGCCGTACTCGGCGCTGCCGCGCAGCGAGGCCGGGTCGATGCCGGTCCGCTCCAGGGCCTCCCACGAGGTCTCCAGCAGGATCCGCTGCTGCGGGTCCATGACCAGGGCCTCGCGCGGCGAGACGCCGAACGGGCCCGGGTCGAAGTCGGTGGCGTCGTACAGGAACCCGCCCTGGGTGGTGGCGCTGCGCCCGGGGCCGTCACCGGCGAGGGTGTCGAGGTCCCAGCCGCGGTCGTCGGGGAACTCCCCGACGGCGTCGACGTCGTCGGCCATGAGGCGCCACAGGTCCTCCGGCGACGCGACGCCGCCCGGGTACCGGCAGGCCATCCCGACGATGACGATCGGGTCGTCCGCGGTGGCGGTGGCGAGGGGGGCGACGGGACCGGCGGCCGCGGCACCCCCGCCGAGCAGCTCGTCGCGCAGGTGCGCGGCCAGCGCGGCCGGGTTCGGGTGGTCGAACACCAGGGTGGCGGGCAGCGCGACGCCGGTGACGGCGGTGAGCTGGTTGCGCAGGTCCACCGCGGTGAGCGAGTCGAAGCCCAGGTCCCGGAAGGGCAGGTCGGGCTCCAGCGGCTCGCCGCCGTCCGTCGTGTCCAGGCCGAGCACGGTCCCCGCCTTCGCGGTGACCAGGTCGAGCAGGATCGCGTCGCGCTCGGACTCGGGCTGCTCGGCGAGCCACTGCCCGTACCCGCTCGCGGCGGCCTCGCGGCCGGCCCGCTCGCGGGCCGCGCCGGACAGCGCGGTGCGGGCCTCGGGGAGCGCGTCGAACAGGGTGGTGGCGCGGGCGTCGTGGTGGGCCGGGGCGAAGGTCTCCCAGCGGACGTCGGCCACGGTCTCGGCGGCCGACCCGTCGGCGACGGCGCGGCCGAGCGCGGCCATCGCCGCGTCGCCGTCCATCGCGGGCAGGCCGTTCATCCGCAGGTGGGCCGCGGTCGAGCGGTCGGCGAGGTCGGTCCAGGCACCCCAGGCGACGGCCGTCGTGGGGACACCGTGGCCGCGCAGGGTGCGGGCGACGGCGTCGAGGTGGGCGCCGGCGGCGGCCTCGACGGCCCGTCCGCGCACGCCCCAGACCCCGGCGATCGAGCCGAACAGCACGACCGCGTCGAGGTCACGGGCCGCGTCCCCCGACGTGGTCGCCGTGGTGAGTGCCGTGGTGAGCGCCTCGACGGACGCGAGGACCTCCGCGAGGTCCCCGTCGCCGGGTGCCCCGCCGGCGTGGACGACGGCGGTCGGCGCCCCGGGCCCCCCTGGCGCACCGTCCAGCAGTGCGGAGAGCGCTGCCGGGTCGGCGGGATCGGCGTCCGACACGGTGACCGCCGCGCCCAGCCCCTCCAGCTCGGCGGTGACGGCGTCGGTGTCGACGTCGCCGTCGGCGGCCGGTGCGGTGAGCACCAGGTGCGTGGCGCCGTCGGCGGCCAGCCGGCGCGCGGCGCGGCGGCCCAGCTCCCCGGTGCCGCCGACGACGAGCACGGTGCCCCGCGGGCGCCAGCCGCCCGCGGCCGTCCCGGCGGAGCCACCGGCACCGCCCGAGCGGACGAGTCGGCGTGCGTAGGCGCCGGTGGCGCGCACCGCGATCTCGCTCTCCCCGCCCGGGCCGGCGAGCAGCGCGGCGAGTGCCGCGGCGGCCGCGGCGGTCACCGGGCCGGGACCCGCGGGCAGGTCGGCGAGGCCGCCGAACCGCTGCGGTGCCTCCAGCGCGGCGACCCGGCCGGTCCCCCACAGCGCGGCCTGCCCGGCGGCGGGGGTGGTGCCCTCCGCGGCGACCGCGCCCCGGGTGACGCACCACAGCGGGGCGTCGATCCCGGCCGCGAGCAGCGCGTCGAGCAGCGCGGACGGGTGGGCGACGACCGGGGGCAGTCCGGTGGTCCCGGCCGCGAGCAGCGACACCACCCGGTCCGGGGCCGCTCCGGCGCCGGCTCGCGCGGAGAGCACGGCGAGGTCGTCGCCGACCGTCACGGCGTCCCCGTCGAGTGCGGTCACCACGGCGTCGGCCCAGCCGTCGTGCCCGGCGGGCACGAGCACGAGCGTCCGCCCGGCGACGGTCACGTCCGGGGTGCGGACGGGGGTCCAGGTCTCGCGGTAGCGCCAGGACGCGGCCGCGGACTCCGCGCCGTGCCGGCGCCGCCACGCGGACAGCGCCGGGACCATCGTGGCGAGCGTGTCGCCGTCGACGCCGAGCGAGCCCGACAGGCTCTCCAGGTCCTCCCGCTCGACGGCGGCCCAGAAGGCCGAGTCGGCGGGGTCGGCCCCTCCGGTGGCGCCGGCCGTGGCGCCGGGCTCGGGCCAGTAGCGCTCCCGCTGGAACGGGTAGGTCGGCAGCTCGACCGGGCGGCCGCCGGGGAGCACGGCGGTCCAGTCCGGACCGGCGCCGTGCACGTGCAGGGTCGCCAGCCCGTCGAGCAGTGCGGTGCCGGCGTCGCGGTCGCGCCGCTGGAGCGCGACGACGACCGGTGCCGGGCCGTCGGCCGCGGCCACCGCGTCCAGGGTCTGCTGGGCCGGGGCGAGCAGCGCGGCGTCGGGGCCGATCTCGGCGAACGTCGTCGCGCCGGCGTCGTGCAGGGCGCGGACGGCGTCGGCGAACCGCACGGGTTCCCGGACGTGGCGCACCCAGTAGCCGGGCTCGCCCAGCTCCGGTCCGGCCGGGGCACCGGTGAGGGTGGAGACCAGCGGGATCCGCGGCTCGGCGACCGTGATCCCGGAGACCGCGGCGGCGAAACCGTCGAGCATCGGGTCCATCAGCGGCGAGTGGAACGCGTGGCTGACCCGCAGCCGCCGGGTCCGGCGGCCGTCGGCGGCGAGCCGGTCCGCGACCGCGGCGACCCCGTCGGCGTCGCCGGAGACGACCAGCGAGGCGGGCCCGTTGACCGCGGCGATCGCGACGCCGTCGCCCAGCAGCGGGGTGACCTCGTCCTCGGCCGCCTCGACGGCGGCCATCGCGCCCCCGGCGGGGAGCGCCTGCATCAGCGACGCCCGCGCCGCGACGAGCGCGCACGCGTCGTCGAGGGAGAGCACGCCGGCCACGTGCGCGGCGGCGATCTCGCCGATGGAGTGCCCGGCGACCAGGTCCGGGGTGCGGCCCCAGGACTCCAGGAGCCGGTACAGCGCCACCTGGACGGCGAACAGCGCCGGTTGGGTCGTGCCGGTCTCGTCGAGCCGGTCGGCCGCCGCCGAGCCGGGCTCGGCGAACAGCGCGTCCCGAAGCGGCGCGTCGAGGAGCACGTCGAACCGGGCGAGGATCTCGTCGAGTGCCTCGGCGTAGGCGGGGTGGCGCTCGTGGAGCTCGCGGCCCATCCCGGCGTGCTGCGCGCCCTGCCCGGAGAACAGGAACGCGGTCCGGCCGGGGGTGCGGGGCGCGGTGCCGCGGGCGGCCTCGCGGATCCCGTCCGGCCCGGCGAGGAGGACGGCGCGGTGGCCGAACAGGGTGCGGCCGCGGGCCAGGGTGGCGGCGACGTCGGTGGCGGTGTGCGCACCGGCGTGGGCGACCACCCGGTCGACCTGCTCCTGCAGCGCCGCCGCCGAGCGGGCGGAGACCACCCACGGCACCTCACCGGGCAGGTCGGCGGCGGTCTCCGGGGCGGGCGGTGCCTGCTCGACGATCACGTGCGCGTTGGTGCCGCTGACGCCGAACGCCGAGACACCGGCCCGGCGGGTGCCGCCGGTCTCCGGCCAGTCCCGGGCCTCGTCGAGCAGCGCGACGGTGCCGCCGCTCCAGTCCACGTGCGACGACGGCGTGCCGGCGTGCAGCGTGCGGGGCAGCGTGCCGTGCCGCATCGCCAGCAGCATCTTGATCACGCCGGCGACGCCGGCGGCGGCCTGGGTGTGGCCGATGTTCGACTTGACCGTGCCCAGGTGCAGCGGGCGCGCGGTGTCGCGGTCGCGGCCGTAGGTGGCGAGCAGGGCCTGGGCCTCGATCGGGTCGCCGAGGGTGGTGCCGGTGCCGTGCGCCTCGACGGCGTCGACGTCGCCCGGGGTCAGCCCGGCGTCGGCCAGCGCCTGCCGGATGACCCGCTGCTGGGACGGCCCGCTGGGCGCGGTGAGCCCGTTCGAGGCACCGTCCTGGTTGACCGCGGAACCGCCGATCACGCCGTGCACGCGGTGGCCGTGGCGGAGCG
This sequence comes from Pseudonocardia sp. EC080619-01, assembly GCF_001420995.1. NCBI lineage: Bacteria > Bacillati > Actinomycetota > Actinomycetes > Pseudonocardiales > Pseudonocardiaceae > Pseudonocardia > Pseudonocardia sp. EC080619-01. Next base: position 5,536,784 of record NZ_CP012184.1, on the reverse strand, counting down.
CGTCGGAGAGCCGCTCCAGCACCAGCATGCCGACGCCCTCGGACCAGGCGGTGCCGTCGGCGTCGTCGGAGAAGGGCTTGCAGCGCCCGTCCGGGGCGAGGCCGCCCTGGGTGGAGAACTCGACGAACGAGTCCGGCCCGGACATCACCGACACGCCGCCGGCGACGACGAGGTCGGTCTCCCCGGCCGCCAGCGCGCGGCCGGCCCAGTGCAGGGCGACCAGCGACGACGAGCAGGCGGTGTCGATCGTGACGGCCGGCCCCTCCAGGCCGAGTGCGTAGGACAGCCGGCCGGACATGACGCTGCCGGAGTTGCCGGTGGCGGCGTAGCCGGAGACGTCGTCGGAGGAGCGGCGCAGCAGCGTCGCGTAGTCCTGGCCGTTGGTGCCGACGAAGACGCCGGTGTCCGAGCCGCGCAGCGTCGCCGGGTCGATCCCGGCCCGCTCGAACGCCTCCCAGGTGGTCTCCAGCAGCAGCCGCTGCTGGGGGTCCATGGCGAGCGCCTCGCGCGGGGAGATGCCGAAGAACCGGGCGTCGAAGTCGGCGACGCCGTCGAGGAACCCGCCCTGCAGCGTCGCGGAGGCGCCGTCGCCGAGCGCGGCGAGGTCCCAGCCGCGGTCGTCGGGGAAGGCGGTGATGCCGTCGCCGCCGCCGGCCACGAGCTCCCACAGGTCGTCGGGGGTGCGGACGCCGCCGGGGAACCGGCAGGCCATCCCGACGACGACGATCGGGTCGTCGCCGGTGGCCGTCGCGGCGACCGGGCCGCGCTCGTCGGGGAGCGTGCCGAGCAGCTCGCCGAGCAGGAACCCGGCCATCTCCCGCGGGGTCGGCTGGTCGTAGACCAGGGTCGCGGGCAGCGACAGACCGGTGGCGGCGTTGAGCGCGTTGCGCAGCTCCAGGATGGTCAGCGAGTCGAAGCCGAGGTCGCGGAACGCGCGGTCGTCGTCGACGGTCCGCGGGTCGGCGTGCCCGAGCACGGCCGCGACCTGGGTGCGCAGCACGTCGAGGACGACGCCGAGGCGCTCGTCGCCGGGCAGGGCCGCGAGCCGGCCGCGCAGGCCGGTGCCGGTGTCGCCGCCGGTGGTGGGGCCGGCGAGCCGCGCGACCTCGGGGAGGTCGGCGACCAGCGGCATCGGGCGGACGGAGCCGAACGCGCGCAGGAACCGTTCCCAGTCCATGTCGGCGATCGCGACGGTGGTCTCCCCGCCGTCGGTGCTCGCGTCGACGGCCCGCAGCAGCGCGGACGCGGCCGCCTCCGGGTCGAGCGGCTCGAACCCGCCGCGCCGCACCCGGGCGGCGACCTCGGCGGCGTCGGCGACCATGCCGGAGCCGTCCCACGGCCCCCACGCGACCGACAGCGCGGGGAGGCCGCGGGCCCGCCGGTGCTCGGCGAGCGCGTCGAGGTAGGCGTTCGCGGCGGCGTAGTTTCCCTGCCCGGCGGCGCCGATCGTGCCTGCGGTCGAGGAGAACAGCACGAACGCGGCGAGCCCGGCGTCGCGGGTCAGCTCGTCGAGGTGCTGGGCCGCGACCGTCTTGGCACGCAGCACCCCGCCGTAGCTCTCCGGGGTGAGCGCGTCGAGCACGCGGTCCTCGAGCACGCCCGCGGTGTGGAACACCCCGACCAGCGGCAGGCCGGCGGGGACGTCGCCCAGCAGCGCGGCCAGCGCGTCGCGGTCGGCGACGTCGCAGGCGGCGACGGTGACGCGGGCGCCGAGCTCCTCCAGCTCGGCGCGCAGGGCCGCGGCGCCGGGGGCGTCGGGCCCGCGGCGCCCGGCGAGCAGCAGGTGCGCGGCGCCGTCGCGGGCGAGCCGCCGTGCGACGTGGCCGCCGATCCCGCCGGTCCCGCCGGTGATCAGGACGGTGCCGGCCGTGGCGTCGAACGGGGTGGAGGTGCCGCCGGTGCGGGCGGGGGCGTGCACGAGCCGGCGCAGGAAGACGCCGGACGGGCGCACGGCGACCGCGTCCTCGCCGTCGGCCGCCGCGAGCACGCCGCGCAGCCGCCGGGCGGCCTGGGCGTCGATCGCCGGGGGCAGGTCGACGGTGCCGCCGATCCGGCCGGGCAGCTCCAGCGCCGCGGTCCGCAGCAGACCCCAGGCGGCGGCCTGGTCCAGCTCGGTGACCTGCTCGGAGCGGCCGACGGCGACGGCGCCGCGGGTGACGGTCCACAGCGGACCGTCGACCCCGGCGTCGCCGAGCGCCTGGACGGCGGTGGTGGTCAGCGACAGCGCGGCGGGCACGCCGGGGTGCCCGGCGTCGCCGTCGGCGAGCGGCAGCAGCGACAGGACGCCCGCGAACGCGGGGCCCTCCCCCGCGGCCGCGGTGATCGCCGCGGCCAGCACGGCGCGGTCGGTGCCGGTCACGGTGACGCGCTCGGCGCTCCCGGCGCCCAGTGCGGCCTCGACGTCGGCGGCCCAGGCGGCCGTCGCGCCGTCGCGGTAGCCCTGCGGGACCAGGACGAGCCGGCGCCCGTCGAGGTCGCCGCCGGCCGGGGACCCGGTGCGCGGGGTCCAGGTGATCCGGTAGCGCCACCCGTCGCGGGTGGCCTGTTCGCCGCGGCGGCGGCGCCAGGCGGTCAGCGCCGGGACCATCGCGGAGACGGTGGCGTCGTCCAGGCCGAGCGAGCCGACGAGTCCCTCGACGTCGTCGCGCTCCACGGCGGCCCAGAACTCGGCGTCGGCCCCGGTGCCCTCCGGCGCCGGGCCGGCCGCCGGGACGCCCGCCGTCTCCGGCCAGTAGCGCTCGCGCTGGAACGCGTAGGTCGGGAGCGCGATCCGCCCGGCGCCGTACCCGGCGAGCAGCGCCCGCCGGTCGAGGGCCGTGCCGTGTGCGTGGGCACCGGCGACCGCGGCGAGCACGGTGCGCTCCTCCGGGCGGTCCTTGCGCAGCAGCGGCAGCAGCACGGTGCCCGGCTCGTCGCCGACGGTGTCGCGGGCGGCCGCGGACAGCACGCCGTCCGGCCCGAGCTCGACGAAGGTCCGGACGTCGTGGTCCGACGCCAGCGCGGCGACGCCGTCGGCGAAGCGGACGGTGGCCCGGACGTGCTCCACCCAGTACGCGGGGTCGGTGAGCTGTGCGGCGGTGGCCAGGGTGCCGGTGACGGTCGAGACGACCGGGATCGCCGGTGCCGCGTAGTCCAGCCGGTCGGCGACCGCGCGGAACTCGTCGAGCATCGGCTCCATCAGCGGCGAGTGGAACGCGTGGGAGACCCGCAGCCTGCTCGTGCGGCGCCCCAGCCCGGCGAGCCGGGAGGCGACCGCGTCGACCTCGTCGGCGTCGCCGGAGACGACGACGGCGGCCGGCCCGTTCACGGCGGCGATGCCGACGCCCCCGGTGAGCAGCGGCGTGACCTCGTCCTCGCCCGCCTCGACGGCGACCATCGCCCCGCCGGTGGGCAGCGCCTGCATGAGGCGGCCGCGGGCGGAGACGAGGGTGCAGGCGTCGTCGAGCGAGAGGACGCCCGCGACGTGCGCGGCGGCGATCTCGCCGATCGAGTGCCCGGCCAGCAGGTCGGGGACGACGCCCCAGGACTCCAGCAGCCGGAACTGTGCGACCTCGAGCGCGAACAGCGCGGGCTGGGCGTGCCCGGTGCGCTCCAGCAGCGCCGCGTCGGCGGAACCGGGCTCGGCGAACAGGACGTCGCGCAGCGGCGGGCCGCCGTCGGCGCCGGCGTCCAGCCGGGACAGGACGTCGGCGAGGGCGTCGGCGAACAGCGGGTACCGGGCGTACAGCTCGGCACCGGCGCCGGCGCGCTGGCTGCCCTGCCCGGTGAACAGGAACGCGGTCCGGCCGCGTCCCGCGGTGCCCCGGACGACGCCGGGTGCGGTGCCGCCGTCGCGCAGCGCGGTGAGGCCGCGGACCAGCTCGTCGCGGTCGGCGGCGACCACGGCGCCGCGGTGCTCCAGGGCGGCGCGGGTGGTGCCCAGGGCGTGCGCGAGGTCGCCGGGCCGGAGCTCCGGACGGGCGTCGAGCAGGTCCAGCAGGCGTCCGGCCTGGTCGCGGAGCGCGGCCTCGCCGCGGCCGGAGACCAGCACCGGGGCCGGGACCCCGTCCGGCGCGGGTGTGGCGGGGACATCGGCCGGGACGGCCGGGGCCTGCTCCAGGATCGTGTGCACGTTGGTGCCGCTGATCCCGAACGACGACACCGCGGCGCGCCGCGGGCGGCCGGTCTCCGGCCACGCGGTGCGCTCGGTGAGCAGGTCGATCGCCCCGGAGGACCAGTCGACGTGCGTCGAGGGCTCGTCGATGTGCAGCGAGCTCGGGACGACCCCGTCCTGCAGCGCGCGGACCAGCTTGATCACGCTGGCGACGCCGGACGCCATCTGGGTGTGGCCGATGTTGGACTTCACCGAGCCGAGCAGCAGCGGCCGCTCCGGCTCGCGGCCGTCGCCGTAGGTGGCGAACAGCGCCTGCGCCTCGATCGGGTCGCCGAGCGCGGTGCCGGTGCCGTGGCCCTCCAGCACGTCGATGTCGTTCGGCGCGACCCCGGCCCCGGCCAGCGCCTGGCGGATCACGCGCTGCTGGGACGGCCCGTTCGGGGCGGTGAGGCCGTTGGAGGCGCCGTCCTGGTTGACCGCGGACCCGCGGACGACCGCCAGGACCTCGTGCCCGTTGCGGCGGGCGTCGGACAGCCGCTCCAGCAGGACGAGGCCGACGCCCTCGGCGAGGGTCATGCCGTCGGCGCCGTCGGCGTAGGCCTTGCACCGGCCGTCCTCGGCGAGGGCGCGCTGGCGGCTGAACCCGACGAACGACATCGGGGTGGACATGATGCTGACACCGCCGGCCAGCGCGAGAGAGCTCTCCCCGCTGCGCAGCGACTGGCAGGCCAGGTGCATCGCGACCAGCGACGACGAGCACGCCGTGTCGAGCGTGACGGCCGGGCCCTCGAAGCCGAACAGGTAGTTGACCCGCCCGGACAGCACGCTGGGCAGCGTGCCGGTGATCATGTGGCCCTCGGCGCCCTCGGTGGCGGGCACCCCGGACGCGTAGTCCTGGTAGCTGGCGCCGATGAAGGTGCCGGTGCGGCTCCCGCGCTGCGCGGCCGGGTCGATCCCGGCGTGCTCGAACGTCTCCCAGGTGGTCTCCAGCAGCAGCCGCTGCTGCGGGTCCATCGACAGCGCCTCGCGGGGCGAGATCCCGAAGAAGCCGGGATCGAAGTCGGCGACGTCGCGCAGGAACCCGCCCTGCGTCGAGTAGGTGTGCCCGGCGCGGTCCGGGTCCGGGTCGTAGAGGCCCGCGGCGTCCCAGCCGCGGTCGGCGGGGAACCCGGAGATCGCGTCGACCTCGTCGAGGGCGACCCGCCACAGGTCCTCGGCGGAGGCGACCCCGCCGGGATACCGGCAGCTCATACCGACGACGACGATCGGGTCGTCCCGGTCCTGCGCGGCCGTGGTGGACGGCGCGGCGGCCGCGACCGGGGTGGCCCCGGCCAGCTCGCCGTGCAGGAACGCGGCGAGCGCCGCCGGGGTCGGGTGGTCGAAGACCATCGTCGACGGCAGCGTCAGCCCGGTGACCGACGCGAGCCGGTTCCGCAGGGCGACGGCGGTCAGCGAGTCGAACCCGACGTCGCGGAACGCGCGCTGGTCGGTGAGGTCGTCGGCGGAGGCGAGGCCGAGCACGGTGGCGGCCTCGGTGCGGACGACGTCGAGGATCCGGCGGAGCGCCTCGGCGTCGGAGAGCCCGCTCAGCGCGGCGGCGAACTCGCCCTCGGCCACCGTTCCCGCGGTCCGCTCCGCGGCCGCGGTGAGCGCCGCGACCTCGGGGACCTCGTCGTAGAGCGGCGTGGGCCGGCCGGAGGTGTAGACGGGGTGGTAGGTGTCCCAGTCGACGTCGGCGACCGCGACGACGGTCTCGGCGTCGTCGAGGGCCCGCTCCAGTCCGTTCAGCGCGAGCTGCGGGTCCATGAACACCAGGCCGCTGCCCCGGATCGCGGCCGGGTCGACCCGGCCGAGCTTCAGGTCGTCGGCCCAGATGCCCCAGGCGACCGAGGTCGCGGGCAGGCCACGGGCCCGCCGGTGCTCGGCCAGCGCGGCGAGGTGGGCGTTGCCGGCGACGTAGGCGGCGTGCGCGCCGCTGCCCCACATGCCCGCCGTGGAGGAGAAGAGGACGACCTCGGCCGGCTCGGCGGTCTGCTCGTCGAGCAGCTCGGTGAGCACCTGCGCGCCGGTGACCTTGGCGTGCAGCACCCGGGCGACCTCGTCCTGGGTGGTGGCGTCGAGGGTCGCCAGCTCGATGGTCGCGGCGGTGTGCAGGACCGTGCCCACCGTGCGGCCCTGTGCGGCGAGCCGCTCCAGCAGCCCCGCGACGGCGGCGCGGTCGGTGATGTCGCAGGCCACGGCCTCGATCTCGGTACCGGCGTCGCCGAGCTCGGCGAGCAGCTCGGCCGAGCCGGGGGCGTCGGGGCCGCGCCGGGACAGCAGGACGACGTGCTCGGCGCCCCGCTCGACGAGCCGGCGCGCCAGGTGCGGTGCGAGGGTGCCGGATCCACCGGTGACCAGGGTGGTCCCGCGCGGGTTCCACTCGCGGGCCGGGCGGGCGCCGGCGGGCTCGGCCCGCACGATCCGCCGGGTGAACACGCCGGTGGGGCGCAGCGCGAGCTGGTCGTCGGTGCCCAGCTCCCCGGCGAGGACGGCGGCGAGGCGGGCGGCGGCGCGGTCGTCGAGGGCGGCGGGCAGGTCGATCGTCCCGCCCCAGCGCTGCGGGTGCTCCAGCGCGGCGGTCCAGCCGATGCCGAGGACCTGGGCCTGGACCGGGGAGGTGACCTCGTCGGCACGGCCGGTGGTGACGGCGCCGCGGGTCAGCGCCCACATCGGCGCGTCGATCCCGGTGTCGCCGAGCGCCTGGACGAGTGCGACGGTCAGCGCGACGCCGGTGACCAGGCCGGTCTCCGGCACGGTCGTCGCGTCGGCCTCGGCGAGCACCGAGACGACACCGGAGACGACACCGGAGACGACACCGGTGGGGTCCTCCCCGTCCGTGGTCGCGGCGGTGAGCCGCCCGGCCAGCACGGTGCGGTCGGTGCACTCCGCGTCGAGGACGACGCGGCGCACGTCGGCGCCGTGCGCGGCCAGCGCACCGGCCACCTCGGCGTCGTCGACGCCGTCGGCGGTGACGAGCAGCCAGGTGCCGTCCAGGGTGCGCTGCGGCAGTGACCCGGCCGGGTTCCAGGCCACGCGGTAGCGCCAGGAGTCCAGGGTGGAGCGGTCCCGGCGCCCGCGGCGCCAGGTCGCGAGCGCGGGCAGGACGGCGGCGACCGCGCCGGGGTCGGTGTCCAGGGTGGAGGTCAGTGCGGCGACGTCGCCGTCCTCGACGGCGGCCCAGAACGCCTCGTCCTGGGGGTCGGCGGCGGCCGTGACGGCCGGCGGGACCACCCACAGCTGCTCGCGGGTGAAGGCGTAGGTGGGCAGGTCCACCCGGGACGCACCGGTCCCGTCGAACACCCGGGCCCAGTCGACGGCGAGCCCGCGGACGTACAGCTCGGCCGCGGACAGCAGGAACCGGTCGTAGCCGCCCTGGTCGCGGCGCAGCGTCCCGCCGGCGACGCCGGTGGTGCCGGCGTCGTCGAGGACGTCCTGCACGGCCATCGACAGCACCGGGTGCGGGCTCGACTCGACGAACGTGCGGTACTCGCCGGCCTGCAGCGCCTCGACGGCGTCGGCGAACCGGACCCGGTTGCGCAGGTTCTCGTACCAGTAGGAGGCGTCCATCGTGGACGTGTCGAGCCAGTCGCCCGTGACCGTGGAGAACACCGGCACCTGCGACGGCTGCGGGGCGATTCCGGCGAGGGTCGTGGCGAGCTCGTCGCGCAGGTCCTCGACCTGGTGCGAGTGCGAGGCGTAGTCCACCGCGATCCGGCGGGCGCGGACGTCGGCGGCGTCGAACGCGGCGAGCAGCTCGTCGAGTGCGTCGGGCTCGCCGGCGAGCACCGCGGAGCGGGGGCCGTTGACGGCGGCCACCGACACCCGGCCCTCGTAGCCGGCGAGGTGCTCCTCGGCCTCGGCGACCGGCAGCGCGACCGACATCATGCCGCCGCGCCCGGCCAGCGACCGCGCGATCGCCCGGCTGCGCAGCGCGACCACCCGGGCCCCGTCGCGCAGCGACAGCGCACCGGAGACGACGGCGGCGGCGATCTCGCCCTGGGAGTGGCCGACGACCGCGTCGGGCTCGACGCCGTGCGCGCGCCACAGCGCGGCCAGGCCGACCATGACGGCGAAGGTGGCGGGCTGGACGACGTCGACCCGCTCGACGGGCGGCGCCCCCTCGGCGCCGCGGAGCACGTCGTCGAGCGACCAGTCGGTGAACTCGGCGAGTGCCTCGGCGCACTCGGCGACCCGGTCGGCGAAGACCGGGGACTCGTCGAGCAGCTGCGCGCCCATGCCGAGCCACTGCGAGCCCTGCCCGGGGAAGACGAACACGGTGCGGCCGTCGACGTCGGCGACGCCACGGGCGACCACGCCGGACGGCCCGTCGGCGGCGACCGCACGCAGCCCGCCCGTCCGCTCAGCGGGGTCGGCGGCGACGACGACGGCGCGGTGCTCGAACGGCACACGCGCGGTGACCAGGGCGTACCCGACGTCGGCCGGGTGGTCGGTGGACGTCTCGAGGTGGGCGAGCAGCCGGTCGGCCTGCCCGCGGAGCGCGGCACCGCCGCGGGCACCGAGCACCCACGGCAGGGCCCCGGCGGGGCCCGGCAGGACCTCGGGGGCGACGTCCGGAACGGGAGCCTGCTCCAGGACGGCGTGCGCGTTCGTGCCGCTGATCCCGAACGACGACACCGCGGCGCGGCGCGGGCGGCCGGTCTCCGGCCAGGCGGTCTGCTCGCCGAGCAGCCGGACGCTCCCGGCCGACCAGTCCACGTGCGACGACGGCTCGTCGGCGTGCAGCGTGCGGGGCAGCACCCCGTGCCGCAGCGCCATCACCGTCTTGATCACCGAGGCGACGCCGGCGGCGGACTGGGTGTGCCCGATGTTGGACTTCACCGAGCCGAGCAGCAGCGCGCGCACCGGGTCGCGGTCGCGGCCATAGGTGGTCTGCACGGCCTGCGCCTCGATCGGGTCGCCCAGCGGGGTGCCGGTGCCGTGCGCCTCGAGGGCGTCGACGTCGCCGGGCTCCAGCCGGGCGTTGGCCAGCGCCTGCCGGATGACCCGCTGCTGGGACGGCCCGTTCGGGGCGGTGAGGCCGTTGGAGGCGCCGTCCTGGTTGATCGCGGAGCCGCGGATCACGGCGAGCACCGGGTGGCCGTTGCGCTGGGCGTCGGAGAGCCGTTCGACCAGCACGATGCCGACGCCCTCGGCGAGGGTCATGCCGTCGGCGTCGTCGGAGAACGCCTTGCAGCGGCCGTCGCGGGCCAGCGCGCGCTGGCGGCTGAACGCGACGAACGGGTTGGGCGTGGTCATGATCGTGGCACCGCCGGCGACGCCGAGGCTGCTCTCGCCGTTGCGCAGCGACTGGCAGGCCAGGTGCAGCGCCACCAGCGACGACGAGCACGCGGTGTCGACGGTGACGGCCGGGCCCTCCAGCCCGAACACGTAGGACAGCCGGCCGGACAGGACGCTCGGGCTGGTGCCGGTGACGAGGTGGCCCTCGGCGCCGTCGCCCGCGCCGAGCCCGTACTCCTGGTAGCTGGACCCGATGAAGGTGCCGGTGAGGCTGCCGCGGACGGTGTCGGGCCGGATCCCGGCCCGCTCGAACGACTCCCAGGTGGTCTCCAGCAGCAGCCGCTGCTGCGGGTCCATGACGAGCGCCTCGCGCGGCGAGATCCCGAAGAACGACGGGTCGAACTCGTCGGCGGTGTGCAGGAAGCCACCGCGGGTGGAGTAGGTGGTGCCGGGGCGGTCCGGGTCGCGGTCGAACAGCGCGGCGGTGTCCCAGCCGCGGTTGACCGGGAAGTCGGTGATCGCGTCGGTGCCGGAGGTGACGAGGTCCCACAGCGCCTCCGGCGAGGAGACACCCCCGGGGAACCGGCAGGCCATGCCGATGATCGCGATCGGCTCGTCGTCTGCGGCGCCGGTGGCGACCGGGCCGGTGACGTCGAGGGCGGCGCCGAGGATCTCCGCGCGCAGCCATCGGGCGAGCTCCAGCGGCGTCGGGTGGTCGAACACCAGGGTGCTGGGCAGGGTCAGGCCGGTGGCGGCACCGAGGCGGGTGCGCAGCTCGACCCCGGTGAGCGAGTCGAAGCCGAGGTCGCGGAAGGCGCGGGACTCGGTGACGGCGTCGGCCGAGCCGTGGCCCAGCACGGTGGCGGCCTCGCCGCGGACCAGCTCGGCGAGCAGCCGCG